>CAYTNQ010000202.1:0-8145 GCA_964439175.1 uncultured Anaerolineales bacterium | reverse complement strand
TGGGATCATTCACCAGAATGGTCTCTTTGACCCGCTCGCCACTGATGGCCTCGTGAGGCTCGAAGTAGGTGATCTGAGAATTCTTAGTCGGCATAGCCCCGATCGCATTCATCATGTTCATCAGGACGTTGGTGCCATAGACCGATAGCCCGCCTTTGCGGGGCGCTGTGACCACGCGCTCGTCCATGATCTGAGCCAGAGCTGCCCTGTCCGCCTCCTTGAACTCTTCTTTCTTCGATGGTCGCGGCCGGTCATCGTGCTTGCCGCGCACAATGACACACTTCAGGTTCTTGCTACCAGCCACGCAGCCAGTGCCACCCCGGCCCGAGGCGCGATCATCCTCGTTGACAATGCAGGCAAAGCGCGACAGATTCTCACCTGCCTGGCCGATGGCCATGACACTCAGGTCACCCTCGCCGTACTTGTCGAACACGGCCTTGACGGTATCATGCACGCCCTTGCCCCACAAGTCCGAAGCATCTTCCAGCTTTACCTCCCCATTCTCAACGAAGACAGAGGTTGGCTTGGATGCCTTGCCTTTGAAAACGATGCCATCCAGTCCAGCCCACTTAAGCCGCGCTCCACTCCAGCCACCGTGATGCGAGTCGGTCACCGTGCCAGTGAGAGGAGATTTGGTCACCACTGCAATGCGGCCGCTCATCTTTGCGTCGGTGCCACTCAGCGGCCCGGTCATAAAGCAGAGAAAGTTGTCAGGCGAGAGAGGATCTACTTCAGGGCCATTATCGAAGACGTACTTGACCCCCAGACCCCGAGCGCCAACGTATTTGCGAGCGTCGTTTTCATCAACCGGCTTGTACTCAACTGCACCCGTCGTCAAATCAACCCAGGCTATCCGATTACAGTACCCTCCGAACATAAGCTTGCCTCCTTTTTGAAATATTTTGATTGGGGACGGGAAACGATCTCCCGCCTATCCACACCAAAAAGAAAAAGCGTTATGCTTCCAAAGCACAACGCCTCTCTTCCCTAACTTTGACCAGGCCGCTGTGGGCCAGGCATCTCGTCTGGGACCACATTGGCCACGGGGCGAGAGCCAGAGTCAAAATAAACAACCGCCTTTCACTATTGGTCTACGGCGACAAACAGCAGAGCGGACGATATATATCCAAAGCCGATTCTATTATAGCACTGACCATTGGGACTGTCAATGAATTTCGGAGACAGAATCAGGGAGACGTTCAGCTCTTCCAAAAGGAAAACAACCGGCGACGCGCCACCCCCGGCGAGCCCGGTTGATTTTCACCTACCTGGCACTGATAGTTCTTCTACTGAGCAGCTTGAGCTTTCCGCAAAAGCTTGACCAATCGCGACTTGCGCCGCGCTGCATTGTTTTTGTGAATGACGCCCTTTTGTGCGGCTTTATCCAGCGCACTGATGGCCGAGACAACCTGAAGCTCGGCCTGTTCGAGATCACCAGCATCAATCAGACGCCGTACTTTCTTGACGTGAGTACGAGCAGATGAACGGTAGATTCGATTGGGTATACGCCGCTTTTCATTCTGGCGCGCGCGCTTGATTGCCGATCTAGTATTTGCCAAAGCTTACGCCTCCTTTGCATAGTCCAAAAAAATATAATACACTAATCCCATAATTTTGTCCAATCTGTTGCCTTGTATTAGCCCACCACCTTCATTTGAACGCGGTGAATTGGTTGTTTTCCCTCCGCCGTCGATGTTTTCGGCGGCAGCGAGGCTTCGTCTGGCTTGTCAGAGATGCCGAAAGTCAGCACGCCCATCTCCGACAGACGCTGGGCGACTCGCCCCACCTCTCCGGTAATGAGAATCTCACCTCCCAGCAAATCCGCTTGGGACGTGTCGTCGGGCAGACAATCCATCCGCTCTACCGTGGTAAAATACTCGCGATAGCGAAAACTCTTGAACGGAGTCGGGTCACCCTGGCGCACATTGGCCGTCACCTCGCGGTGAGCCTGGGATAGCCCCTCCTCCATACTCTGGCGGCGAGTGTCGCAAAGGGTGACGAACTGGGTAAAACCAGTCAAACGCTCTGCTTGCAATTCCGCCCACAACTCATCAGCCGGGAAGACGCCTCCTACTACCATCAGACAGATGTAAGCCAGGTAATCCTGATTGTCACCGGTGAAATAGTGGTAGCGTTGCCTGTTCAGTTGATCGTAGACGGTACGAAAGGCCACCTCGTCAAAGTTGCCTCCCAGCGACTCCTCGGCCGTCTGTCGAACGGCAGCCACCCGCGCAGCGTCAATCACCCGGTCGTTGCGCCCCCGGGCACCGATGAAGGTCTTGTCTATGTCTATCAGCAGCGCCGCCCGCTCGTCGCAGACCAGCCCTTCGCGTTGAACCCAGTCCGGGAAATCCGCCAAGCGCTCCCATCGGTTGGCGATCATTAACGGCTCATCGTAACTCACCCGTTCGGGTTCGTCCAGGCGGTCAGCGCCGATAAAGCCGCGCAGCGGCCGATGAAACCCCAGGTTACGGGCTGCCGTTCCGTCGTTCATCTGCGTGTCGCCGATGAAAAGCAGGTTTCGCAACGGCGGCGCACCTCGCGCGGCCTGGGCTGATTCCAAAAAACGGAAAACGGCCGCCGCGTAAGCTGGCTCCGTCTTGCGGGGCACCCGGAATACTTCCAGACCAATTTCCTCCCATACGTCTTGTAGTGATGGTAGGCTAAAGTCTGCCGGCACCAGGTTGCGATAGACAATCCGGTCGTCCAGCCAGTCGGCAAGAGTCCCTTTGAGGTACATCAAGTAATCCTCCAAGAAGACGCAATACGCAGTACGCAATATGCAATATGCAATGGATCATTAGTACGTACTGCATATTGCGTGTTGCGTGCTGCGTATTGCGTACTACATGCTTAGCATCCCCTGCGCGAGCATCAATTCGGCGTTGAGCACTGAGGCCCCGGCTGCGCCGCGAATGGTGTTGTGACCCAATATGATAAACTTTATGTCAAGAACATCGCAGGAGCGAACGCGCCCCACGCTGACTGCCATCCCCCGACCGGCGTCCCGATCCAGGCGCGTCTGGGGGCGATCCGGCTCGGGGCGAACCACAATGGCCGGCTGGGGAGCGGTGGGCAGGCCCAACTGCTGGGGCAAAGGACGCCAATCGCGCCAGGTGCTAATGATCTCTTGAGGTGTGCCCGGACGCGCCAAGGCTATCGATACTGTCTCCAGGTGTCCTTCGCGCGCCGGCACCCGATTGCAATGAGCGCTGATGGCGAAACCAGCCAGTTTAACCTCTCCCTCATTCAGCTTGCCCAGCATCTTGCGCGGTTCAAAGGACAGCTTTTCCTCTTCACCCCCAATGAAGGGAATCACGTTATCCAGCGCATCGAGAGAGGGCACGCCCGGATAGCCGGCCCCCGACAGCCCTTGCATAGTACTGACCAAAACCGAGCGCAAACCAAAGGTAGCATGCAGAGGAGCCAACGCCATGGTCAACATCACCGCCGAGCAATTGGGGTTGGTGACGATGAACCCTCGCTTCCACCCCCGCCTGGCCTGCTGAGCGGCGACGAGCGCCAGGTGGTCGGGGTTGACTTCGGGGATGAGGAGCGGCACGTCGGGGTCCCGGCGGTGAGCGCTGGCGTTACTGAACACGCCGTAACCGGCAGCGGCAAAAGCTTCCTCTACTGACCCGGCCTGGTCGCCCGGCAACGCCGAGAAGACGACATCACAATCAATAGTCGGGACTGTTTCGCGCACGACCATATCGGCCACGCCGGCCGGAATGTCGGACGACAGCAGCCAGCGACAGGCATCACTGTATTTTCGTCCTGCCGAGGCCTCGGATGCTGTCAACGCTGTCAATTCGAACCAGGGGTGGCCGGCCAACGACTCCACAAAGCGCTGGCCCACAGTGCCCGTGGCGCCTAATATGCCTGCACGGAGTTTCTCCTGCATAATTTATGCCCTCCTAATCAGGACGAAAGACGGAAGACGAAGGATGAAAAATGGCGGACTGGCCAAGAAGTTTCGGCATTATATGTCATTCGTCATACGTCCTTCGTCCTTCACTATTCGTCCTTCGTCCTTCGTCTTCCGTCCTTTATCTGACCACATCCTCAAGCACCTGCCGCACCGCGTCCATCTCAGCCAGCACGGAGAGAGGATGATTGGCGTAGGCCGCATCCGGCCACTCGCCGGTGTGATAGGCAACGGTGGCTGCAGGGTCTTTGAGCAAATTGCCGGTCAGCACAGCGACCACCGTCTGGTCGGGGCGGATGGTCCCTTCGGCCACCAGGTTGCGCGCCCCGGCCACGGCCGCCGCCGAGGCCGGCTCGCATCCGATGCCCACTCCGTCCACCATGGCTTTGGCGTCCATAATCTCAGCGTCGCTGACCTGTGTCACCAACCCGTCGGTCCAGCCCATGGTGCGGATGGCCCGCTCGTAGCTGACCGGTGCACCGATGCGGATAGCCGTAGCCACTGTCTCGGCCTGCACGGTGACCCGCTCGCGGAAGCCCTTCCGAAAGCTCTGGTAAAAGGGATTGGCCCCGGCCGCCTGGACCGCCGCTACGCGGGGCACACGGTCAATCAAGCCCAGTTGCTTCAGTTCGTAGAGAGCTTTGCCAAAGGCTGCCGTGTTGCCCAAGTTGCCGGCCGGCAGCACTATCCAGTCTGGCGGTCCCCAGCGAAAGCCCTGCACAATTTCAAAGACGATGCTCTTTTGTCCTTCCAGCCGGAAAGGATTGAGCGAGTTGAGCAGATACACGTTTAACTCGTCGCAAACCTGGCGGACCAACCGCATGGCATCGTCGAAATCACCCGCCACCTGCAAGGTATGGGCGCCATAAGCCAATGCCTGGGCCAGCTTGCCAGCAGCGATTTTACCGGCGGGAATGAAGACAATCGCCGGGATTCCGGCCAGAGCCGCATAGGCAGCCAGCGAGGCGCTGGTATTGCCGGTACTGGCGCAGGCCACGGCCTGTGCTCCCAGCAGCCGCGCCTGGGTCACCCCCACGGTCATACCTCGGTCCTTAAAGGAACCGGTCGGATTCTCGCCCTCGTGCTTCAAGTAGAGAGCGTCCAGGCCGGCCCAGTTAGCCAGGCGGGGATGGTGATAGAGCGGGGTATTCCCTTCCGGCCGGCTGACAATCGCATCTGCCGTGACAGGCAGAATCAATTCACGATAACGCCACACGCCGCTGTTGATGGTCGGCGCGACGTCAGGCGTGGGCGCGCCCTCCAGCCGCCCGTCGAAGAGATGGCGGTTCACCTCCGGGCGCAGCGCCTCCAGGTCGTGGCTCACGTCGAGGAGGCCGCCGCAGTCACACACATAACGTACCTGATCAACAGGATAAACGGTTGCGCAGCGAGCACATTGAAGCTGGACAGTCACGAAGCTGCTCCTATCAAGGCAGAAGCGCTAGCGGATTTCCCAAAACGAATAATCGCATCATCCGGCGCGCCAGTCAATTTAACGTCATGGACGCTGACCACATCGTGACCAGCGTCCACTAATGACTGGATGACGAAGCCAGCGACATTCTCATCAGCAATAAATCTCACCTGGCTGCCCCACTATGAGCACTCTGAGGAAAGGCCACAATAATTTCCTCACCAGCGATTGTCTTGGCAGCGTAGTCGATGGCTGCCAGTACATCCTCACGGGTCAGATGGGGATACTCTGCCAGTATCTCATCAATACTCATCCCGGCTGCCAACAACTCAAGGATGAACTGAACCGATATGCGAGTTCCTTTGATAATGGGCTTACCACCCAAAACAGCAGGATCGTAAGTAATTCTATCCAGCATCACTGCCTCCTTTAAACCTTTCTACAATCATAGAGGCAAACACATGAGTACTCAAGGAACAATCAGCAACTACATGTCGGCGACCTGCCGTGAGTATATATGATGGGGAGACAAAAGTCAACGGTGATATAGGCGGTCCGGGAGTCAGGGAATCAGGGAATCGGGAATCGGTTAATAAAGACATTGCTTCCAGTTATCAGATTTCCTGATCCCCTGATTCCCCGATTCCCGATTCCTCATCTTCCAATTCCTCTGAGGTACCCAGACGGTAGAGCCAGAAGAGAAAGGCCCCCACGGCCAGGATCACTGCCAGGCCGGCCCCACCCAGGCAAAGCGCCCCACCTCCCACCAATCCCATAGCATCGGGCAGCAAAGGCGCGGGCGTCGCTGTCCGCGTGGGGGATGGAGTCCGGGTCGGGGTGGGAGGCAAGGGCGTGAGCGTGGGCGATGGTGTGAACGTAGAGGTAGGAGTAGGTGGTACTGGCGTCGGCGTACCGGCCTGAGCCATGGCCACCGGTTCGGTGGACGATGCCTCAAGAAGCTGCACCGTAGGCGTGGGTGTCCCGGTCGGCGGTAGCGGGGTGTCGGTGGGCACAACAGACGTTGGCGTGGGCGGGATCGGGGTGGCCGTCGGCGGAATGGGGGTGGGCGTGGGCGGTTCTGAGGTTGGAGTAGGCACCGCATTTGTAGGTATGAGCCCCACGTCGTCAATCCAGAATTGCTCCTCCATCTGGAAGAAGGTGTCCGGCACGGAGGGGAACTCATTGCGGCGATTTTTCCAGGTATCCTCGATGCGCACAAACACGGTGATGGTTGAGTTCTGGGCAACAGCCGAGACCTGGAGCTCGGGACAGATCTTGAACTCACAGCTTTGGAAAGTATGCCACAGATCCTGGCTCCAGACGACTGCTGGCGAAGTGGGGTCGGTGCCGCCAGTGGGGTCAATACCGACGCGGCGCCCCACGGTGTTATCCATCTTCCCGGCTGGCTCGTACACCAGCCAGGTGACGTTGGCCCAATACGTGGTCCCGGGCGTAGCGGACACCTGCTGGTACAGCCCGGCCACGAACGCACCATTCGATACCATATAAGCAGCCGGGCACAGAGGGGAATGGCAGGCACCGCCATCAATGGTGTTGATGCTGACGTCACCACTCTCGACGAAGGGCCGCCAGCCGTCCAGCCCGTTGTTGAAACCGCAATTCTGCAAGAGTTGGTTAGGGTCTTTCAGACACACGTCGGGGAAGCCATCCTGTCCGGCAACCGGCGACGGCTGGAGCAACAATATCGTCAGCAAAAGCAACGATGCGATAAGGTGACGGGTTTTCAACGGGACGCCGAAGCTCCTTTGATGGGGAGATACAGAGTGGGAGTATACTTCAGGGGGAAGGGAAAGTCAAAGAGAGGTTACGCCATAACCAGATATAACATAGGTGGATGTCGGGTCGGCGTGGCCGTTTCAGCTACTTTGGGTGTAAGTAACTCAACAGACATTAGAGCGGCTATTTCGGTTAACGTTGCGGCCCATCAATCGACTTAGGTGTCAGGGTGCGAGAGCCATCAAGTCTTCAATTTCACGCTCAGTCAGGGCACGATTGTAGACCCGCCAATCGTCAAGTTGACCATCAAAGTGTTGAACCACCTCACCACTTTTCACGTTAGCACCCAGCATAAACGGCGCAGACGAGATGTGGATGCGGTCGTATGTGACCGAACGGGCGGCCACCAAATTCCCATCCACGTAGATAGCCAGGGTTCTCCCCTCCGCATCAAAAACACCCGCCACGTGATACCAGGTGCCCGCACTCAACGTGAAGGGAGGATTAGTCTCAAGGTACGCCCCACTGCTCAGGCCGCCATTGGGCGAAGCAACGAAACCCAGTAAGTTACCCGGCCGAAGGTCAAAACTGGGGTAAGGCCCTGAGCACTTCTGTTTGACACCCCCAAACCGCCATGCTACAATCGAAATCGCCCATGGAAAGGACGGACGTAATCTGAATTCTTCACCCTTTGGGTACGTCGCTCTTGCCAGCCGACTCGCTGCCTGGCCTCTTGTCACCTCTTTTCATCGGGTGATCGGCTTGCTCATTGCCCTACTAATCATCGGCGCCGGCCTGGCCTGGTTACCGCTCCCTATAGCAGCCGTCGGGCTGCTGGGGACGATAGCCGCTATTCTCATCCTGCTGCGCCCGGTGTGGGGGCTGGTCAGCCTTATTCTTCTTATCCCCTTCAGCCCATTGGTAAGCCTGGGGATTGGCGGTGTCCAGGTGGGGGGGATGGAGGCGCTGCTGGGGCTGATCCTGGTCGCCTGGCTGCTGCGTATGGCGGCCCGCCGGGAGATCGTCATCCCCCACCCCCCGCTGCTACTGCCCTGGCTGCTGTGGC
>CAYTNQ010000201.1:0-8154 GCA_964439175.1 uncultured Anaerolineales bacterium | reverse complement strand
GGACCAATTTGTCCATTTGGCGGTAGTTGTTGCGCATCAGCGTCGCCAGGATCGAGACCTCGATGCCCAATGTTTGGCAGCGCTCTATAGCCTGGTGCACCAGTGACCAGTTCCCCGCTCCCCGAAAGGCGTCCTGCTCAGCTTCAGTCGCAAAGTCAATCGAGACTTCTACATCGTGAAAGGCACACAATACGTCGTCAGGAACAGTGGTCAGGCTGTAGCCATTTGAGGCAATACTGAGTTTGATGTTGCGTTTATGCAGGTAACGCACGATGGATGCGAACTCGGGATTGAGGACGTTTTCCCCTGTGCCCATACCTATGGCATCAACGGGGATAGACTGGCAGATGTGTTGAATCTGGGCCAGGCTGATATGGTCGATGCGGTCAGTGTCCCGATAACAATGAGCGCAGTGCAAATTGCAGTCATTGGTGAGTCCGATGCCGACAGAATAACCCATTTTTCACCCTTTCTTTCGTTGCAATAAAATGGACAAAACGGCCCAGGAGCGCCAGAATCTGGTCAACGTCAGTGCACACCAAAGTCACGTCCAGGCCGGCACAGCGGCGACGGGCTTGCTCGACCATCGCAGGCGAGAAATCAAGCAGCGTCAGGGGGTGTAAGATGACAGCACGGCGCAGTTTCCCGCCGGTCGATTGGTTGTAGTGTGGCCAATTTTGTGTCTGTTGGTCAAACGCTTGCTGCATTGTTGCCTGCAATGTCCTTGAGGATAAGCAGTGAGGGCCACATCTATCACAAACTCCAGTACACACCGCAACTGGCGCAGGCTTTGTGAGGGCGCTCGCTGAGAAAATCAGCCCTGAATCTGCGATAGAGATAATCATTCCACATTTCGGTAAAGGGCCGTTCGAACAAATTGCCGAGGATCAGGCTCTCATAGTCGTTGGTGGAAAAGGGAGAGATGCAGCAAGGCAGGCAGTTGCCGTTAGCGGTGACATAAGCAGTTGTCCATGGGCGCATGCATGCCTGCCAGGGCCTCGTCTCTGAGGATCGGGCCGCCGCCAGACTGTTACGCGGATCCCGGGCGCCCGCCGCGCGGAAATCAATACCGAGCTCGGCGCTAAGGGCCTCACATTCAGCGATGATCTTTTCCTGATCCTCGAAGTCTTGGCCGAAGATGGCCCGGCCTCGTCGGGCCATACCGTATTGCTGCTCCGGCTCTTGGGCAAAGAAGGTCATCCGCTGCAAGTAGACCTCAGGCACGCCCAGCCTGGCTGCCAGCCGCACCAGGTCTGGCAGCTCAGATAAGTTCTCCTTAGTAGCTACGCACCAGATAGAGATCCGAGGCTTGTCTGCTTTCAGGCGGGCTTTGGTCTCGACCAGCCCAGCCAGTCCCTTCTCAATCTTGTACAGTACATCGGCCCCGCGGATACGGGCATAGGTTTCCGCTCTTGCACCGTCGATCGAACAGCGAAACTCATCCAGGTCACTGTGGACCAGCTCTTCCTGCCACCTCGGTGTCAGCAGAGTCCCATTGGAGTTAAAAAGTACCTGAACGCTGCGCCGTTTCAAGTAGCGGATCATTTGGGGCAATTCCTGATTAAGCAATGGTTCTCCGATACCGTGGAGTGTAGCCCGACGCAATTCAGGGAATTGCTCGACGATAAACACAAACTCATCAAAGGAAAGGGTTTTCAGCGGCTCACGGGTTAAGTAAGTGCGTGGGCAGGTCTCGCACAGCAAGTTGCAGCGGTTGGTGACTTCGATAAAGACTACGCGAGGGAGGATGCCGGCGACAGGCGCACGTACTGTGCCTTCGGGCAGGCGATAGGCATCGGGTAAGAAGGTTTGCTCAGGTAACAGCGGCAGTGTATCCGTCGATGTTGGGGCCTGAGTCAATAGAGGGATAGGTTGGGACATAGCTCATCCTCGCCAAATGACTTTTGCCCTCGTTTGAGTTACAAATACATTTTATACCCTGAATCTTACAAAAGTATTTCAATGCCAGGCCTTTGGCGCAGCCTCATATCAGAGACGGGACGGGCAGGTAGACGAACTCTGCTTCAGAGGGTATGCCGTCCTCGTTGAGAAGGAAAAGCATGTAATATCCGGGTGGAGCAATGTGGGCATCTCTTGGTGCCCGAACGGCCAGACGACCGGATCCCTGTTCGTGAGCCTCGAGCTCCACGTAGCGCTTGGTTCATAAGGAAACCAGTAAGAGGACTAAATGGGGTAGCTATGTCGCCTGATGCTAGTTTATAACAGTTTACGACCTGTGTCAACCATTTTTCGTCTAGGGGCAATACTTTTCAAATAGCGTGGTTGCCCGATTCGTAGGGGCAATCCTTGCGGTTGCCCTGGTAGGACAGGGGCAAGCCCTGTCCCTACGACGTGGCTTTATTTGAACGGTATTGCGTCTAGGGGTACATTTCACAGGCTATTTCAGCTCGGCAGGCAAGGTGAGGGCGAAAGTCGTGCCGACTTGAGGCTGGCTGGTGACCTCGATGCTGCCGCCGAGTAGGTGCACCAACTCACGGGTGAGGGCCAGTCCCAAACCGACGCTGCCGTCGTTCTGGCTGCGGGACGCGTCGGCGCGATAGAAGGGTTGGAAGATGTAGGGCAGATGTTCGGGGGGAATCCCCCGGCCGGTATCGCTAATTTTGAAGCAGATGTGATCGGAGGTGGCGGTCAGCGCAATATCAATGCTCCCCTGCTCTGTATAGGCCATGGCGTTTTCAAGCAGGTTGAGCAGAATTTGGGTCAGGCTGTCAGCGTCGGTCTGAATCGTGAGGGCTGCAGGACCACTGAAGTTAAGGCTCAGACCCTTGGCGGTGGCAGTCGCGTGGAAGGTATCTACCAGAGTGTGGACGAGGTAGGAGACATCGGTAGGGGCAAAAGAGAGCGTCTGGCGCCCGGCTTCGAGGCGAGCCAGGGTGAGCATACGTCCAATGAGACGCTGCATCCGCTCGGCTTCGCTCCGGATGAGGGCCAGGGTGTGTTGGTAGGCTTCCAGGGAGCGAGGACGGTTGAGGGCCAGTTCGGCGTGGCCGAGGATCGCTGTGACAGGGGTGCGAAGTTCATGGGAGGCATCGGCGGTGAAGCGACGCTGCCGAGCGAAGGCCGCTGCCAGGCGATCGAGAGTGGCGTTGAAAGCCAGAGCCAGGGCTTGCACTTCGTCTTTGGCCTTGGGGACGGGCAACCGCTGCTCGCCCAGAGCTTCGGCGCTGATAGCAGCGGCGCTCTGAGTCATGGTAGCCAAAGGACGCAGGGCCTGGCGGGCGGCTAAGAGGCTGATCAGGCCGGAAACGAGCAGGGCCAAGGGCGTGCCGACGATGAGGCTGCGCCGAACCTGGTCTATGGTTTCCTGAACCTCTTCCCGGCTATCGGCCACCTGAATATAACCGACCACCGTGTCGTTGGCAACGATGGGCAAGGTGTGGACACGCAGGGGCAAGCCCTTCTCACTGGTCTGATTGGAGACCGACCCTTGTGGCGTGGTGGCCAGAGACCTTGGTAAGACCGGCACGCCAGCGTAGGCTCCCAGGCCGTCGGTGATCTGGCCCTGGCTGTCCAGCAGGCGAATGAAGCCTATAGGTCCTAATTGACGCTGCGACTGATTGATGCTGGGAGCAAACAAAGGAGTGTTATTTACAATTTCCACCCGTGCCAGCTCGCGGTGGCTTATAATTTCCAGGTCCCGATCAAGTTTCTCATACAGGTCGTTGACAACTTGATTGAGGACGATGGCAGCCAGCAGGAGCAGGGCAATGAGCAAAACGGCCACATTAACCAGGGCAAGACGCGCGCGCAAGGTCATCATAGCTCATCCTTCGGCCGATAGCTTGTAGCCGACGCCACGCACGGTTTGAAGAAGCTGCAGGGGGTGCCCATCGTCTATCTTTCGGCGCAGATAGCCCACGTACACATCGACGACGTTTGAATGGTTGTAGTAATCCTGGCCCCAGACGTGCTCGCCAAGTTGGGTGCGGCTAAGAACCTGGTTGGGATGAAGCATAAAAAATTCGAGCAGGGCGAATTCTTTGCTGGTGAGGGTGATCTCCTGGTTGGCACGCTCAACCCGACGGGCGAGGCGGTTGAGGGTCAGGTCGGCCATTTTCAGTTCGTTGGCAGCGCTGGCGCTGGCATAAGTGCGGGTGTGGGCCCGGATACGGGCCAGCAATTCCCGATAGGCAAAGGGTTTGATCAGGTAGTCGTCGGCCCCGCTGTCCAGGCCGGCAACGCGGTCGTCTACGTCGTCCAGAGCGGTGAGCATGAGGATGGGGGTAGTGATGCCCCGCTCCCGCAAGGTTTGCGCCACCTGGCGGCCATCCAGCTTCGGAAGGAGAACGTCGAGAATCATCAAATCGTAAGGATAGGTCTGGGAAAACTCCAGCGCCAGTTCGCCATCTTCGGCCAGATCAACCACGTAGCCTTCTTCTTTAAGGCCCTGTTCAATAAAAGCCGCGACGTTTCGTTCGTCTTCAACCACCAAGATGCGCATCGCACAACCCCCTGCGAGAACTTACGACACCATTATACACTCGACAGGGGCATCTCATCAAGGTTTGTGAATGGTAGCCGGCCGACGGGTGTTGGCAATCCGCCACAGAGTCAGAAAGCTTATCGCTCCCAGGCTGAGAACGTAGAGCGGCCACAGCAAATGGGTGTCGCTTCCGGCGCCCAGGCTGTGCCAGGTGACCAGCAGGTACGTCAAGTAGCTGGCATAGTGCAGAGTGCGGAACGTCTTTTGGCCCAGTTGGCGGCGAGTATAGAAGCTAAGGGCAAGCAGCAACATCAGGTATAATGCCAAGACTCCCAGGCCGACTAGAAGCGGCCTGTAGGGAGACGTGAAGGGAATGACGACATCGGCCAGGGTCAATTTGATATAATTGTCGCCCAGGAGAATGAGGGCGTGCAGGGCCGCCATAGCCAGACTGGTCCAGTTGAGTAGGCTGTGCAGGCCAAGGGCGAGCGGGGGCGGGATGGTGGGCCGCAAAATGGCACCGCTCTGCACTAAGCCCCACATTACGCCGAGGGTGAGCAGCGTGTAAGCCAGAACGCCGCTGCTACGCGAGATGAACCAGTAGGCTTTGCTGCTGGTGAGGGGCAGGGAGTGACTGAGATCCGCTAAGGCCGATACTCCTACCAGCCCAAAGGCAGCTATCACACCCAGTCCGAATGCAATAACCAATAAATTAAACCAGGGTAAGGAATGTTTCTGAGAATTGGTGTGAGTAGTCATAAGCTTTTTCCTCAAAAGATCCACAGGTAATCGTGCGGCCATTGGTAGTGACCAGGAGGGCTGATAACTTTGGCTGGGCCTCCAGGTAGGCCAGCCCTTTGTCTTCACCCAAAATAAGGGCCACCTTGGCCTGAATTTCCGCGTCGGGCAGGCGGGGAGCGATGACGGTCACGCTGAGCAAATCGGTGACAGCGGGCGCGCCGATGCGCGGGTCGATCAGGTGATGGGCCGGCCGGCCCCGGTACTGCCAGCGACGGTGAGCCAGGCTGGAAGTGGCCACCGCTTCATGGGCCAGGGTCAGGGTAGCGACATCTATGTCTGGGTTGTGAGGATTGGCGACGCCTACCAACCAGAAGGAGCCGGTGGGAGGCACGTCGACGCAGGCAATATCGCCGCCGGCGTCCACCAGGGTCGGACCAAGCCGTCCCAGTCGCCGCGCCGCTTGTTGGACGGTCCAGCCTTTGGCTATGCCCCCCAGGTCCAGCCCGACGTCCCCCGGCAGAGTAATGCTGCGCTGAGCGCGATTCAGCTTTACCTGACCCAGGGTGGGCATATTGACCGGGATTGGGTTACCCCCCGTATCAGGTCGTGCGGCGATGTACTCGAACGAACGGTCATAGCCGTGGGCGATGAGAGCCTGGAGAATGGTCGGGTCGAAGATGCCGCCAGTGCGTCGGCGCCAGGCCAGGGCCGCTTCAACCAAGTCGAAGAGTAGGGGCGAGGCGGTGAAAGGCCGGCCCGCCGCCCGGTTCAAGCGGGATAGCTCGCTGTCGGGAAGGAAGCGGCTCAAACGGGCTTCGGTTTGGGCAAAGAAGTGTTCAGTTTGAGTCAGGGCGCGTAGGGCGAGTTCCTCGTCTTCGTGCCACAACCACAACCCGACATCGGTGCCCATAGCTCGGAAGTGATGGGTAAATTCTGGCATTGGGATCCCTTCTTTTACGAAGCACGGGTGCGGGTGACTTGCTGCACCGGTTGGGGTCGCACCAGGGGCGGTAGACCTTGCTCCAGGCGGGGGACGTCGCTGCCCATCACGTACCAGAGGGTGCCTCGGGAATCGCGCACCACGGCAACGGGGTCGCCGGCACTGTCTCGCACCCACGCTACCACAGGCACGTTTACAACTCGTTTCGGAACGGACGCCTGCGCCCGGCTGGACGAGGTGGCAGAAGCGGCAGGAGTGGTCGGGATGGCCTGATTGGCAGCGGCTTGAGCAGCATTGCCAGCATCGGCCTGGGCCAGCAGGCTCCAGCCGGCCATGGTGAGGCTCAGAGTGCCAGCTATGGTGGTCCATTTTAACGTGGTCAGCAAGGTTTGGGTTTCTTTTCGATTGAGTAAAGGTTTCATAGGTTTTCTTTTGGCCTGGTTCATAAGAGACCTCGCTAATTCTTCAAGTTTGGTTGTAGTATTAGCTGCTCACCCTCCCCCAGGTTCTGCCTGTCCTGGCCGGCAGGCCGAGGCAGGCCGGGGAACCCTGCGAGGGGGTAGGCTTGTGCTTACAACACTTGAATTATAGAAGAGTATGATGAGAAAGGATTAAGGAGTGTCTGAGAAATTTCTCATGTTATGGCTGAGTACTTGTCCACTAATAACTTTGCATTTTAATCGGCAAATCAGGTGTAAACTGATGGCAAAAGTATCAAGTGATTTCTGGACAAGTGCTGAGTAGTTGCCTTTAAGGCTGATTGTCGGCGGGGGACAAGTATGCTATACTGCAGATATCCTGCTGGCGATTCCGTGTCGAGAGGTGACGTGATGGGAGAGACCATTACTGTACGTCTGAACTTGGAGCCTGAAGACGTCGACGCCCTGCGTCGTCTGCACGGCTTGCTGGCCACCCCATCTTTTCGTGATGGCTTGCTCGCCAACATGGCGCAGTCTGTACATCGAAAGATCGCTTGTGATGTGGGCGGCAATTGGAAGGTAGAGGCGTCTCTGGAGGAGAGCGGCGGCCGCCAGGCCGTGGAGGTGGCTGCTTGCCCGCATGGGGAGAACCCGATTTTCTGCGTATATTGCCACTTGGAGTGCGGGGACTGAATCACCCCTTTAAGCTCACCTGAAGCCGAAGACCTCAGCCATGGCGGCGACCAGGGCCTGGGCTACAACCTCCATGGGCAGGGGGCGGCCCAGCACTTTTGCCAGCGAGGTGACGTCTCGGCCGTAGATGCCGCAGGGGATGATCCCCTCGAAATAGCGCAGGTCGGGATTCACGTTGAGGGCGAATCCGTGGCTGGTGATGCCACGCACATCCACCTTGACGCCGATAGCCGCGATCTTGGCGGCCGATGTTACCCACACGCCGGTGTAGCCCGGTTCGCGGCTGGCGGCTACGCCGAATGAGGCCAGGGCGTGAATAATAACCATCTCCAGCGCCCGCAGATAGGCGTGGTAATCCAGACGGTGGTCAGGCAGGCGCAGGATGGGATAACCGACCAGTTGGCCGGGGCCGTGGTAGGTGATGTCACCGCCCCGATCCACGTCGTACAGGGCCACGCCCCGCCGGGTGCATTCGGCCTCGGAGATGAGCAGGTGCTCGCGCCGGCCGGAGCGCCCAAAGGTGTAGGTGTGGGGATGCTCCAGCAGCAGCAGTGTATCGGGGATGCGATCCTCAGCGCGGGCCGTGACCAGTTCCTGCTGCATGTCCCAGGTGGCACGGTAGTCGATACGGCCCAGGTGCATAACATTCAGTTGCCGCTCAAAGTGACCCTTCAATCCCGTCTTCCCCATCTGTCTGGTTGTCCCCAGTATAACACATTTGGGCTTTGCATCCAATCAATCCGTTTTGGACGGGCGTATTTCAGTTTTGGGGCAGACCTAACCCCCGCCCCTTCCTCCCTTGGCAGGGACAGGCTACCAGGGAAGGGGGGAGATTGTTCCCCTCCCTGCGTCGGGGAGGGGTCGGGGGCATATGCGCTAACTTAAGCCTTTTCCGGGCGCAGGGTGACGCCTCGGAC
>CAYTNQ010000200.1:0-8170 GCA_964439175.1 uncultured Anaerolineales bacterium | reverse complement strand
GTCTGCACGGGAGCTGGCCCACCGCATTGGGCGCCCAACAGGCTGAGGATCACCGCGACGAGGAGAATGGCTAGAATCAGCAGAGCCGGTCGCTTGAACGTGTGCATGCGAAACATCTTGAACCCTCCCTCTTACGTTCAACATAGGTGCTGCAAAAACACTACGGGGACATTAAAGCGACAGGAATTACGTTTGGTCTCGATTCACCTCCTTCCCCGGCCTGGCCAAATCCACACAGTCTCCTGAACCGCGACTTGTACATCTATTCGTTCAGAATATAATAGAGATGGTGCAGAAATGGCCTATCGCCTGAGCGTGATGCTCAGGCAAGACGGCCAACAGCGCCGAGAAGTGTTCGCTCAGGGCTACCAACCTATCAGCGAACACTTCCTTTTTGGGGGACGCTTCCATATTTGTGAAACGCAGCTCAGGTACTCTCAGCCACACGAGCCGCGTCGGATCAGTTCCCCTTTTAATAGGACCGGGCCTTGGACTATACCCGCTTCCTCGATGGCCTGAATCAAGAGCCTGGTGGCGACTTTTCCGACCTCTTGCATCGGCTGCCGGATCGTCGTCAGCGGGGGATCACAATATTCGGCGACCGGAATGTCATCGTAACCCACCACAGACATATCTTGCGGCACGCGCCGCCCAGCCTCACGCAGAGCCCGGATCGCCCCAATCGCCATCCGGTCATTTTGAGCAAAGAGGGCCGAGAAAGGTCGCTCCCGAGCCAGGAGCTCTTGCATCGCCCGATACCCGCCCCGGTAAGACCAGTCCCCCTCCGCAATCAAGCCAGGATTAAAGCCCACCCCGGCTGCCTCCAAAGCCAACCGATAGCCCCGAGCCCGGTCGTTGACCGACTTCCAACTGGTCGGCCCGCTAATCATGGCGATCTGGCGCTGCCCGCATTCCAGCAAGTAGCGGGTAGCCTGCTGAGCGCCATCCACGTTGTCAACATCAACAACCGTTAGATTCGTGCCAGGGAGATAGAAAGCCGTGGTGACGACGGGGACTCCATCGCGCAGCAGTCCCAGCAAGTGGCGATTGTCCGGCTCGGTGCTGGGACGAGCAAAGAGGATGCCTTCCACGTGACGCCCCGTCAGCAAGCGGATGTATTCGGGTTCATCCTGGAGATTGCGCTCGGTACTGCCCAACATTAAGAAGTAGCCATGGTTGCGGGCCTCGACCTCAGCTCCAGCGATTACCTGGGTAAAGAAGTAATCGCTGAAATCGGCTGTGATCAACCCCAACGTGCGGGTGCGCCGGGAAGCCAGACTGCGAGCGATGGCACTGGGTTGATATCCCAACCTATTGATGACTTGCTGCACTCGTTGGCGTGTTTCGTGGGCAACGTCCGGGCGATCGTTGATGACGCGGGAAACCGTCTGGGGAGAAACGCCCGCCTCACGTGCGACTTCGGCAATCGTTAACCGCTTACGAAATCTCATAGTAGTCACCATGCCCTCTGGGGTGGGGGGCACCATAAAGCCTGAAAATCGTGGAGCAGGCTATTTATCCTGGAATACTGCCTCGTGGCATATGTTAGCGCTCCCGTTAGCGTTCCCGTTAGCGCTAACAGTATATCACAAAAAGAAACCAGAGTCAAGCCCCGGTTGGCCCCAATTTCGCTATTCCTGGACTTAGGGAGGCGTTTTGAGGTCAAACCCGAAGCATCCGGCCATCTGCTTGTAAGTCATAGACTTAACAACCTGGCAGGATTTATTTGAGTGTATTCAAAATGAGTTGGTAGGGGCAGGTCCTGCGCCTGCCCTGGACACCCGCACCCGCAGGTCCCCTCTGGGGAAGGGGTGTCCCTACAACCGAAATTGTGAGATCCAGAATCTCAAACACCCCCGGGCGCAGCGTGCCCGCGTGCCCGCTTCGTCCAGGATACTGATGCCGCCCTCGGGAATACCGTGCGCCCGCCGGTGGTTGGCGGCCGAGATGGTGGGCATCTATATTAGTTTTCACCAAATGCTAAGAACTTTTCGGTGTCAATGCGTGAGGAGATTTGACAAGAAGCAAGGATGTGGTACAATGTGTCTTGCTTCGCGCAAGTGAGGCAAGGGGGCCCGTGGTGTAGACGGATAACATATCGGCCTGTCAAGCCGAAGATCGCGGGTTCAAGTCCCGTCGGGCCCGCTGAGGAAGGCTCTCCACAACCTGGAGAGCCTTTTCTGCTTCAATGCAGCGTCTCCAAGTCCTCTCAGTGACGGCCGCTCCATGTCCCTTCCTCCCCTACCGTGCAAAAAGCCTTTCCTTCAGGTCTTAGCATAGCTTTACCCATCTTCATCTAAAACTTCTTATAGATTCTCTATGGCGCCATAACCACATCCCAGACCGCACAGCCTTCCCATCCGGCTATGCCTTGGCTGCCCAGATGCAAGGTCACTATGGCCAGTGCAAGCCATCCGCCCACGACACCGCTTAGCGTTCTTGATGTCACACGTGGGGCTGGATCCTGGTGTCGAACCCGCCATCAGAAAGATATTGCCTCATACTTATCCTCACCTGCATCCTGACCCTGTTGTTGGCCAGTCCGACCCACAACCGGCACTGCGCTTCAATCACAGCGACATTCTACTGTATCCTTTACCTACTTCGTCACCCAGACTCTTTACAGACATCGTAGCCAACCAGATAAATCGGTTTTCCAGTTAGGGGTGCGGTTAGTCCAAGTATCCTCCCACTCAGATGACATTTGGGGCTGTATATCCTACATCTTATGGTTTCAATGCCCCACCGGTTTTTGTTTCTCGGCTACGATGTCTGTACAGTCTGCAGGTCACGATGTAGGTAAAGGATACATTCTACGTATCTTCTCAATAATCTGCGGTAAGGGCAGGTCTTCCCCGGAGGGGACCTGCGGGTGCACCTGCCCAGGTGGGCAACCGCAAGGGTTTGCCCCTACTTTTTGAGAAGATACCATTCTACAGTCGCGAGACCGTTGAGCCTACTCCATGCTATTGGCGACTTCACCGAGATCTAGCCATTGGAAGCGGTCATATCACCGCCTTTTGCAGGTTCAATTCAATCGCAGTGATGCTTGGGGTGGCCTGCCCTTTTGTCAGCCCATTGCGATGCTAGGCAAAGTATGATAAGATTGTGGTATCCGATTACACACTTGCCGCTGAGTAGACCATAGAAAGCCTCGGAGAGGGTTAAATGACCACGCCCCTCCTGATGACCAAGCTATATATCCCCCCACCTTCGCCCAACCTGGTACTCCGTCCGCGCCTGATGGCACGGCTGGGGAAAGCGCTGCGTCTGCAGCACCGGCTGACGCTCATTTCAGCGAAGGCCGGCTCGGGCAAGACGACACTGGTGAGCGAGTGGCTGCACCAACAGGAACGGCCGGCGACGTGGCTCTCGCTCGACGCCAACGACAACGATCCGCGACGATTCTTCAGCTATCTCGTCGCGGCGTTGCACCGGCTGGATATCAAGATTGGCCAGGTCGCGCCGGGCCAGTTGGAAACACCTCGACTGCCACAGCCTGAGGCCCTGGTTGCGGAGCTAATCAACGATGTGGCAACCAGCTCGATCCCCTTCCTCCTCGTGCTCGACGACTACCATCTCATCCAGAACGAGTGGGTCCACGAGGCAGTTGGATTTCTGGTCGAACACCAGCCGGTAAACATGCACCTGGTACTCATCACTCGCGTGGATCCACCGTTGCCGCTTGCCCGGTTGCGGGGTCGGGGCCAGATTACCGAGATCCGGGACCACGATCTGCGCTTTACAGCACAGGAGGCGGCCCAGTTTCTCAACCAAGTGATGGAACTGGACCTGCCTGCTGAGGCGGTCTCTACCCTCGAATGGCGCACGGAAGGCTGGATCGCGGGACTGCAAATGGCGGCCATCTCTATGCAAGGCCGCAAGCGGGCTGGCGATCTGACCGCGTTCATCGAGGCATTTGGCGGCACCAACCGCTTTATTCTGGATTACCTGATGGAAGAGGTGCTCAACCAGCAGGGGCCGGCTATCCAGGACTTCTTGATCGAGACCTCCATCCTGGATCGGATGTGCGGGGCCTTGTGTGACGCCGTGCGATCCGGCGAGGCCGAATCGCACGGTAGCTTGGCAGAAGCCGACGTGCGACACGGCGAAACCGTTACGCATGACAGCCAGGCTATCCTGGCCCACTTGGAACGAAGCAACCTGTTCGTGATGCCGCTCGACGACGAACGGCGGTGGTACCGCTATCACCACCTGTTTGCCGACCTGCTGAAGAGCACACCAGGACAGCGCCGGTCGGCGGAACAGATCCGCGAACTGCACCGCCGTGCTAGCCTATGGCACCAGGGCGAGGGCTCCTTGGAAGAGGCAATGATCCACGCCATGGCCGCCCAGGATTTCGAGCGGGCTGCGTCGTTGATCGAAGAGAACATCGTCAGTATGTTCTCGCGCAGCGAGGTACCTGTGTTGTTGGGCTGGATCGAAAAGCTACCCGAGGAGATTGTGCGCGGTCGCCCCTGGATTGACGTCTATCGAGCCAACACCCTGGCCCTAGCCAGCCAACTGGATGAGGTAGACCCCTTACTCGAGGACGTAGAGAGGCGCATCGAGCCTGACGCTCCCAGGGTCCCGGAGCTATTGGGTCACATCGCGGCCATTCGCGCCTATGTCGCCAATCTGCGCGGCAATGCGGCGCGCGCCATCGAGATGGCGGCGCTCACCAAGAGATACCTGCCGGAGACGCACCTGACCGCGCGGGGAATGGCCGCCTACGCCCTGGCGGACACCTGGTTCGCCGGCGACGATATGGACAGCGCCGGTCAGGCGTCGCTGGACATGCTCAGGGTCGGTGAAAAGACAGATCAACTGATGGTGATCGTAACGGCGCTGTGCGAGCTGGCGGCCATCGAGAAGGTCCAGGGACGGCTTCACCAGGCAGAGGTACTCTATGCCAAAGCGCGGCAATGGATGGTGGAGCGAAATGGTCTGGATTCGCGGGTGCGCTGCGCCTACGAGTTCGGTCTGGCCGATCTGCTGCGCGAATGGAACCAACTCGACGCAGCCTACGAGCATGCAATGACCGGTATGGAATACAGGCGGCGGCTAGGTGGGTACTTTGTGGTTGGCGACCTTCCGTTGATGCGTATCCTCCAGGCGCAGGGCGACGTGGAGGGCGCCCTGGCCGTGCTGCGTGACGCCGAACAGATCGTACAGACCCATCCTTTCCAACTGGCGACGATGATCGCGTTCAAGACATCGCGGGTTGCACAGTGGCTGGCAGTAGGCGACGTGGAGACGGCAAGCCGTTGGGCCGAAGAATGCGACGGCGGTTCGGAACTGGATCAGATTGCGCTGGCGCGGCTGCGGCTGGCTCAGGGACGCGCAGCCGACGCGCAACGCCTGCTGGACCGGCAGCGAGCGCTGGCAGAGACGGGGGGGCGCACCGGCCGCTTGATCGAAATCCTGAGCTTGCAGGCCCTGGCCCTGGAAGCTCAGGGCCAGCCCGACGAGGCCGATACGGCGCTATCTCAAGCCCTCTCCCGGACCAGGCCAGAAGGGTACGTGCGGGTGTTCCTGGACCTGGGATGGCCGCTGTGCGAACTGCTGGAGCGGTCGGCGACGCGGGACGCGGCGGCAAAAACCCATAGTACGGCAATGGCGCGCATCGCAAGGGATTATGTGCGCGACCTCCTGGATGCCTTCCGGCAGGAGAGAGAGGCGCAGCGGAGCCGGGTGGCGGATGCAGCCCCTCTGACACCCACACTCGCTGAAGCGTTGGTGGACCCCCTCACCGAGCGCGAGCTGGATGTGCTGCGACTGCTCGCCGAAGGTCTCTCGAACAAGGAGATTGCCGCCAAGCTGATCGTCGCCCCGAGCACGGTCAAACAGCACTTGAAGAACATCTATGGCAAGCTCGACGTGCACAGCCGGTCTCAGGCGGTGGCGCGCGGGCGGGAACTGGCGCTTCTTTAAACCCGTTCTCACACAACTGATGCCGGCCGCCTGACGGCAGGCCCTGGTTTCTCCCCCTCTTCTTCCCCTCGATATCCCCCGTGGGATTCCCCATTTGGGGCATGACATCCTTCGCCCCAACCCTTACAATAGTCTCAGATTCACAAACAAAGCATGATGCAGGGAGGTTCAATCATGAAAAGGCATCCGTTGAACGGTACGTCAGAGAGCAGGTCTCCCTTGACCTTCCTCTTATTGGTTTTCGTTTTTTCGATTCCCTTCTGGCTTATTGGTGCTGTCGCCGAACGATTCCTACCAGAAGAGATGCCGATGAACCTGCCCATCAGTTCTCTTATGGTCTGTAGCCCAATCATCGCGGCCGTGATTCTTGTTCGGAGGGAAGAGGGATCGGACGGTGTGAAAAAGCTGTTGAAGAGGGCCTTTGACTACAAGAGGATCAAAGGGAAAATCTGGTATGTCCCTATCCTTTTCCTTATGCCTGCCATGGTGGTTCTGGAATATGGGCTGATGAAACTGATGGGCGTACCGTTGCCTGACCCACAAATACCAGTCCTGATGCTGCCGGTCTCTTTTGCGGTGTTCTTCATCGCGGCTCTGGTTGAGGAGGTAGGCTGGCAGGGATATGCCATTGACCCGCTGCAGGCTCGGTGGAACGCGCTAACAGCCAGCGTCATTTTGGGGATCGTGTGGGCAGTATGGCACCTCGTTCCCTTTATTCAAATGAACCGAACGCCAACATGGATAGCATGGCAAGGCATAAGTATGGTCGTGGCGCGGATTCTTTACGTCTGGCTCTATAACAGCACAGGGAAAAGCGTGTTTGCTACGATCCTATTCCATGCCATGCACAACGTGAGTACGGTCCTATTGCCCAGCTATGGTTGGCACTACGACCCCTTTGTTGCCTTTATCATCCTGGCAGTCGCCGCTGCACTCATCACATTCTTATGGGGCCCGAAAACGTTGGCGCCTGATCGATATGCCCGGCCAGGTAGAGATGTCCAACCCCCGAGGCAGGACCATCGCCTAGGGATGACTGAACTACGCTTTCCGGCAGTGAGGTTCGGAAGCAAAGCGGCGGCTAAGGCCACGAGCATACACGGGAAAGGGAGGAAGCAGAATGGTTGACAAGCAAGAGTTGCACAGAGAGAACATCTACCACATCCGGGTGAAGGGCAACCTGGACGAGAAGTGGGCTGATTGGTTCGACGGCTTTGTGATGACATCACGGGGCAATGGCGAAACGCTGCTAAGTGGTGCGGTGGCAGACCAAGCTGCGCTGCATGGCGTGCTGGGCAAAATCCACAGCCTGGGCCTGCCCCTGCTGTTGGTGGTGCAAACGGAGTGTCCTTGCTCCAAGCAGAGCTGTTCAAGGCGAGGGCGGTGTGGCGAATGCGCCGCTTATCACGGTGCCAATGGGAGACTGCCGTTTTGCTTCAGGGAGAGGACCAAGTGGGACAAACGATGCGCCGTGCTCATGGAGGCAAGGTGAAAGGAGAAATTGAAATGAGTGGAAGAACACGAGAGTTACCCCGCTGCGGGGACTGCGCGCTGAGAAAACGGGCGGAAGCAAAGCCCAAGTCGTTGCTAGGCCGATTCTGGACCTGGCACATCAAGTGGTGCCCCGGATGGAAAGCCTATCAAGACTATCTGTCCCGGCTAGAGGCGTAGAGGAGGTATGCGGCATGTCGACATCGAAGCAAGTAGACTCGTACCGTTTCCTGGATCGCACGACCAAGAGGCTTGTCCAGACCTGGATCGGGATTGAGACGCCACGGGAGATCCCATGGACACCGCTGTCCAGGCCGCTGGAGGAGAGCACCGTGGCGCTGATCAGTTCGGCGGGCCTGGCGCTCAAGACGGATCGACCCTTTGACCAGGAAGGGGAAAGGCGGAACCCCTGGTGGGGCGATCCTTCCTATCGCATCCTGCCGCGGGGCGCGACGTCGGGGGACGTGAAGCTCTATCACCTGCACATCCATCCCCGGGTTGCGGAGCAAGACCTGAACACGGTCCTACCCCTGCAGCGGTTGCTGGAGCTCGGGGAGCGGGGTGAGATCGGGCGCTCGGCTGCCAATCACTACTCCTTCATGGGCTACATCCTACAGCCGCAGGTGCTGTTGCAGGAGAGCACGCCGGCCATGATCCGGCATATGAAGCGAGATGGGGTGAACGTCGTCGTATTGGTCCCGGGCTGACCGGTCTGCTGCTGGTCCGTAGGACTGGTGCAGAGGGA
>CAYTNQ010000199.1:0-8191 GCA_964439175.1 uncultured Anaerolineales bacterium | reverse complement strand
GGTCGGCCAGTTGCGCCTCGGCCTGGATGAGCTCAGCCTGGGCCTGCTCCAGGGTAGTCCGCAAGCGGGCTAATTGTTCTGATACCGTCTCAGATCCCCAGCCTGCCATTGTTCCCTTTCTGGTAGCCAACAGACACCCGTCTGTTAGAAAAGCGACGATGATCTCTTTCCCATTCTCTCCTGCTTCGTCTCACCAGCGATAGTGTACCTGCTCCCGGATATATTTGTCGTACACTTCCCGGACCCTGGCCATCTGAGCTTCGGTCAGCGGCGGTAGATCGGCGGCGCGGACGTTGTCCTCGGCTTGGTCGGGGCGCTTGGCCCCCGGAATGGCGCAGGAGACGGCATTAAACATCAGGATCCAGCGCAGGGCTAATTGGGCCATCGTCGCCCCTGGCGGCACCAGGGCCTTTAACTCTTCCACGGCCTGCAGGCCGGTCTCGAAATCCACCCCCGAGAAGGTCTCGCCCCGATCGAAAGCCTGCCCATAACGGTTGTAGTTGCGGTGATCGTTCTCGGGGAAAGTGGTCTGGCGCGTCATCTTACCCGTAAGCAGGCCACTGGCCAGAGGGACGCGCGCCAGGATGCCCACCCCCCGCCGCTGTGCCTCATGGAAGAATAGCTCGGCCGGGCGGTGGCGGAACATGTTGAAGATAATCTGCACCGTCTGCACGCCCGGATACTCAATGGCCTTCAGGGCTTCCTCTACCTTTTCAACGCTGACGCCATAATAGCGGATCTTACCGGCCTGGACCAGGTCATCCAGAGCGCCGAACACCTCGGGCCGGTAGTAGACCTCGGTGGGGGGGCAGTGCAATTGCACCAGATCGAGGCAGTCGGTTTCCAGGTTGCGCAGGCTGCGTTCCACAAAGCGCGTCAGGTTCTGGGCGTTGTAGCCGTCGGCCGTGTGAGGGGACAGGCGGCGGCCGGCCTTGGTGGCGACGACGAGTTTCTCCGAGCGCTCTTTGCGCACGCGGGCGATCAACTGCTCGCTGCGCCCGTCGCCGTAGACGTCTGCCGTGTCAATGAAGTTGACACCCAGATCCACAGCCCGATGCAGAGCCGCCAGGGAGTCCTGGTCGTCCACAGCGCCCCAGTCGGCACCGATGGCCCAGGCTCCAAAGCTGATCTCCGACACTTCCCAGCCAGTTCGACCTAGTTGACGGTATTGCATGGTTGTTGGCTCCTTTGGTTACTGGTTCCCTTGTTGGCTTTCTATCCATCCCTGGGGCGTCGTAGTCTGCACAACTGCTGAACTTCGCTCCAGCATTTCCAGGTCCCAGGTCACCAGCATCGCCTCGAATTCTTCAGTTACAGCGGTATAGATCGCGTCGGCCCCTCTCAAGCGGTGAGCAGCAGCGATTCGGGCAGCCCTACGCGCCAGGTGGAGCGAAAGATGCCTACCGCCCCCGCCACCAATCTTTGCGCGTGCGCGGATCCATGAAGCGCCCGGTATCGCGGATGGCGGCCCCGATTTCGCCCCCTCGGGCGCGCCCAAGGGCCTGGCCAGCGCGCAAGGCCGGGAGATGATGGCGCCCGGCGGCATTCATCTGCTCGTAGAGTGCCAAAAGGTTAGGCTCAACACAGACGCCTTCGATGTGCAAGGTATAGCCATGCACGACGCTGTCTTCCCCGGTGTACTTGAGGGTAATACGATTTTCGTCGGCGTACAGCACCAACACTGCGTAACCCTGGCCGATGCCATAGCCGGAGTCGGGGACGTGGATGGTCTCGCCCACTGTAGTAGCCAGGCCGGCCAGGGTCACCTCAAAGTCGGTGATGGGCCCCCCCCGTGCATTGCGCGCCCAATCCCAGTTATTGACGCGGTACACGTTGCTGAAAGTGGGCGTGCGCTTGTCGGCGAAGAGACCCACTAATTGCGGGGCTCGATCATCGGTGGGGCCGGCCATGTCTATCAGGCCCCGCTTGGCTGTGGTGGAGCTGTAGCCCCGCAGCGCCAGGTTGAGATCGCCGTGCTGGGCTGCCGGGCGGTCGGCGGGAGGGCCAACGATGGGTAGAGTGCCGTAGTGTTCGCCAGGAATGGGGGTGCAGGGATCAACGCCCGCTCCTGGCGCTGGAGTCGAGGGCGCCGGGGCGGGAGGCGTCGGCTGGGGGGGAGAGGGTCGAGGTGATGGGGGGGGCGCCGGGCTCTCGCCCGCCAGGGGTGGAATCACCAGAACTTGCCCTACCTGAATTCGACTCGGGTCGGTGATGTTGTTGGCTTTCTGGATGATGGGATACTTGCGCCCGTCGCCGTATACGGTGCGGGCGATCTTGCTCAGCGTGTCACCCGCTTGGACGGTGTAGGTGGCCGGTGCCTCGCTGGTCGGTTCCTCACCGGTTGGCGCTTCGCCTCCCTTGCTCTCGGGCTCAGCGTAGGTAGTGATGAACTCATTCAGGACTTGCTCCAGCGTTTTACCCTCGCGTTGGGCTCGCCTCAGCGCTGCCTGATAAGTCGGGTCGTCCAGGTTGATCCCAAAATTACGTACGGTCATTTCTTGCCTCCTATTTGTGGAGATGAACGCTTGCTATATCTCGCCTGCGTGTATTAAACAATCTCCAATCTCCGATCTCCGATCTCCATTCTTTCTCAGCGCCGCATTCGTTTGCTTAGCGCTTTGCGCGAATAGCGTAGCGTAAGGCCCTCTTTCTCTGCGAACTGCTGGAAAGTGGCGTAGAATCGTTCCCGGTCTTGCAGGCTGATGACGGCCACTGCATCCGCCGTCTCGAGGGCGTAAGGATAGCCGTTGCCTACAATGCACTCGGCGCGGACCAGGTTCAGCATACGCTCCAGCTCCTCCTCGTCCTCGACCAGCCAGCGGGGGAACTCCAGGCGGGCAGGGCTGCCGTCGGCGGTGGTCTTGAGATAGGTAAAGCACACCTGGCGCGCCTGTGGGCCGTAATCGGGCAGCACCTTGTCGTCCCGGGCGCAAAGGTAAACCTGGCAACGATCGCCCCACTGCATGCGAGGGCGCAACAGGACTCCGTCGCTCAGGCGTGGGGCGGAGGGCAGTCGAAAGAGTGGGGTCAACATAGTCACCAGGTCACGGGCGAAGCTGGTGTCTATATAGCCCACCAGCGGCACCCGGCTTGTTTGGGAGGCGCGCAGCATGGCGGTGACGGCGTCCACGTAGGCCCGGCGCAGGTTGGGGCGCATGTGCTGGGCGAAGGAGACGACCAATGAGCCGTCGAAAAAACAAAGGGGGGCAGGCTCTAAGCTTGCATGCGCCTGGATATACTCGACGACAGCCCGGCATTCCATCTGGAAGCGACGCAGATTGACGTGCCAATCGGGGAACTCGCTACCCCCATTATCGTCGGCCTCCTCCGCCAATTCGCCGGGAGCCAGAACCTCAAAAGCCAGATCTTTGACATATTGGCCGCCTGGAATGTGGGGATTCTCGAACCAGCCCACCTGCACCGCGCCGATGGGCACCGAAAAGTCGCGACTGGGAGAAATCTGTGAGCCATCCACGGCAAAGGTAGGGGTGTTGAGCAAGATCTCCCTGGCCCAGGTGCGCGCTTCCTCGTGGCTGGTCCAACCCTGTCCCATGCTGACCAGCGTATCGTGCAACCGGTCCTGCTCGTCGGTGGGCAGGGCACCCGGCCAGAGTCTCTCCTCTTCGTCAAAGCGGGTTTCAATCTCCGCCCGGCTGAGGGCGGGCAGACGTTCGAGGGCCTCCCGATAGCGCTCCAGCGTGTCCCGCAGTTCAACCTGGTAGCCGGCAAAACGATCTTTTTTGGCTTCCAGGGCGGCGACAACCTTGCTACGAACTAGCATCGTTTCACCCCACTTCCACCTTACTTACCCCGTCTTCCTTACGTACGCGGACGACATTGTTCGTCACCCGTTCAAAGGTGTCGTCGTGGCTGATCACGAATAGCTGGGAGAAGCCTTTGACCGCGAGAATCTGCTCGGCCAGGCTATCGCGGCGGGCGTCGTCCAGGTTCGAGGTCGGCTCGTCGAAGAAGGCGACGTCAATGGCCGACAGTTCGCGTAGCAGGGCCAGCCGCACAGCCAGGGCCGCCGCCATCTGCTCGCCCCCAGAGAGTTGCTGAAAGCTCCGGTCCCGCCCGCTCTTTTCCAGCACAATTTCATAATTTTCTTCCCAGCGCAGACGGGCGCTGTGATCGGTCATAATGTCAGCGAAAAGGCGGGCGGCTTCCAGCGACACCTGCTGCATCAGGCGGCGGGTGACGTGCGGCCCTGCCTGGCGGATCACCTGTCGTATGAATTCCATCAAAGCCAACAGTTCCTGATGCTCAGCCAGGGTTGTCTGCTCGGCGACCAGCGCGTGTTCTGCGGCTTCCAACTCCTCAATTTCACGCCCGGTTTCCGCCACTTCCTGTCGCAGCCGGCCAAGTTGCCCTTCCAGCCCGGCCTGCTCGGCCTTGAGTCCAGCCTCACGTTGACGCGCGGTCGCGAGCGCCTCGGGGTCGAACTGGATGGCGACTTCCTCTGCCTGCGTCTGGGCTTCATCTCGCTCGGCAGTCAACTCCATTTGCTGGGCCCGCAGCGACTCGGCCTGTTCGCGGCGGGCAGGGAGGGCAGCGGCGATTTTGGCGTTCTCCAGATAACGCCGGTGATCCTCCTCGTGCTGGCTGAGCGTCCCGCGCTGCTCGGCCAGGTGCCGGTCCAACTCGGCAAAGGGGGTCAGTACCCGCTCAATCTCGACCAGTGATGCTTCCAGGGCACTGACGGCGTGGCGTTCTGCGTCTAGCCGTTCCTCCAGGCCGGCTCGCTGGCTCACCTTCTCGGCCAGACGTTCGTACCGGCGGCGGGGATCCCCCAATTCGGCCAACTCATGCTCCAGGCGGGCGGCTTCCTCTCGGCTGCCCGCCAACTGTTCGACTCTGGCCTGGATGGTGAACAGTTCGTGCTCCAGGTTGGTGATCTGAGCGTCCAGATCCTCTTTGTCAACCGGACGAGGCAGGTCACGCAGTTGTGGGTCCAGCTCCTGGATTTGTCGCTCCAGCGCGGAACTGGTCTCGGTCGTGGCTGCGATTTTTTCAGCCAGCATCTGGTCCTGGGCCCTCAGTTCATCCAGCCGCCCCAGGTTGCGCGCCAACAGATGTGCCCGGTGCTCTGGCGTTAATGGCTGTTCGCAAACAGGGCAATTCGCGGCCTCGGTTGTCTCCAGAGTTTGGGTTTGCTCCGCCAGTCGTGCCACCTCGGCCCTCAGCACTGTCTGCTCCGATTTGAGTCCGGTGAGGGACTGGCGTACCTCTTCCAACTCGGCCCGCATTTGGCGCAGTTCGGCCTCAAGGTGGCCGGCGGTGATCAGCCCGGCCTCGACCGCCTCCAGCCGGGCTTTCAGGTCGTCCAGGCGTGCCTGCCGTTCGGTTGCTTGGGTCTGCGCCATTTCCAGCGCTCGGACCTGTTCCTGGGCGGTATTCACCGCCGCTTGCAATTCTTGCTGGCGTTCAAGTTGGGGCTGAAGCCTCTCCATCTGCGCTTCAGCCTCTTCAATCTCCAGTTGGTTGGCTTCCAGCCCTTTCACCCGCTCCTGGGCCAGCGCCAGTGACTTCTCCTGTGCGGCCTGGTCGCTCAGCAGTTGGTCCCGCTGCTTGCGGTCTTCGTCCAACTCCGATAGCGCCGCCTGAGCCGTTTCGTAGGCTTCGTAAGCGAGCCGGCTGGCCTCGACAATCGCCTGGGCCGCCTCTGCCTCGGTCACTGCTTTCTCGGCTGCCGCCAGTTGTTGGCCGATTCCCTCCAGACGGGTAGCCAACATCGCGGCCTTTTGCAGCAAACGGTCCAGTTCATTTTTCATCCCCTCCAGCGATTCGCGGCGGGCAGTGGCTTCCGCCAACTCGACCTGGAGATCAGCCAGGCGGGTTTCGATCCGGGCCACATCCGCGCCCAGCGTTCCGGCTCGTTGGCGCATGCCTGGCAGCCGCTGGACCTGAGACTCCAATCCAGCGATGCGCTCTTTGTGTCCGGCTATCTTTTCTTCCAGGTGACGCAGTGTCTCGCGTAGGGCTTTCCAGGCCTGTTCATATTCATCCACCCGCAATAAGCGATCGAAGAGGGGCTTGCGTTGAGACGGGGTTTGCAAGAAAGGAGCGGTCAGCAGGCCCTGGGGCACACCGACGGCGTCGCGAAAGAGGGCTGTCAGGTCGGTGGTCGGCTCCACGCCCAGGTGCTCTTTCAGCCAGTCGAGCACATCGACCTTTCTAGAAGCGACTTGGGCATCAAGCTCGGGATCATAGGCGTAATAGTCGGAGCTTCCCCCGCAGCGGCGCACGATCTGGTATTCGCGCCCATCATGGTTGGATATGAAACTGAGGGCAACGGTCGCTGTTTTCTCCCCTTCGCGGACGAAGTCGGCCTGGGCGTAGGGCAGGTAGTCGAAAAGGGTGAAGCCAATGGCCTCCAGCAGAGTGCTTTTACCGGCGCCATTTTCGCCACAAATGGCATTAGCCCCCTCGGTGAAGGTGACGGCTATGTCGCAATAGCTTTTGGTGTTTTGGAGTTCGACGCGAGTGATGAGCATCAGGACACCTTCGCTGATTGAAGATACTCCACAATCCCCTCGGGTGAGGTATCTTCCAACGCCATCCGCTTCACGTTGAGGATGAGGTCGGCCCAGTCGGCGGCGGCCGGTCGGTAGCGAACGTCACGTTCCACCAGGTCTTCTAACACCTTACGCTCCAGCTCGGCGCGAGATTTGGATTCGTCGCCGCTGATCTCATATTCGGTGGGCACGGTGTGGTTGGTGACGCGAACCAGCAGAGGATCAAAAGTGGCCTGGACGATGGCCTCTAATTGCTTGGTGTCTAGCTCACGGCGGTCAAAAGGAAGGACACCTTCCAATGCCATCTCAACCACCGGTTGAATGTTGTTGGTGTGCCTGGCTGCTTTTGCAGATTCGCTCCTGGCGAACTCCTCGGCGGCGGTGTAAAGCGCCTCAGGGCTGTCATACGTCTCCACGCTCAATAACAGGCGGTAGAAAGGACGGCGTGGGTTGCGGACCAGCCTCGCCACGTGTTTGACGCTCTGTAGCGCTCCGGTAGGGGACGCAGCCCCGCTTGTGCGGGACGCAGCCCCGCTTGTGCGGGACGCAGCCCCGTCTGTGCGGGACCCAGCCCCGCTTGTGCGGGACGCGGTGTCTACCTCCACCAGGTAATAGCCGCGATCAGGCCAGGCAACCTCGTCCATGCCGCAGGTCTCCGGAGAGCCAGGATTGTAAATCCAGTCCTCTCGCTCGAAGGGTTTGTGGATGTGCCCCAAGGCCAGATAGTTTACATAATCACACAGAGGGACAATCTGGCTGTAGGTCAACGTAGCCGAGTAGCGGGGCATCACGTCTTCCAATCCGGCGTGCATCACCAGTATCACATACTCGATATGGCTGTGGTCCATATCGGCCAGGGCCTGGATCATGCCCTCGACCACGCGGGGGGTGGACGCGCCGTAATATTTGAGGCCGTAGACACGAACGTGGCCCTCGGTCGGATCCCCGGAGGGGGTCAGATCCAGATAGGCGCCCTCTGTGCCATCCCAAGGCGTCAGTGTGGGCACGCCCTCTTTGAACGAGGTTGGATTCAGTAGCGCCAGGTAGTTCCGGTCGGCCAGGAAATCCATCCACGAAAAGACATCCCGGTAATGGGCGCGCTCGTGATTGCCCTCCACGGCGGCGACCGGGATGCCGGCTTCTTTCAGCCGGCCCAATCCCTCGATGGCCTGAATGAGCGTTGGGGGGTCAATGGCACGCTTCTGGAAAAGGTCGCCGCCCAGGATCACGAAGTCGACTTGCTCGGAGATGGCCTGATCCACGATGTATAGAAAGGCGTGGCCAAAGTCGTTGAAGCGTTCTTTGAGGTTGTATTGTTGATAGCCAAGGTGAAGGTCGGAGACATGGAGGAATTTGCATTTCATCCTGTTGCCACACCGCGCACTGCGTGAGATGCGAATAGTCTATCACAGACGCCTATCGAGGGCAAGTCATTAGACCGTTTGTTCAACTCTTCCGAGTCCCTGGCTGTTGTAGCCTATGCCTCGACTTGATATTTGCACTTAAACAGTACTCGGGATACACTGAACTTACATAGGTTCTCCCGTAGCCGGGCCTGCCTGGATGCCCTTGCCTATCCCCGGGCTTGCGACGGATGTATTTCACTTCGGGGCCAGACCCCACCCCCGGCCCCTTCCTCCCTTGGCAGGGACAGGCTACCAGGGAAGGGGGGAATT
>CAYTNQ010000198.1:0-8355 GCA_964439175.1 uncultured Anaerolineales bacterium | reverse complement strand
GAGAGGTCCGAGGCGTCACCCTGCGCCCGGAAAAGGCTTAAGTTAGCGCATATGGATTGCTCCCCTCCCCGACGCGGGGAGGGGCCGGGGGAGGGGTCTGCCCCAAAATTGAAATATGCCCGCACTGTGCGTTGGCTTGCATCTATTAGCGTCTTGGCGTAGAATTCCCTGGTTCGCCCCATTTGCTGGCGTAAGTAAATGCTGTGGATAGTTGAGGAGAATTACAATGCCTGATCGACAGGACGCCTGGGACCTGGTCTGCGAGTATACCCAGAATATCAATCTGCGCCGGCATATGCTGGCGGTAGAGGCAGGGATGCGCGCCTACGCTCGCCGCTTTGGTGAGGATGAGGAACTGTGGGGGCTCGTCGGGCTGATTCACGACTTTGACTACGAGCGCTATCCTGACGTGGCCACCGATGGCCATCCTAACACGGGCGCGCCTATCTTGCGTGAGCGGGGTTACGATGAGATGGTGGTGCGCGCCGTCCTCTCCCACGCCACCGAAGTCACCGGCGTGGAACGACAGGCGCGGATGGAGCACGCGCTGTATGCGGTGGACGAACTCACGGGGCTGATCACGGCCGTGGCGCTGGTGCGTCCCTCCAAAGACATCCGCGACGTGAAAGTCAAGTCGGTCAAAAAGAAGTGGAAGGATAAAGCCTTTGCTGCCGGAGTTCACCGGGAGGATATCGAGGCGGGTGCGGCCGCCCTGGGCATAGACTTGTGGGAGCACGTGGGGGTGGTGCTGGAGGCGATGCAAGGTATTGCCGGGGAGTTGGGGCTGGATGGCAGCCAGGCTGGGGGCACTGAGACCCTAAGGGTTTGAGGAAAACCCTTAGGGTCTGGCGGACTCGTTTACCGTTCGTGGCGGGCGATACGCATATATCCCCGGCGAATCGTGCGCGCTTCCTCAACGGTGACGAAAGCGTTGGGATCTACGTCGTCGGCCAGGGCACACACGGACCCCACTTCTTTGCGCCGTACGGTTGCCACTACCAGGCCAACGGCGCCCTCGCGCCCCTGGCCCCACTCTATGGTCGCACCGTAGCCGGCGTCACGGATGGCGTTAGCCACGGCATGGCCCTTGTACCTGGAGACGATGCGCACCGTGGCGTGGCCCAGTGCCAGCCGTTCCTCCAGCCACATCCCTACCAGTGTGCCCATAGCGAAACCCAGGCAATACCCCAGCAGGTTCCACACATTCGACAGGTTGTTGACCACCGGTCCGATCGCCAATACGTAAACCAATACCTCGAAGAACCCTATCGAGGCCGAGACTACCTTCTTGCCGCGCATCATAATCAGCACACGGATCGTCGCCAGCGTGACGCCGATAATGCGCAATGTGAAAATCAGGAAGAAAGCCTGTACCACCTGCCTGGTGAGGGTTGGAATTTCAAAGGTGGGCATGGCCGGCTCCTACTTGCCCTGTGAGTTTTTAGGAGGGGGCACTTCGTGGCAGCGCCGGCAGCGGGCTTCGTATACCTCGCTGGCACCGACCAGGATCACGGGGTCGTCGTAGTTGGCGGGACGACCGTTGATGAGACGCTGGGTGCGGCTGGCCGGAGCACCACACACGACACAAATCGCCTGGAGTTTGTCCACGGCTTCGGCCTGGGCCATCAACAATGGCATCGGGCCGAAGGGCTCGCCGCGAAAGTCCATGTCCAGGCCGGCCAGGATAACGCGTTTGCCCTGGCCAGCCAGTTCCTCACACACTTCAGCGATGGTCCAATCGAAGAATTGCACCTCGTCAATGGCGATGACGTCAGTATCCTCTTCGGCCAGTGATAGAATCTGACTGGCATCATGGACGGTTACCGCATCCCAGTGCAGCCCGTCGTGCGAGCTTACTTTTTCTACCACATAGCGGTCATCCATGATGGGCTTGAAGACCTGCACCTTTTGGCGTGCAATCTGAGCGCGTTTTACACGGCGGATAAGTTCTTCGGTCTTGCCGCTGAACATGCTGCCACAGATCAGTTCCATCCAGCCGCCGTCATAACGGTGATACATGGGGCTCCTCCAAACATAAAGGGCAGATGCACTCATCTGCCCTTGTGCTTTTCCATCACCGATTCAGCCTCAGCCTCAGACAGGAATCAGACCAATAGCCTGCAATCGATCTTTCACTTCCTCCAGTGCCTTGGGCCCAATGCCTTCCACAGCTAGCAACCCGACGTCACCGGCTTCCAGTTTCTTCACAACTTCGCCAATACTGACCAGGCCGGCGTCAGCCAGAGCCTTGTGCACACGTTCACTCAGGTTCAAAGCCTCGATTTGCTGCTTCAGGATCGCGTCGCGCTCCCTCCGCAAAGCCTGCTCAGTCCGTGCTTTCTCCTCGGCCACATACTCTTTATGGCGCTTCAAACGCTTCTGATAGCGGTCCACCTGTCCGGCTGTGTCCACGATACGCTGCTCGCCGGTGAAGAAGGGATGGCACGCCGAACAAACGTCGGTGCGAATCAGTTCTACTGTAGAGCCAGTCGTCCATGTGTTGCCGCAACTGCATATCACAGTCGCATTGGGATAATACTTAGGATGAATACGTTCCTTCATGAAGTAACCTAAAGCCTTTCAGCCATCACAAATTGGGATAAACGCTAATGCGCTTCTTACCGCGCCTCACGTATTCAAATTTCACATAGCCATCGGTCGTGGCAAACAGGGTGTAATCCCGTCCCATGCCAACGTTAATGCCAGGATGAAACTGGGTTCCTCGCTGACGCACCAGGATATTGCCGGACCGAACCTTCTCGCCGCCAAACCTCTTAACACCCAGCCGCTTCGACTGGCTGTCGCGACCGTTGCGGCTGGAACCGCCACCTTTCTTGTGGGCCATTGTATTCCTCCAGATGTTCAGATCTCAATAGTCAAGCAGAGAACCTGACTACTGCACAATTTTCTCAATGCGAAGGCGGGTGTATGCCTGTCGATGTCCCTGCCGCCGACGATAGCGTTGCTTGGGTCGGTATTTCCAAACCAGGATTTTCGGGCCACGTCCTACAGACTCGACTCTTGCCACTACTTTGGCGCCCTCGACGACCGGTTGGCCAACAGTCAGGCCTTCTTTATCGGAGATGAGCAATACCTGCTCAAACTCGACTGTCTCACCAGCCTGATATGGCAATTTTTCAACGTGGATGGCATCTCCCTCGCTGACGCGGTATTGCTTGCCACCCGTTTCGATTACAGCGTACATTCAAGCCTCCGTCCAGACCTGCCAATTTAGCCTTTAGCCCGAATACCGTTCAAATAAGGCCTATCGTAGGGACAGGGCTTGCCCCTGTCCTGCCAGGGCAACCGCGAGGGTTGCCCCTACGAATCGGGTGATCGGGTTATTTGAACGTTATTGCTTTTAGCCCGAAATCGCAATGATATACCTGAATGGTACCCAAGCTCACAAAAGATAATTATAGCCAGAGAACTACCGGCTGTCAAATTCAAAAAGGAGCTTTGTTCGCTCGACCTGGATATAAGCATCCCCCAGTTCTAGCGCAGCCAGGACGGCATCGGGTCGGGCGTTGCCCCGCTGGCCCGCGCTCAGTCGCATCCATAAGACGGCATGGCCCTCGCCAATGGCCTCTAGCCGCAGGTCGTCCACCAGGGGACGTAGGTCAAAGGTCTCTACACGCCGCTTGCGGACACGCTGTCGTTCAAGTCGGTCACAGGCCAACAAATGGGTGATGCGGCTGGTCAGTTCGTCGCCCGGCAACGAAGTCCCCACAGTTACCCGATATTCTGCCTGGCGTAGCCTCGATTGCAGCGCTGGGGACTTCAAGGGCACCGCTTCAGCGCCAACCACGCTCAATCCCTCGGGCAAGGCCGGACGCACGCGGGCGATAAGCGCCTCAGGGGACATCGGTTCGGTCAGAATGATGTCCACCAGCTCGGCGCTCGCAGTGTAGCCCAACGGCAATCCCGAGGCCAGTTGCAATCTGGCCTGGGGATTAAATCCATGCGAATAGGCCAAGGGTATCCCTGCCCGGCGCAGGGCGCGTTCCCAAGCCAGTGCCAGATCGAGGTGCGAAATATACTTGAGCTGAGGGCCCTTGGCAAAAGTGACGCGCAGTCGCTGCTGGCTCATCATCTACGGTGCTCGCTTCCACTCCAAGTGCACAACTTGTATCGCCTCTGCATCGCTGCAATCGTGAGAGGTGGTCCAGCCAAGCTTATCTGAGACAATTTGGTCCCTGTCCTTAAGTTGGATATACCACGAAGCGGCTCCTTCAGGGAGGTCCCGTAGAGAGCCGAGATGTATGTTGTAAGTACCGTCATTGGCGGAAGTGGCGGTGAATGTTTTGTCGCTCCCTATTACTTCAATCGTGATGCCCGGTAGCGGATTGCCCTGGGCGTCGTAGATAGCGCCAGATATGCCGAGATCATCACAGTTGTTTTCCTTCTGATAGCTATATATTTCAAAACGGGATGCAGGGGTCGGCGTGGTCGCTGGCGCGGCGGTTAACGCCGGGGTAGCGGGCCCTGACGTCGGCGTAAGTGGGATAGGCACGGCTGTTGGTGGGACAGGGGTGGCTGTCGGTGGGACAGGGGTGGCTGTCGGTGGGACTGGCGGCGGCGTGGGCGTGGGCGTGTCAGTTGCCGGTGGTGGCGTGTCGGTCGGCGTGGGCATATCGGGCGGCCTGGGCGGGGTGGGCGGCAGCGGCAGCGGTGTCGGCGTGAAGGTGGGCTGTGGCACGCGAGTCGGCTCAGGCCGTGGCACGCGCGCCTCCTGGCTTCCCCAGGCGCAGCCCGCGACCAGCGTCAAGGCGAGGATAGGCAACACTCGCCGCACGGTGATGCAGATGGCTCGAGCGGTTTTAGTATCAGGCAAGATGTGGGACAACAGACACTCTCCGAATTTGGCCAAGTCAGCCGGTATCAATGGACAAAAGAAAGCCCACGCACACGTCGTGGGGTCGATTGCGAAAGGATTATAGCATGGCTCGGCGCGTGGGTCAATCAAGAGGACGTAGGTAGGGGCGGGTTCCCAAACCCGCCCCTATCATTTGCTCTTTATGAAGGCACTCTTGCTTCGGCCATCACCCTTTGCACGATCGGCGTAAGGCCGACGACTTCGCCCTTCTCCGCCAATTCTTTCCAGCGCGGGTTGCGGATGGGTGGACATTCCCAGGCTTCGGGTGGGGTGAGGGCGCGCAAGCCCTTGAAAGCGGTGAGGATGCCGCAGTTGAAGCAATGCTCGCGGCAGTCTATCTTGGTCTCTCCCTGTTGGGCCGAATACCAATCCATCAACAGCCATCGCTTTTGCACGCCGGCATCAATGTGATCCCAGGGGAAGACTTCGTCGGCCAGGCGGGGACGGGTGGCATACCAGCCCTGATCGAGCCCCACCTCTTCGAATGCCTGCCGCCACAAATCGGAGCGAAAATGCTCGTGCCAGGCGTCGAACTTGCAGCCCTTTTGCCAGGCGCGCAAAATCGCCTGTCCCACTCGCCGGTCGCCGCGCCCTAGCGACGCCTCCAGCAGCGACTCTTGCGGTTCGTTCCAGTTGTAGATGATTCCTCTAGCCCGGCGAAACTCTTCTTTGAGGATGGCTTGCTTGTGGCAGATGGTGTCCTGGTCGTTCAGTGCAGCCCACTGGAAAGGGGTGTGTGGCTTGGGCACAAAGGTGCTGACGCCCACACGCACCTGCGCCTTGTGCCCATGATGCCGTCGTCCTACCTCTAGGACCTGCTTGGCCAGGCGGGCGATGGCACGCACGTCTTCGTCTGTCTCGGTTGGCTGGCCGATCATAAAATAGAGTTTGATAAGCCGCCAGCCCCGACTGTACACCGTATCGGCCACTGCCAGCAATTCTTCGGTCGGAATGGATTTGTTGATCACGTCGCGCATACGGTCGGTGGCTGCTTCGGGGGCGAAGGTGAAGCCCGTCTTGCGACCGTGGGCCAGCATATCCACCAGGTCAACCGTGACACTCTCGACGCGGGAACTGGGTAATGACAGCGATAGGTTGCGCTCGCTATATTTCTCCGATAGTGTCTTCACCAGGGGACCAATTTTTGTGTAGTCAGTGCTCGAGAGGCTGAGCAGGCCGATCTCCTCGTAGCCGGTTTCACGGACGATGGCATCTACTGTCTCCAGAATCTCTTCTATCGAACGTTCGCGCACCGGGCGGAAGATCATCCCCGCCTGGCAAAAGCGACAGCCCCGGGTGCAGCCCCGCTGGATTTCAATCGCGGCCCGGTTAAAGACCACATCCACGAAAGGGACGATGAACCGGGTGACGGGCGGCGGCATCATGGGGGTGATGCGCTTAACGATGTGGGGTTCTGCCTCTGCCACTAACGGCTCGATTTTGGCCAGGGTGCCGTCTTCAAAATACGACGGGGCATAAAAGCGAGGCACATACACCCCAGGGATTTGGGCCATATGTTGCAGTTGCGTCTCCCGATCGGCGCCCTGCACTTCTCGGTAAGCCTCGACGATTTCCAGGATGACTTGCTCACCTTCGCCGATGACGAAAAAGTCGATGAAGTCGGCCATGGGCTCCGGATTGAAGGCAGCGCTGCCGCCAGCCATGACCAGCGGATAGCGTTCGTCCCGTGCTTCGCTCAACAACGGCATACGGCCCAGGTCCAACAAGGTCAATACGTTGGAATAGAGCTGTTCATACGGCAGGGTGATGCCGACCAGGTCAAAGTCAGCCAAAGCGTGATGCGTCTCCAGTGAGTAAAGGGGAAGCTCAGCCTGGCGCATCGCCGCTTCCATGTCCGGCCAGGGGACGTAAACCCGTTCGGCCAGCACGCCTTTTTCTTTGTTCAAGATGTCGTACAGTATGGCCAGACCCAGGTTGCTCATGCCCAGGTCGTACACATCTGGAAAAGCCAGGGCTACCTTGACATCGGTCAGGCCCCAATCTTTGCTGATGCTGTTGTACTCACCCCCGGTGTAACGTCCCGGCTTTTGCACTGTGGAGAGGATTCTATTCAACCTGCGCTCATCTATTCGCATCACTCATCCCCATAATCAGATTTAAACACTCCAGTTTGACACTATAATAGCACAATTGGGGAGATGATTCAAATGTTTCCACAAGTCTGGTGAGTGTGGTATAATAAGGAGTAATTTGGTCCCATTTCGCCAGCTTTCGAGAGATTGCGGTCTGGTGTTGATGCTTGGTTGGAGATATGGCAAGACTTGGAGCAGAGCAGCGTAACGTAGTGAGTAAAGAGAGTTCTCGGAAAGTGGTCGTGGTGGGGAATACGCAATACGCAGTACGCAGTACGAACGTGTTGCGTGGTCCATGTTCCGTCAGGCCAGGTACTTAGATTATAAAGGACTTTCCGAGAAAGCTCTAAAGCGTTAGGAGGTTTTAAGATGGATACACTGACGCAAATGAAATGCGTTCCGTGCCGGGGCGACGAGCCAACGGTCACGGATGAAGAAATTGAAGAACTGCATCCACAAGTGCCTGAGTGGCAGCTCGTGGAGCCCGATCATGTCAAACGGTTGCAGCGAGTGTTCAAGTTCAAGAATTTTGCCGAGGCGCTCCAGTTTACCAACAAGGTGGGTGCTCTGGCGGAAGCGGAAGGCCACCATCCCGCCCTATTGACCGAGTGGGGCAAGGTCACAGTGACGTGGTGGACGCATAAAATCAAGGGATTGCACCGCAACGACTTCATCATGGCGGCGAAGACAGACGAATTGTACACATAACGCTTCACGTCTCCACGACCTTCACCAATACTTTGCGTGTGCGCGGGCCGTCGAATTCGGCTAAATAGACCCCCTGCCAACTCCCCAACACCAGCCGCCCCCCGGACACGAATAGAGTCTGCGATACGCCGACCAGCGACGATTTGATGTGGGCTGGGCTGTTTCCCTCCCCATGCTGGAAGTCGCGCCGCTGGGGTACCATCTCGTTAAGCGCCAGCCCGATGTCGTGCTGCACCGACGGGTCCCAGTTCTCGTTGACCGTCAGCCCGGCGGTGGTATGCAGGCAAAAGAGGTGGCAAAGTCCCTCTTGTACCCCACTTTCGCTCACTGCCTGTTGCACCTGCTGCGTGATGTCCTCAAAGCTCTGGCGTCCTGAGGTGCGGATTTCGATTTGTTTCACGCCACAACCTCTCTTAAAAGTAGGGACAAGCTAACAGCTTGTCCTACGAAACGTATCTTCTCAAAAAGTAGGGGCAAACCCTTGCGGTTGCCCGCCGGGGCAGGCGCGGGACCTGCCCCTACCCCAAGATATTGAGAAGATACTACGAAACGCTGGCTTCAAAATTAGAATTGCTCGTGGCCTGCTATTCGCGATGACAGAATAGCCGGCCTGTGTTATAATTAACTTGGAGACGTGCCATGGTTGAAATGCCCTTACCTGCTGACCAAGTTGAACAC
>CAYTNQ010000197.1:0-8529 GCA_964439175.1 uncultured Anaerolineales bacterium | reverse complement strand
CCGGGATGGGATTATAATAACCATTATTGGGATAGTCGGGGTTGGTGCTGTCAGTCCGCACCCAGCAATCGGCGCAAATGGTGCTGAACTCCATCGAGCCAGAGATGTCAAAGACCACCACCACGTCCAGGTTGGTCACGTTCTGGGCAATGGCCCAGTCTTGCACGGGCACCTCCCTGAAGCCGAAAAACTGCATAAAGTTCATATTTACCCGGACGGTGCCAGTGATGGCCAGCCGGTTGCCGTTGCCGAAGATCTTGGCATCCGCGTCACAGTCTTGAGGGGTACGAGTCATCTTGGGCGGAGGCATTGCGGCCAGGATAAAACTGGTGCGGGGATTGGCGACTTGAATGTAGGTATAGGGGGTGGTGTGGTCCACATAGGTCCCCGTGACGGGGTCTTGGATACAACCAATCACATATACATTAGCATTGCCGTTAATTGGGTCAATGTTATAGCCATTCAGATTCAGGTACTCGATGGCGCGGTTGAAGGCATCCTCTTCCTGGGGAAGTTCCACCACGCCGGCCAGGGTCGCAGCGTCCACTGCACGCTTGATGCGCACCCGTTCAATGTAGACCAATCCCAGATCCAGGGCCAGGCCCAGCATGGCGATCAGCCCCAAGAAGGCAAACGCCAGGATAATCAAGCTCTGGCCCGATTGGGCGCGCAACGCCCGTTGCTGGCTTTCTACAAATAGAACAATCGACTGGTGTATTCTCTTAAACATCAGGGCACCTCCAGGGTTTACCCTTCCGACTACGCTTTGCTATCCCCCCTCGATCACAGCTCACCGCTGGCGTGCAGCGGCGATCCGCATCATGGTGCTGGCGTAAAGAGGAATTGGATCGGTTAATCGGTTTGAAATAAGCGGTATACCCAGCAATTGGGGCTGATCGTAAAATAATTCTACAACAATGACGCTGTTGGCCGACGGCGAGATCTCCGGCTTCTTGATCATAAGCTGGCAATTGAGCGCCTCGTTCTGGGTACGCAGCTCTTCCCAGAGGGTGTCGGCTATCCGGGTGGTGTGAGCCGGCGCACCGATGCCATATTGGGCGCGATACGTGTCGGAGATGACCACGGCCGGGTCGCTGCCGTAGCCAACGCCCATCGGTGGCGGCAAGATAATTACATCGTCGTCGGGATAGGTCGTGTTCGGATTGGCAGCACATTCGTCATCGCAGGGGCGGTCCGCCTCGCTGCATGGGTATCCCGTATCTATTTCCAGATGGGTGATGATCATGGTTGCATTCGGATCGCCACTGGTAAAGTCGAGAGGCAACTGATCAGCTACGCTGCTCACGGTGTGGGTCACGACAGCCTGATACCCCACGTCTCCTATGTCAGGCTGCGAAAAGTCCAGGTAAATCCCCCGGGCGGCGAAGCGCGCCGCCTCGCGGTCGGCGTTGACCAACACCAGATAGCCGCGCAACGCCCAGCCCACTTCCATCACGCCGATGAACATCAGAATCAGCACTGGCGCGATCAGGGCCATCTCTACCAGGCTTTGCCCGCGCGGGGAAGTGTGAGCGGCCAGGCGATGACTTACACCTTTCCACCGCTGATTCGTTCCAGTCAGGCTTTGCAACTCGCGCATCATAGGTTATTCCCTTCCCCAGACCTCACGCACAAAAGATGTAGATCGCTTATATCCACACTGTCTCCTGCGGCCGAGCAATGCCTCACGGGGACGGCTTGACTGTTTGAAGCACTTCGCCAGTATCGGCATGGATCATCACTGTCAGATAGTCGTTGTAAAGGGTGTCGTAGCCAACCACAGCCCAGGTCGGATCGCCCCCCTCGCTCGGCACATTCAACTGGGCCGAGACCTCGATGCCGGGCTTATCGCCCAGCATAGCTCCACCACCGTAGTCAAGCCAAGTCGCCAGGGCCTCGACGCTGTCCAATCGCCAGGCTTCGACCGGGATGACCGGCGGCGCCAGATCTACCTGGCGTGCATGCTCTACGCCCCAGGCCTGGCCGTCGGGCTCGACAGTGACGAAGTAGTAGTGCCGCCATGACGGTGAGTAGAAGCGAAAAGCCCATTCGGTGGGCTGCCCCACCAGGTTGATAGCCGTATCCCGCCAGGTAGCCGTCAGCGAGACCAATTGCGCGTCCGGCCGCCAGGCCATGGCCAACCCCTCGGCAACCGGATACAGACCGCGGGCGGTGACTTGTGTGAAGGTAACCGTGTACGTAGGAGCCGGCCTGGGCGCGCTGGCCGACTGGGAACTCCGCCCCTGGAAGACTACAAACAAGGTAACTAACACAACCGCCATAATCGCCCAGCCGGCGATAAGAAGAAGAATGTCACGCGCGCGTAACTTCATCCGTCTTTGCAGGTACCTCCGTCATACCTGTTCATCTCGTACTTGCAATGAATTCTTATCTACCGCCAGATATACGAAATCGAACAACAACACAGGACACATTACCCCTTAGGAGTTCTTCAGGACGATGGGCAGGAAAATGGGCCCGTCGCCCACGTCGCCGTCGTTGTCTCGATTGCCGTAGGCGCCAGCGTACCAGACATCGATATAGCGGAAGGAATCCGCATTGGCATCCTCCACAAAAGCTACGTGGGTCTGGCTCAGAGCTGTGCCGAGGGCAATGACCGGAAGTCCTATGTCGTCGTGAACGCCCGTATCGACAGGTGTGGGCGCCGTCCAGGTGGCGCTGTCGCTGTAGCCTGCCAGGTAGGTGTACCAGGCCTCGTAGGTGGCGCCCCTTACTTCCTCACCCTGCCACACCACGTGGGCGTAAGCCGAGCTACCGGTGCCGGTCACCACCACGTCGGGCCTAAGACTATAAAGCTCGCTCGCCGACCCGATCTCTGCAAACCAGGTACTCGTGAAAGCCGCCGTCTTATTCTCTGGAATACTATGCCCCAAGTCAAAAGTGCCGGGCAGCCAACTTTGACCCGTATCCTGGGAAAAGTCAAACTCAAGCGCGTATTCGTCGGGATCGGCCTTACTTTGCACAGCCCAAACCACGTAAACCGCACTACCGCTGGCCCCGATGGTCGGGAGGCTAGGTTCCTGATATGGAATACCAGGAGAAGGGCTGCTCCACCAGGTCTTTGATGACGAACTACTCCAGCTAGTGTTACTGGGATCATCCCGCCGATACTCAATAGTCGAAGCGACTTGCGAGCCGGTGTCCCACACTAAGTGCAGGAAATTATTGGCATAAACCAGGGATGGATGCTGCCCAGTGCCTATTCCCGCTGGCGTTCCGCAGCTACCTTTTTTACAGTATTTTATGGGGCCTGTCGTTGGATCCGAGCCCTCACGCCATACGACGTGGACGCCGCCGCTGGAGTCAACGGCCACGTCTGGCGTCGAAGCATTATCCAATCCACTGGCGATGGTACTGGGCGGGTTGCAAGAGTCAGGACCATTTAAGCTGCAGGTTGTGTATTGAATTGAAGACCAGTTGCAACTGGGACATCCGCTAGCCTGCGCCCAGACCACGTGCACCTGGGGGACAGAGGGATTGGGATCAAATACCAGGCGAGGGTCCCGGGCCCATACACTGGCGCTGGCTGGAAAGACCTGAACCCGAGCCTCCCAACCGCTGGCCTCATCGGCACTCTTTAAATAGATACGCCCATACTGCTTGGTGTTGCTATCCGTGTTGTACCCCTCCGACCAAACGACGGCTACGTAATTTCCATCGGCGCCAGCAGCGATGTCGGGGTTGAACGCCTTGTAAGACAGGGCAGTCGACAGTCTGAACTTGTGGCTGAAGTTAGAGGCCAGGCCAGGCCACACCAGCAGGCCGAACAATAAGACAGCCAGGCCAATGGGAACCAATAACCCTGCCAACCGCCGGGGCATTGGGCATGAGCGTCTGACACGATGGATCTGGGTTACGTCATCAGGTAGCATTCCTCGAATCCTTCCAAATACAGGTCGCATCACCTCAAAAGCAATGACAGGCCAGTAATCACCGGAGGGTCTCCCACAGCATCTTCTAACCGCACAGTGACCGTGGTGAAGGCCGAGTACAGATTGGGGCCGTCCCAATATTCGGCGTAGATAACGTACTCGCCTGGCTCTAGATTGTAGAAGAAATAGTTCGAGTCGTGCAGGCTATAGGTAGTCAGCAGCTCGCCGTTCCGCTTGTAAGTCCACACGCGCACGCCCTGCTTGGGTTGGGGCGCGCCGCCGATAAAGACGCGCAGCGGGCCGCCAACTTTAAACACCTTACCCTGTTCATAGGGCGGGTCGGGCTGGGTGGTGCAGACTTCGAGTTCCACATTGTCCATGCGAAAGTCAGTTTCGTAGCAAGCCGGATTGCTAACCCCACCCGGTGGCTGGCAGACACTAAGGTCGTTGCTGGTGTCGTAGAAGTAGAGTTCTAACGTTTGCCCCGCGTATTGTTCTGGATTGTACTTAGGATCTACGGTCTTTGCCAGATCGGTGGTTGGGTAAGATGCGTAGCCTCCAGAGCAGTTGCCAGATTCTGTAGTATTACCGGTGGCCACCAGCGTTGGGGTGGTGATGAGCGTGGGTGTAAGAGTTCTCAGCCCCACCAAGAGACGGTCATTCTCCTCTGCGCTGCTACCCGGAAAATCACGCACGCATAGGTAGAAGGATAGGTCGATGGTGGTACTCCCGGAGATAACCCAGTCCGGCATGTCGAAGGTCTGCCTCAATTGCGGCTGATACCACTCATTTTCGACGCCACTGAACATCAGCACGTTATATTGTCCTTCATACTGGTCATCGTCTCTCCTAACCTCAACGCCGCTGCTCTTCCAGGGCGACAACGGACTAGCCTGAGAGCCATTCTCAAAACCACCATTCTGGATGAGGTTGCCGCTGCAGACCTTCAAACCCGGCGGAAAATCCTCGCCCGTGGGCGGCGCTTCCACGTTCTTGAGGCAAATGTGGAAATTGTCGAAGGACGATGTGTCGGTGTTACTGCGATGGCCTGAAGCGTTGAACAAGCCAAGGGTGACCGCATCGCCCATATTCGCCATCTGAACCGAGCCGTGTTGGATCCAGGCATCATCTGCGGGTGGCGTGGATAGGTCCGAGTCGGAATAATAATAAATGAAGCGATTTCCGCTGCGGACGATGCGCAGCCACGCCGGGTAATCGACAGGTACGTCGTTACTGGCATCTCCTGGACGGGTAGTAGTGCCACCATCGCGATAGGTGGCCTGGACTGCCGAGGACCTCCCATTGTTAGCGAACATAGCAACTGCCAGGTCTACCTTAGCCGACGAGGCGCTGCCCACATCATTGCGAATCTCCAGGCCTGCACTGGACCAGCGACGCCCCGGCCCCTGAGAGATACGTACCCGCACGTCGAAGTCACCGCTGATCGTCTGTTGGTTGTAGTAGGCCAGGTACATGTTATCGCTGCTGCCCCAGGTACTCGAGCCATCGCTGGTCAGGTCGATTCTGCCGCCGCTGACAGAGAAGGAGCCTCTGTTCGCATTACCATAGCCCACGTCAGTCCAGTTGGCCGCGCTGTCCAGTGCGTTGGTGACCTCCGCCGCACAGCCAGCGCTGACGGTCGTCTGATAGATATTGTTCGCCTCGTTAGTCTCGACGATGTAGTTAGAGGTATCCACGCGCCCGTACACCGTATGGTCGGCACCGCGCAAGGTAACGTTAAACACAATCTGGGCCGTGCTCGTAGGTGGGACGGCGCTCGTCCAGCGTTTATAGTCCCCCGGCGGGAACTGGCTGCTCGTCGTCGGCGCGTGCAGCGGGTCAACGTACAGGTCCACGTCGAAGTATTCGCCTGAGATGGCGACGGGAGAGTTGTTGAAGACAGTCACCGTCACCGGAATCTCCACGTTGATAGGTGGCCCCGGCGGGAATTCGATGTTGGTGATTTGCAGGTCAGGGGCAATGATGTAGATTTCGGTGGAGGCGACCGCCTCTCCGTTCTTGCGCGACTCGAGCACGAAGGGGCCTCCTTCCAGGTCTGGCAGATTGCTCAAGTCGTAAACCTGGCTACCTGTGCCGCTGGCATTGGTAGGAAGGCTGAACAAGAAATTGCCGTCCAGATAGATTTCGAAGCTGTCGTTGGGGGCATGCTGCAGCAACTGGATGGTGATGTCGGCTCCCGGCTGAACGATGTTCCCCTCCTTCACCTGAATACGCGGCACGCTGGTGACCGCAATCGTCGTGGTCGCCACCTGACTGCCATCGCTGAGTTCCGTCCGGATCTCGTAGTCGCCGCTATCCGTGGAGATGGGGATGACGTAGGTGGTTTGATAGAGACCAGAGTCATTAGGAGAAATGCCACTTTCGATCAACGTGCTGCCAAAGTACAGGTCGTAGGGTCCACTGAAGTGTTTGTGCAGCTCGATCTGGATGAGCGAGCCGGCCGGCCACTCGGCACCTCCTACCACGACAATGAAGGCATTTTCCGGTGTAAAGACATCCACCAGGGTACTGGCGACCTGGCTCCCGCTCCCCCCCGTCTCAAAGGAGATGATGCGGTGAGCAGGTGGGCTATTCGCCGTGAGAGTTGGAATGGGAAACTTAACAGGCGCCGTTGTATTCCCAAACTGATCAGTGACGACAGGGCCAAAGTCGATCGTAGCCCCGGTCTGCCCGTCAATCCAACGCAGGGTATAGCTTCGGTTGGGAGCGTGGCCGCGAAGGAACACATTGATGGTCGTACCCGCCGGCCAGCGGGTGCCGCCTTGAATCACGATCTCGGCCGGGACGACCTCCAGGGTGGTACTGGCGATAACCGGATCGGTCGTGTCCCGCTTGTAGGTTACCACCGTATAAGTCCCGGGCGCCAGATTAGAGGGAATGGTCCACGTCTTGCTGCCACTGCCCAATATATCCACCTGGACCGGGGGGGGGATCGGCTCGCCTGGTGAAGGGAAGATACCCCCGATCAGTGCGATGTCATACTCCTGATACGGCGGGCAGGGCGACTTGCCTGCGGGACACGGCTCGTGGCCAAACAACTGGAAGGTGATGGTTGAACCTGGCGGCCACTGGTTACGATCCTTGATGGTTAGAAGCGGCTGGCCGGGGAACAGGACGTCAATGGAATCCCCTTCCCCAATGTGATTGCCAGGATCGGGAGTCATCCCGGTCTCTATGGAGACAAGCTGGTAAGTGCCTGGGGTCGTGTCCGCCGGGACAGAGCATGTTGCCTGGGAAACCGAGCCGAAGGCATCCGCTTGCTGTGCCGAGCAGATCTGCACGTAGCTCCCCGATGCGCTATACAGATAGACATCGTACATTTGACCCGCCGTGTGAAACTCCAGCTTGACACGCAAATCAGCCCCGGCTTCCACCTGGCTCCCGTCAAGAGAGATAACGATGGGCGGATTAGTCTGGCCGGGTTGATAAGTGCTTCCCTCGGGTATTTGTGGCGGCGCGATGCCCCCCGGTGGCAGGCTACCCAACGCCGAGTCGATACCTTCGTTCTGCATCTGCACTTCGCCCCCCAGGCGGACGTAGCCATTGGGGATGATGGTGGCATACAGTGGGTCCAGGAGTTTCAGGTTATAATAGACCTGGACCAGTACGTTGAGCCCTTCTTTGCCGGCGTAGTCTACCCGGGCATCGTTGCCAGACCCCTGGCCGAAGACCCGGACGCCGTAAGCACCGGGAAAGTCATAGTAGCCGGTGGCGGTATAGAGACCTGACTCAGTAACATACCTGTCAACCCCCAGTTCTCGCCCCCGTTGCAGTGCAACGCCAATGATGGCATCCACCCGGTCGTTGGGTCCCTGGCAATCCCCACCATTTACCGGGTCCGGGCGGTATACCAGGTGCCCCTGGTCGTCGAACTGGGGATCACAACCAGTGTAGCGGTCTGCCTGCATCGTCCACGGGTCGCCAAAGTCATCGTAGGGCTGGCCTGTAATGGCATAGCGCGTCGCCTCGCGCGCCGCGTTCTGCACAGTGATATAGGCCCAAATAATCCGTGCTCCTTCGATGATTCCCAACAACAACAAGAGCAGGAGGGGCAAGATCAAGGCAAACTCGGTAAGAGCCTGGCCTCTCGCTTTGGTTTTCATGGGCACCTACCTCCTCGCAGTCGGGCCGACGGGCACATAGCTGGCATCACGTAAGAGAAAAAGCGAGTGGAAACGGGGGAACAACCCGACTGCAAAGTATTACCAGTCGTGATGATAACAATGCTGGCCTACCGGGGTCACACAAGAGAACCCTTTTACCCTCCGGGAAACCAACATGATAGAGGCGATAATCACCTTTATTATAACACCCTCGAAAATGAACCGTCAATGAGAGAATTGGGCTATCCATTTCCATAGCTTACGAGATGGAGAGCCCTATCTATCGCAGGGCACACACCCACGTGGTAGGGCTCTCCGGTAACAAAATGATATTTAGATCCAGGCGAATAAAAAGAGTTAGAGGTTGCTGACAATGTTGCTGAACACGTTGCCGACCACCGGGCCGAGTAGCAACAGAATGGCGATCACGACGATAGCCACCAACACAAGAATCAACGCATATTCCACCAACCCCTGCCCTTTTTCACGCGGTAAAAACAACATGGTTCCTG
>CAYTNQ010000196.1:0-8600 GCA_964439175.1 uncultured Anaerolineales bacterium | reverse complement strand
ATTAGAGTCATCCTCCTGACTTTCAAGGTCCGGTGCCGGATATCACAGAACTGGGTTCGATTCTCATACTGGATTGGGCTCGCATCGCCATTTCGTTTCCCAAAGCGCCGAATAGAAAGGGATGCGTGTAAACCAGAGTAACCGTCAAAGCATCGGTAGAGCGCAACGGGTCGGGGATGGGGGCGCTGGAAGGTTCATAGGAAATCTGACACGTCGTGGTAGCACTGGTGCCATCGCAATCAGGCGGTGCAGGGATCAAGGGGCGCAGGGGGCCGCTCACGGCCTGGGCAACTGCATCCTTGCGCTCGTCATCGGCCGCTTGGGTCGACCCGCCAGGATCCCCCACGTAGAGGTAGATAGATCCAGCTCTGGCCCCTTCCCGGGCAGCGTTCGTCAAAGCCACGTATTCATAAAGCAAGACACTGGCTTCTATGAAGACCATCGTAAGGGGCAATATAATAAAGGCCAGCACCAGCGCAAACTCCACAAGACTTTGCCCTCTTTCGCGCCTGGTTGTTTTTCCGCTGCAAGCAATGTTGGATGTCAGCATCTTGGTCAACGCCTCAGCTATCTATGAAGCCTGGAACAGTCCAGGCCAACCCATTCTACGCTATGTATACCGTAATTCGCCTCAAAGAGTTATCGGCAGTTCGTGTGAATATTGCATGAATCTCATATGAAACTTGTTAGAGTGTGATTAAAAACGCTCGTAACTTTTGTACCCGTTATGCGGTATGGTATAATGACCGCACCATATCAAGTCCTTGTTGATGGCCAAGTCCGACAAGCCTCGAACCTGAACATCATTTATAGATCCCGAATTCCCATCGCACAGAAAGACTAAGGCCGTCTTATAAGGAATACATTGAGGAGTGTCTTTCGGTGCGGGACGCCAGTGAGAGCCACCTGATCAACAAGGCCAAGGAGCGTGATTCAGAGGCTCTCAGCGAATTGTACCGCCGTTACGCGGATGCGGTTTTCCGCTACGTGTATTATCGGATAGGTGATCGAGAAGTAGCCGAAGACCTGGTGGGCGACGTGTTTGTGCGTGCACTGGAAGGCCTGCCTTCATATCAAGATACTGGCAGTCCCTTTGAAGCGTGGCTATATCGAATCGCCCACGCCCGGGTGGTGGATTACTATCGTCGGCAAGAGACACGCCGTACGGCCTCTCTAGATGAGCGGCTGGCCGATGGCGGGGGCGCAGACCCTTATCGTCTGGTCGCTCGCCGGGATGACGTTCGCCGCGCCTGGAGAGCTCTGATCCATTTGACAGACGATCAGCAGCAGGTAATTGCCCTCCGTTTCACCGCCGGCTATTCTGTGGCAGAGGTAGCCAAGTTGATGGGGAAAACGGAGGGAGCGGTAAGAGCACTACAACATCGAGCACTGGCGTCGTTGCGCCGGCTCCTGGAGAATGAGTCGTGACCGATAGTCTGGATTTTGATCAGGTGTTGGATATCTGCTTGGATCGGCTGCAAGCTGGCGATACGTTGGAGGCCTGCCTGATCAGCTATCCGTCACACGCCGGGCGATTGGCCCCACTGCTGCATATGGCCGCTATGTTGCAGACATCAGACGAGCCTTCGATGTCGGCTAACGGCTTTCGCGCGGGCGAAGCACGTCTGCTGGCCCGCGCCGCCCAATTACCTGCTCAGCGACAGGGCACGTGGCCCGTTCGCCGGAGGGGAGTGGTCTCCAACCTCATAGCCAGCACGCGCCGGCTAGTTACGGCGACTGTGGTAGGGATGCTGCTCTTTTGCGCAGTTCTGAGCGCAGGCGCGGTTACAGTTTCGGCGGCATCAGCCAGTCTACCCGGAAGCCCACTGTATACGATTAAGCGAACCACGGAAAGTCTTTTGTCGTCGGTGGCTTTCACCCCTCGCCTCCAGACACAGGTCCACCTGGCCTGGGCCGGACGTCGGCTGGACGAAGTCGGCGCGCTGATTGCCCGGGATGGGATAGTCTACAAGACGGTCCTGACAGCTTTGAAACACGAAACCGAGCAAGCGCTAGCCGCTGCCGAGCAAGCCGGGCCTGAATCGTTGACGGCCGTCATCGCTCACACCGAACATCAGCGAACAGTCCTGAGACAGTTGCTGGATCAAGCACCCGAAGCGGCCCGCTTGGATTTGCAGCAGGCACTTGCCACGTCGACGGAGGTGAACGAGCGCGCCCGGTCCGATCTGGCTGGGGAAACACCGGGTGAGCACCCCGTAAGTCCTGCTCCCTATGTCACGCTGCAGCCGACCAGTCCTACGGACACGCCGCAGCCACTCAGGCTGGCCGAAACACCACGAACGATCGAGACCTCCGAACTGTCTGAAACACCTGAGCCAACGGGTTCGCCCACGTCCACTGCGACACCGCAACCGCCCCAGCTCACTACAACACCCGCGACACCCACGCCTACTGCAACCCCGCAGCCGCTCCAACCCACTACCACAGGTGTGACGTCCACGGCCACTACAACCCCGCAGCCGCCCCAACCCACTACCACAGGTGTGATGTCCACGGCCACGGCAATGCCGCAACGGCCCCAGCCCACAGCAACACCCGTGGCACCCACAGCCACTACAACGCCGCAACGGCCCCAGCCTACGGCAACGCCTGTGACACCCACAGCCACTGCCACACCCCAGCCACCCACAGCCACTGCAACGCCACAACCGACTCAGGAGTCGACTTCTGATACCTGGGACAAAAGCAGCCTTGTATTTGACAATCTGGGTTCTGACTGTGAAGGGGGTGGCAATGTATCTTCTCAATATCTTGGGGTAGGGGCAGGTCCCGCGCCTGCCCCGGCGGGCAACCGCAAGGGTTTGCCCCTACTTTTTGAGAAGATACGTGGCAATGTCTGGGTAACGGTAAAGAATAGTGGCAGCGAGGCTATGGCCGGGCCAACTCCCTGGGAGCTCTGGTATGCCTCTAGCGGTTCCCCAAAGTCTGGAGAGGTAATCGCCACAGGAGAAATCCCCGTTCTGGACGTTGAGCAAACATACCTTGTTTCTACGGCTGCCATAAGGGGTTCCGGGAAGTATATGTTCAAGGCATATCAGAGACCTGGACATCCTGGGACAGGTGTTTTGTGGTCGGACGGAATCACCTTTGACGCCAGCCAATGCGGCAATTAGAAAGAAAGTTCCATCATTCCCGCACAAAAATCAATTGGAATTGTTGACAACTCAGAGAAAAGATGATATACTTAGCGTGTGGTATGATCATTAGACCATAGTACATAATACCACCATACTACCATATCAGCATACCGAAGTTTCCCCAAACTACGGCGAGGTGAAAAACTTGTATACCCCCATTAAGTCTGCCAGGCTGTACGAGCAAATAGCTGAACAGATCAAGGAGCGCATCCTGAGTGGCGACCTCCAGGATGGTGACCAGTTACCAACAGAGCGTGAATTGGCTGAGCAGTTTGGCGTCAGCCGGACGGCCGTACGTGAGGCGATTAAAGCATTAACGCAGAGCGGATTGGTTGAGGTGCGGCCCGGTCGGGGTACCTTTGTCATCGACGGCACCCTACGCGCTGTGAAGCGCTCACTAGACCTGATGATAAGAATTGAGAGGGGGGGCAAATGGGCGGATCTGATCGAGATTCGCGAGATTCTGGAGCCGGAGATCGCCTCCCTGGCTGCCATAAGAGCCAGGGAGGAACATATCACCACCATGCGAGAGGCGGTAACTGCGATGGATGCCGCATTGGATGATGCCGATGCGTTTATCACGGCCGATGACGAGTTTCACCTGGCCCTGGCCAAAGGTACCCAGAACGCCCTCGTTCCTACACTCATAGACTCGATCGTTGATCTTCTGCACGAGCAACGCAAACGCATCTTCACAGTGCGCGGTGGGCCACAGCGCGGCCAATATCATCACAAGCGTATCCTTGACGCTGTCGTTCGTCGTGACCCCCAGGCGGCGCGCGATGTTATGTGCGCTCACCTTGAACAAGTTCGTAAGGACAGCGAAGCTGCTGCCGTTTTGAAAGATTGACCTCTTTTGTTTGAATCTCATCACGAATATGGAGGTTGTCCATGGCTAATCTGGGATTTGTCGGCTTGGGTGTAATGGGTGGGCGTATGGCTAAGCGACTGTTGGATGCTGGACATACAGTCACCGGATATAACCGTACCCGGTCAAAAGCTGATTGGTTGCTGGAGGCAGGCATGCAGTGGGGCGAGTCGCCGCGCGTCGTGGCCGAAGCAGCCGACGTGACCCTCAGCATGGTGGCGAATACGGCTGCATTGCACGCGGTAACAGGCGGCCCCGACGGCGCGCTGGCAGGGTTGGGACCGGGCAAAATCTACGTGGACATGAGCACCGTCAGCCCAGCCGCCAGCCAGGAGTTGGCAGCCCAGGTTGCTGCGAAAAACGCGCAGATGCTCGACGCACCTGTATCCGGCAGTGTTACCACCTTGGAGCAAGGCAAATTGTCCATAATGGTTGGCGGTGATCTAACTGCGTTTGAGAGAGTTAAGCCCATTTTACAGGACATCGGGCCAACAGTGACCCACGTAGGCAGAAATGGCCTGGCGGTTACGATGAAGATTGCCACCAATCTCAGTCTGGTAGTTCAGATGCTAGCTTTCAGCGAAGGGGTGCTGCTGGCAGAGAAAAGCGGCATCAAGCGCGAAACTGCTGTCGAAGTATTGCTGAATAGCGTCATTGCCTCACCTATGGTGAAGTATCGTGGCCCGTTTGTGCTGGGGATGCCGGACGAGGCCTGGTTCGACGTGAATATGATGCAGAAGGACCTGAACCTGGCGTTGGAGTTGGGCCGGCAACTCGACGTGCCACTACCCACTACTGCAGTCACGAATGAATTCCTGACTGCCGCCCGAGGCATGGGACTGTCCGACGAGGATTTTGCGATCATATTTGAAGTGCTGGCGCGAATGGCTGGAGTAAATGCATGACTCAAGCAGTAGAGGCCTTGAAGAAGGCTACACGACTGGAACCAGGTATGGATGTCGAGCATTGGCTCCATATGTACCAGCAAATGGCAAAAATTCGCGAGTTCGAAGAAAAAGTGAACGAACTCTATACCAACGCCATTATGCCCGGTCTGGCGCACCTATACATTGGCCAGGAGGCGGTCGCGGTGGGCGTATGTGAAGCCTTGCGACGAGACGACTACATCACCAGCACCCATCGAGGACATGGGCACTGCCTGGCTAAAGGTGCATCAGTCGATGGTATGTTCGCGGAACTGCTTGGCAAGGAGGCCGGCTACTGCCGGGGCAAAGGTGGCTCAATGCATATTGCCGATCCAGATACCGGCAACCTGGGCGCAAACGCAATTGTGGGTGGAAGTGTGGGGATTGCAACTGGCGCGGCGTTCTCAGCTAAGCGGCGCGGAACGGATCAAGTAGTTGCATGCTTCATGGGCGAAGGGGCGCTAGGACAGGGGGTGCTTTACGAGGTGATGAACCTGGCACAGCTCTGGAAGCTCCCGGTGATCTACATTTGCGAGAATAACCAGTACAACGAATATACGCACTACACCGAAACCACGGCGGGGGAGCTTACAGCACGGCCCAAAGCCTTCGGAATTCACACCGAGACGGTAGACGGGCAAGACGTGCGAGCCATATATGAAGTAATGTCAGGCCTGGTTGAACGTACACGTCGTGGTGAGGGACCCGCCTTTCTCTTGTGTAATACCTATCGCTATCGCGGCCATCATGTCGGCGACATCGACCGCTCATATTATCGCTCGAAAGAAGAAGAGCTGGAATGGATGACTAAGCGTGATCCCCTCAAACTCCTGGCTGATTGGCTGATAAGTCGAAGCCTTACCGGCCAGGAAACGCTCGACCAGATCCAGGCTGAGGTTAAGACTGAAATTGAAGCTGGAGTGGAATTCGCCCTCAACGCCCGCTACCCAGATGCAGGTGAGGTGGACCGGCATGTCTATGCCTGACGCGAATGGCCGTGAACTCACCTTTGGGGAGGCTATCCGCGAGGCATTGGCCGAGGAAATGCGCCGTGATCCGACTGTGTTTATCATGGGCGAAGATGTAGCCGAGGCAGGCACACCATTCAAAGTACTGTCCGGCCTTGTAGACGAATTCCAAAAAGAGCGTGTAGTTGATACGCCTATCTCTGAGGCTGGCTTTACCGGGCTGGCGGTCGGCGCAGCGATGACCGGTATGCGCCCGGTGGTGGACGTTATGTTCGGCGACTTCCTTACCCTCACGATGGATCAGATTGCGAATCAAGCTGCCAAAGTTCATTATATGTCCGGTGGGAAACTGAAAGTGCCTATGGTGATCCGCACGACACTTGGTGCCACCCGCCGCTCGGCCGCCCAGCACTCGCAATCGCTACACGCGTGGCTCAGCCACATCCCCGGTCTCAAGGTCGTCCTGCCCTCAACCCCTTACGATGCAAAAGGCCTGCTCAAGACCGCCATTCGCGATGACAACCCCGTAGCTTTTTTCGAAGACAAGATGATGTACAACCTCAAAGGCCCGGTGCCGGTCGAGGAATATACTATCCCGTTTGGCGTCGCAGACATCAAGCGCACAGGTACCGACATTACCATTGTCGCCACGAGCAGCATGGTGCACATCGCCCTCGGGGCCGCCAGGCTGCTCGACCAAATCGGCATCAGTGCCGAAGTCATTGATCCACGCACCACCTTTCCTCTTGACAAGCAGACACTCATCGACTCAGCCAAAAAGACTAGCCGCGCTCTCGTCGTGGACGAGGGCTATGAACGCTATGGTGTCACAGCCGAGATTGCCTCGGTTATTGCTGATGGCGCGTTCTATTATCTGGACGCGCCGGTAAAACGTATGGGAGCTATGGATGTGCCTGTACCTTTCTCTCCAGCCCTGGAAGATCTGACCGTGCCTACCGAGGAGTCCGTGGCACAGATGGCCAAGGCCCTGTGTGAGCAGGGTTAGTTTCCTTTTTAAGGTGCGTCCAAGGAGGTAGACCCTGGCTACCAAAGTCGTTATGCCGGCCCTGGGGATGGCTCAGGATACTGGAATACTGGTCCGCTGGCTCAAGCGCGAGGGTGAGCCCATCGTTAAGGGCGATTTGATCATGGAGATTGAAACCGACAAGGCCACGGTTGAGATCGAAGCTCCGGCCGCTGGCATCCTCGGCGGTATACGCGCCCGTGAAGGCGACGTAGTCCCGGTAGGCGAGACGATTGCGTGGATCCTCAAGCCGGACGAGTCCGTGCCTGAAGAGACGCCCGTAATCCAATTAAGTAGAGCCTCCCACTCAGAGACCGAAAAGGCCATGCCGGCTGCTTCACCTGTTGCTCGCAGAATCGCAGAAGAACATGGGGTTGACCTGGCACTGGTGAAGCCTGAAGGAGGGCGGATCCAAAAGACCGACGTACTGGCATATCTTGAACGGCAAAAAGCTCGGGCTGGGGACACTCGATTGACGCCCGCCTCACCCAAAGCCCGCCGCCTCGCCCGCGAGCGCGGCCTACACGTGGCAAGCCTGAACGGAAGTGGCCCCGAAGGTGCGGTTCTCGCTGCCGATGTGTTGGTCACGGAGGCTGTACCCCTTGCCTCTCAGTCGTTGGCCCCCAGCACCACCTGGAAGTTGATGGCCGAGCGTGTGGCACAGAGTTGGAGGAGTGCTCCGCATTTCTACCTGCTACGCGAAGTCAACGCCGCTCGTTTCATTACCTGGCGAGAGCTAGCCCAGGAGAAGGCCGGGCAGAGTCTCACTTACACGGACCTGCTGGTGAAACTCGTGGCAGTGACGCTACGCCAGTATCCTCGCATTAACGCTGCCTGGAGTGAAGACGAAATTGTTCTGAACAGCGAAATCAACGTCGGGCTGGCGGTGGCCATCGAGGGGGGATTGGTCGTCCCGGTCATCCACCAGGCGCACGAACTGAACTTGAGCCAGATCGCGGAGCGCCGTCAGGAGCTGGTCAGTCGTGCTCAGGCGGGTAAACTGCGGCCGGAGGATCTTCGCAATGGCACGTTTACCATCAGCAATCTGGGAATGTACGGGGTGGACGCCTTCAACCCCATCGTCAATCCACCACAGGCTGCCATTCTGGGAGTGGGACGGATTGCCCGCCGAGTAGTGCCGCTGAATGACCAGCCGGCGGTACAGCCAATGATGATGCTCAGCCTGTCTTGTGATCATCGTGTCATAGATGGTGTGCGAGGCGCGCAGTTCCTGGAAACACTGGTGAATCTTATCGAAGAGCCCTTACGGTTGTTAGATTAAATCGAAGGTGAGTAATCACTATTTATAGAAAGAAAGGGGGTAATCCATGACATTGGGAACGATGGCCACTGATGTGGAACAACGTATAGATTTCGACGCGATGCGGAAGTACAGGCTACAGAGCGCGCGGGAACAGATGGAGAAATACGACCTGGGAGCTCTCTTGTGCTTTGACCTGGACAACATCCGCTACATCACCAGCACGCACCTGGCGGAATGGGCACGAGGGAAATATTTCCGTTGGTGTGTCCTGCCGAGAGAGGAAGAGCCTGTTCTCTTTGAAGTGGGAACCGCTGCGGTGGTGAAGCGGGAGCTGTGCCCCTGGCTTAAACCTGAGAACATTCGCGTCTCGACACCCTGGAATCGCGGTGCCA
>CAYTNQ010000195.1:0-8658 GCA_964439175.1 uncultured Anaerolineales bacterium | reverse complement strand
GCCCTGGCCGCATCCCACAGGGCCTGCACCTGTTCCCTGTGAGTCACGTCGCACGGCTGGCCAAAGATGCGCTCCGCTTCGTGTTGTGAGGCCAGCCTGGCCACTGCCTGCTCGATGCCGGCTGGTGTGCGTCCACTGATGGTCACAGCACACCCCAGCGCCAGGAACGCATCGGCCAGGCCGTAGCCGATGCCGCGCGTGCTTCCGGTAATAACGACGCTTTTCATATCACTCTCTTTCTCCTGAGTTTAACCGGAATGGTTCATGATCTGGTTGAGACTTTTCCCCGCGCACTCGTCCCGAGTATCGGGATAGGCGGGACGAAGGACGAACCCGCAGGTCCCCCGAATGGGGGAAGACGAACAACCAAGGCAAATTTTCGTCATTCGTCGTTGGTCAAGCCCGTAGGGCTACAATCCGACAGCCCTGCGGGACAGTTTGTGTGTAAACCAGTCTCTGGCAAGATATGCATGGTTTCCAGCATGGCCTGATAATCCTCGAGGGGCAATCCCCCTGGGAAATGCTCTTTTAAGTCATATTGAGCCACTAAGTTCAGGCGCTTGATGGTGGCTTCCATACGCGAACGTCCACGTTGCCAATCAAAACCAGGTTCTGGCCAAACTCCCGCTTGATCCTGGCCAGGTCCATGCCTGCCGTCGGCACTGCCACTCATCGCTCCGCGCGGTCCAACACGGTTTGCAGGCGGGTAAGCGCCGTCCGCGCCCGCCGCTCCAGATTCCATAGCCGGTCCAGGTCATCCGGGTTGTGGACCGCCGCCTGGGCCAGCTTGGCGCTGGCGCGCAGCAGATTAAAGGCCGAACTCTGGACGGCCGGGCCGCCTTTGATCTTGTCAGTCCTTTTGACTAACTCATCAATTTCTGGCCGCCAGTCTTTGCCCAGCTTTTTGCGCGTCGACTGGGCCGGTTGGGCCAGCTCCGGCTCCAGCGTGGTGATGATGCGGTCATTCTGCTTGGCCGCCATATACACCTCCTTCAGATTGGACCGGATGCCTCCGCCAAAAAAGATGTTATAACCGCTCAATAGCCCATCGTACACAATCTTTCCCTTGAAGGGCAGAAGCACCGTCTCGACCATGATCGGCGGCCGTCGCCCATACACTACCGCTTCCAGGCTGTCATACAGACCCAGCACGCCATACACTTGGGAGCCCGCTCCGATAAAGATAGTATGCTTTTTCAGAAAACGGAAGATTTGAAAGGTGCCTGAAACGAAGCGCTTCCACTTCTGAATGATTTCCAGTTCTTTGGCCGGCAGGCCATCCGGGTTTTTGGCGACGTAGGCATCGATCAACTCCGGATTCTCCCACAGAACGTCACGTACTTTAAGTTTGTCTGCTGTCGGCAGCTCGGCGTAGGCCGTAACTGATCCTACATGAGGTAGAATCTGGCGCTGCCGGTTGACGTAAAATTGAAGTCCCCACATCAGCTTGAAGAACAGATCGGCGTCTGCTGTCGATAGTTTCATTGCATCTTCTCCTTACCAGCTCTTTACGAGCTCTGACAGTTGTCTCCCATCACCAATGATAGCACCCCGGGGCAATCTGGCAAAAGTGAAGTGTGGCGACAGTTGCGCGACCTTTCACGTTCACTCCCGATGCTTTGTGCTGTTCTGGAAATGTGGTATAATGCGTTGGGTCAGGCGAGTCCGAGGTATTGGCCTGCCCATGCAATTCCTGCGTAAGGTAAGGAGAGCCGAACTCGCGTGTTTAACCCATTCAATGCTTTGCTGGGACTCTTTTCCCTTGACGTCGGTATCGATCTGGGCACGGCGAATACGCTGGTTCACGTGCGTGGCAAGGGCATCGTCATCAACGAACCCTCGGTAGTCGCCATCGAAAAGCGTTCCAAGCGACCCCTGGCCATTGGGATTGAGGCCAAAGAGATGGTGGGGCGTACCCCCGCCAACATTGTCGCCATCCGCCCCCTGCGAGACGGTGTCATCTCGGAATTCGAGATCACCGAGGCCATGATACGCCATTTCATCAAGAAAGTCCACGAGCAATCCCTTTTCCCCATCCCCAAACCTCGAGTGGTCATCGGTATTCCCAGCGGCGTGACAGAGGTAGAAAAGCGAGCGGTGCACGACGCGGCAATCGCTGCGGGTGCCCGCGAGACTTACCTTATTGAGGAACCTATGGCAGCCGCCATTGGCTCGGGCCTGCCGGTTACCGAGCCCCTGGGCAGTATGGTGATTGACATCGGAGGCGGCACCACCGAGATGGCGGTCTTCTCCCTGGAAGGCATCGTGGTCAGCCGCTCCATTCGGGTCGCCGGGGATGAGATGGACGAAGCCATCATCCAGTATGCGCGCCAGAAATATAACCTGCTCATCGGACAGCGCATGGCCGAGCGGGCCAAGATCACCATCGGGTCAGCTTATCCCCTGCCTGAGGAACAGACCATCACGCTCCGTGGTCGAAATCTGGTCACGGGCTTGCCGGAAGCGGTCGAGGTGTCCAGTGTGGAGATCCGCGAAGCACTCAGGGACTCGGTAGATATCATTATTGATACGGTCCGCAGTGCCCTCGACGAGACTCCTCCTGAACTGATCGCGGACCTGATGGAAAACGGCATTGCCCTGGCTGGCGGCGGCGCCTTGCTGCAGGGCCTGGCCGAACGATTGTCGGAAGATACCCGTATGCGCGTCTATGTAGCCGATGATCCCCTGACCTGCGTCGCCCGGGGCGCGGGCGTAGTCGTCGAAAGCCTGGATCGATACGCCCGGGTGCTGGCCAGCTTGCAGCGAGGTAGCACCAATCATCGCATTTAGCTTTGACAGGGACGAATACCCGCAATGTGCAAAAACGACGGAGGCCGTTTGCACATTGCGGGTTTTGCATAATACCCTCCCGCAGGTTGCCGTGAGTAGGCACTCTGCGTCTGAATTGCCGAGTGTGACGACGGTCTCTGCTTTGATGACCGCCTGAACCTGCGGGAGGGTGAGCAGTTACTAATTGTGACGAATTATGAGTGACACGAGAACTCGTTGGTTGACCATCGCCCTGATGGGAGCTTTGCTTCTATTGGGACTGGCGCTGGGCCAGTTGGGTTACTTGCAACCGGTGCGTAATGCTACGCGTGCGCTACTGGCACCTTTTCAAGCAGGGTTGACCCACTTCGGGAGCGACGTCAGCGACTTGCTGCGTAGCGCCCGTGACCTGCGAGACCTGCGCCAGAGTAATGCTCAATTGCAGGCAGAGGTCAACCGCCTCTCGGTGGAGAATGCTCGCCTTACCGACGTGGAGCGCGAAAACGAGAGTTTGCGCCAGCTCCTCAATTTTACCCGCAACAACCCCTGGTACGACTACAAGGCAGCGGCCGTCGTTGGCCATAAAATTGGTGAAGACACCAGCAATTTGCTCTTCTCCATTTTTATTGACGTAGGCGCCCGCGACGGCGTGGCCGTAGATATGCCGGTCATCACCGACCGGGGGTTGGTGGGACGGGTAGTGGCCGTTGGCCCCAACGTGGCCGAGGTGCTGCCGCTCATAGACCCGGCCAGCGCAGTGAACGCTCGCGTGTCGACTTCCCGCGTCCCGGGCATCGTGCGTGGCAACATTGATGGAGGACTGGTAATGGAACGTATCCCCCAGGGTGAAACGGTCAGCCCTGGCGACATCGTGCTGACCTCCGGCCTGGGGGGGAACTTTCCGGACAAGCTAGTCATCGGTCAGGTGACCGAAGTCTTTCAGCGAGACCTCGACATGTTCCAGAGCGCGCGCGTTCGCTCCACCGTGGATTTCGGAAAATTGGAGACGGTGTTGGTCATCACCACCTTTACGCCCACCGATTTCGAGCAAGAGTTGCAAGTGGTCCCCGGCGAGGAGGACATCCATTAGCGGCTACCTGGGATTCGCCCTGTTGCTGGGATTGGCGCTGATTCAGTCCAGCCTCGGGCCGTTCCTGACCATTGCCGACGTTCGTCCCGACCTGGTGCTGGTCGCCGTCATCGGTTGGACGCTTTTGCGCGGGTCGAAAGAGGGAGTGCTGTGGGCCATCATCGGTGGCCTGTGCTTGGACTTGCTCTCCAGCGGTCCCTTTGGAGTGATCACCGTCTCCCTCGTCGTCACCAGCCTGCTCACCAGGTTGGGATACGGCCGTGTCTTCGGCAGTTACCTGATCCTCCCATTGACACTCACTTTCCCCCTTACCCTGGCTTATTACCTGACCTATACCTTGCTTCTTAATGTGCTCAACAAACCCATTCCCTGGCTGCCGGCCCTGTCGAACGTTATCTTGCCGGCTTCAGTGCTCAACATTGCCGCAATGCTCCTCCTTTTTCCCCTCCTACGTCTGCTGCACCGGCGCACTGGGCGCAAAGAGATGACCTGGTGAGACCTGAGTGAGACAAAAGAACTGGTTCCTGATTCAAATTTTTTATGATATAATGGTGCTGTGCGATACCCAACGCACTCAGGTGCGGGTATGGTAACACCGAACATAACCCAGGAGACTCAGATGATCCCTCCTAATACCACCCGGGTCGTCGAGCTAAAAATACCCAGCGAACTGGGCTACGAACGAGTAGCCCGCGAGGCGGCTGCCACCGTAGCGCGCCGATTGGGATTCTCGCCAGAACGCATCGAGGAGCTGAAAACGGCAGTTGATGAAGCGTGTACCAACGCCATCCGGCACGGGGGCAAGTCGGATGCCCGCATGAAAGTCGTGGTCGTGCTGACTGCCGACGAGACTAAGTTAGACATTCTGGTAAAGGACCCAGGCGCTGGCAACATCCCTCCCAGCGAGGTTGTAGCCCCTGACATTCAAGCTCAAGTCGAAGAACGTGGTCCCAAAGGGGGGTTGGGGCTATGGCTCATCCGCCAGATGGTAGACGAGGCTTACTTTATGGAGGATGATGAAGGTGGCGGGAATCAATTTCGGATGATTATCTATCGAGTGACCGACGATAAACAGCCTGCCTTTGATGACGTACTCCCCCCGCCGATGGTTGATGAGGGAGACAGCAGCCAATGAGTGATGAGATCCAGGTGACGGTTCGCTTTGAGAAGAGTGCCACGGTAATAGACCTGGCAGGAGACGTCACCACCTTCGCCGAAGAGGCAATTCACCAGGCTTATCAGAATGCCTCCTCTGATGGCGCCCATAACATCATCTTCAATTTCCGGGAGGGCGACTACATTAACAGTGCAGGAATTGCCATCTTGATCGGCATCGTGACCGAAGCGCGCAAGCGAGACCAGCACCTATTGATGACCGGCCTCAGCAGCCACTTCCAGAAGATCTTCCGCATGGTAGGTCTTACCCAGTACGCGGACCTTTACCCCACCCTGGAAGAGGCGCTGGACGCGCTGGACGTAGTAGATTAACAATTTTTCATCAGCTCGCGCAACACCTCGGTGGCATAGCTGCCTGCGGGCAGGCGAAAGCTGACCACCAATCCGCCATCCCAGGCGACTTGAACGTCGGCCAGCGGGATACGGAATGGCCGGCGCGCCCCTTTGAACTTGACCCCCGGCAGCCGGAACTCGGCCAGGGAGAGGCCGGATTCCTTGAGCAGCTCCCGCTCCTGCTGGCCGGGTCTGCCCTCCGCCAGCAGTGATTTGGGACCAAGGAGCGGCCCCGACGGGCTGATCTCGAAGCGATCTGCGCGCGGCTGCTCGGTCATGGGATCCTCCACCACAAAAGCGGCTCCACTGGCGTGAATAAAGGCCACGTCTCCCGCTTCCAGTTGATCCATATTGCGGATACGCTGTGCCAGTAAGCGGTTGAATAGGTAGGACTGGTAGGCCGACACGAACAGGCGGCGTAATTTCTTGTCGAGGACGCGCAACGCTTGCGCGGCGTCTCCACCGTTTCTCACCAGCGCTGCCAGCACGCGGCGTTCTTCCGGCAGCGAAGATGGCCATTGGGCCAGCGCCGCCGGATAATCCCCCGCATCGCAGGCGGCGCGCGCCGCCTGCACGTCAGGGCGGTCTTCCGCTTGAGGGTGCCCCAGGTATTCATAAACGAAGGCTTCGGCGTCGCCACGCAACAGGGCCCATCCTAACCGGTGAGTGTTCCCGCGCATGCCAAAGCGTTGCTCTCCAAAATAGTTGGGTACGCCACGCCGCTGCAATTCAGCCAGCACCCCTTCGGCGATGGGCAGGGTCTCCTGGCTGGTGTCGCGTACCCGGAGGGTGAAGCGATTGCCCGCCAGGTGCCCCATCTTCAGCTTGTTGCGGTGGCGGCTAATCCTCAGCAGCTTGATACCCGGTAGCTCAAGCGCTTCTACCTGGCCTGGCTCAACGCTATCGATCGAGATCATCTGGCGCGTCACCGCCCGCGCGTCTTTCATGCCAGCGTAGCCGATGTCCCTTGCCGGCACTCCCAGCCGGCGGGCTATGGCGTTCACCACCTGGTAGGTACTCAGCCCTCGCTTCTCCAGGTAAACGTAAACGTGTTGCCCTTCGCCGCTGGGCTCGTACAGCGCTATCTCCTCAACGACGAAATCTTCTGGCTCAGCTTTGATACGACCGCCGGTACCAGGATACGTATCGGTCAAAAAAGGTAAAGAGTCCACTCACAGCCCCCACATTCTATCAAAACATTTGCATATCTCTTACGTAATTCTAACACAGCAAGCTTATAATCAAGGGCGTAAGTTCCCCTGGAGGTTGGGAAAAATGCCGATTTACGAGTATCGATGTGCCGTCTGTGGGAGCACCTTTGAACGGATAACGAGCTATGACGATCACACCGTCGCCATTTGCCCCAACGGTCACAGCGACACGCGGCGGATTTTCAGCCCGCCGGGCATTGTTTTCAAAGGGTCCGGTTTTTACGTCACGGATAACCGGCCAAACGGAAAATCAAACCACTCCGACGATTGACGCAGGTCTATTCTAAAAATGCTCGTAGGACAAACTGTTAGTTTGTCCGTGGCGGGACAAGCTAACAGCTTGTCCTACGCCTGTGCGTTTTCATGGTCTATGGTGCCCCCCCAGAGGGCATGGTGACTATTCAAACAAGCGGGCAATCTCGTCCCGCGCAAAGCTGGGCAGGGGGCGCCGGCCGCCTTGTCCCAGCAGTGTACATCCTTCCTTTTGCTCAACGGCTCGTCCCACGATCGTGGCCAGGATGCCCGCTGCTCGTAGCGCTCCCACAATGGCGTCTGTGTCTTGCGGAGGACAGGCAATGAGCAAAGCTCCTGAGGCAATCAGGCCCAGCGGGTCGAGATCAAATTGCGCGCACAAGGCCGCCGTCTCTGGCAAGATAGGGATGGCGGATTCGTCTATTTCCAGTCCCACCGCGGCCGCCTGGGACATCTCCCACAGGCCGGTCGCCAGTCCTCCCTCGGTGGGATCGTGCATGGCGTGAACCCTCCCGGCTGCCTGGGCAACCTGAGCGTCGTGTACTACGCTGATGCCCGGATCGTGCAAAAAGTCCTGGCAGCGCCTGAGGTACCCGGCATCGAACACTCCTTCCAGATTGTCCCTCTTTTCCCGAGCGATGATGGCCGTCGCCTCCACCGCTACGCCTTTGGTGACGATGATGTTGTCTCCCACCTGCACGCCTGCCGTGGCAACAAAGCCGCCGGGAGCTACCTCTCCCAGCATATGCCCGACGACAACCGGCCGGTCGAGCCCATAAGTGATCTCCGTATGGCCGCCGGCCAGCGTCACGTCCAGTCGCTCACATGCCTCAGCCATTTGGGCAAAGATAGTCTCCACCAGGCTGATGTCCGTCTTGCCTTCGGGCAGTAGCAGCGTGACCAGGAACCAGCGCGGCGCAGCCCCGGCACATGCGATGTCGTTGGCGTTAATGTTGACGGCGTACCAGCCGATTTCGTCGCTGGCAAAAGTGATGGGGTCGGTCTTGGCCACCAGATAGCGGTCACCCATGTCAATCACTGCCGCGTCCTCGCCCAGCCGGGCACCGATGATCAGGCGTGGATCGGGGCGGGTATGCTTCGCCAGCAGCCGCGCCAGGTGTTCGGCCGGCAGCTTACCGATGGGGATGGGATTGTTCATGGACTCACCTCAAGGCAGATTGTACCACGGGGGACTCGCTCCATACAAACAAAGGACCTCTCCCTATGCGGAAGAGGCCCCCTGTCGCGCCGTAGCATCTACCGGATAACCGGAGGTGACGCTACGGCGCACGGACTACTACTGCAATGGTCCATTAGCATCACCTCCTTGTCCTAGGATAGCAAGTTCGGGCAAGAGAGGTTGGTATTCTCTTGTGGCTATATTATCTCACAAAAGCCGGTTGCTGTCAACATCAAACCGGATGACTTTACTCCTATCTGCCGGGTGTCTTAGCCAGGCGTCGGGCGAGATGGAGGGCGATCTGTACCAGGGAAGGCTGTCCGAGATTCGTGCCCCGACGCTGGTGCTGCACTGGCCACACACCTGGCCCAACTACAAGCCGACAATGAGCGCAACCCGCGCCCGGTGACCATCATCTTGCGTCATGACCGGTTGCCCCTATCCGCTCCGCGTGGCGCTGGAGCGTTTCCACTTGGCTGGAGCCTGGCGAGTTCGACCGCCTCTTTTGCCCCTAGATGTAGATTCCCATTGAGTATGCGGCGGTGCTGCATCGCGCATCCAATGCAAACACGCCGACCCCTTCGAGAGGGGTCGGCGTCTTGAATCAAGAGACCGGCTGTGCCGTCAGCCGGTCCCCAAAAGGAGGA
>CAYTNQ010000194.1:4272-8713 GCA_964439175.1 uncultured Anaerolineales bacterium | reverse complement strand
AGCCTCGGTATCCAATCCGTAGAAGCCGTCTGCTTTAGCTGACGGAGTAGTCACTCCCTCTTGTTTGGAGGTTGATACTCAAGCCCCAGGGCATTGAATATCGAGATCTCCGTGTCGCCGGCGATCCGCTTGCCCTCTTTGTCGAACAATCCGGAGCCGTCGGCGTGCAATGTCCAGCCCAACTCCTGCGCTCTGGCGCAGAGTTTTTTATTGCTGGCCACCGAGCCGGTTCGGATAAGCAACAGGGTCGCCCAGTTCCTTTCGTCGGCGATGTACAGGTCGATCGGAATGCCGCCGACGCTGATGCGCTTGATTTTAGGGCCGTCCGGTTTCGGTTTAAAAGGCCTGTTCAGTGCGAGAATTTCCTGGTAGAGGTTCCAAGAATCCCTGGGGATCAGGATGATATCAGCGTCATGCACCCAGCGCCGGCCGCGGCGGACCGAGCCGGCCATCTCGATTTTTTTACAGTATGGTGCCAGGCGCTTGACCACCAGCTCCGCGGTTTGTTTTACCCTTTCCAGCGTAAATTGCGTCTCCATGTGTCACCTCAATCAATGTCTGATTAGGCCGCTGTGTTCGCCGGATAAATAGTCGACCTCCAGGCGCACCTCGGCCCCTTTGGCATGACAAACGGGACAGTAATCTTCAGGGGTCTTACCTTTCCAGCCGCATTGTCGGCAAATCTTCCAAGTATTCCTGATCTTCTTACGACTATACGGCCGCTGAGGCCGCTGAGGCCTTTGGTTGATTTCTCTGGCCTTCTCCATCCAATGCCAGAGCTGGGACGAGAGGCGCGATTCGGGCGTCAATGGCTCTTCGAGCTTACGGGCCGCCCACAACTTCGACTCACGGAGGATATCCACGTCGGCGAACTCTGTTCGCATCCTGGCGACCAGCTCTTTAGCTGCCCCCTTTGGCATGCTAAAGTTTGCGACTGAGCACCAAGTAGCTATGACCGCTCGGTCTCCCGGCGATAGGCTCTCCCCTTTTTCACTCTCACTCGTCGGGATGGCATCCGCGCTAAGCGGAATAAACCTAAGTCCGTCCTTTCTCAAAAGAATATATGACCTGGGACACCCGAGGCGCTTTAGTTTCTCGATAGAATTTTCCCTCGGGGTACGATAGTCGATTTCAAAAGCAGCCAGAACCTGCCCCTGTGGAGACAACCAGCACATGTCGATGCGGTCATTCCCCAATCTGTATTCGCTTGCAGGAGTGAAACCAAGAGATCGAGCAAAATCAGCAAGCCGCTGCTTAATAGCTTCATGCTGAGCCAATTTATCGACCCCCTGAGGTAATTCATTCAAAGAAGCCTCTAGATCTGCAAGAGAGAAAAGGGAGCCGGAAAAGAGAGAATTATCAGATACAGAATCAGATAAGGACAGATCAGAACAGGTCAGGTCAGAAGCGCGCGCGTGCGAGGGAGTATCTTGATTTAACATTGAATAACGTTGATTAACATTGATTAACAAGCTATCCAAGGGCTTTCCCGGAAAGAAGAGCTTCCATTTTTCCTGCAGAGCCGGCGAATTTTTCAATAGATAAATGGCTTGAGCTACATGAAAAGTAGAAACTTTAGGGGCTATTAGTCCCGCCTCGCTAGGGGTACGATCCCCCTTTTTTTGATTACAGCGGGCGCAGCTAGCTGCGAGGTTAAGGTAATTATCCTTTCCGCCTTTGGATTTAGGATTGATGTGATCAAGCTCGTACATTAGTGGAGGATCGGAAGGACTCAAAGGGTGCCGGCAATATTGACAGGTGAAATTATCTCTTATGATCACACAGTCGCGCTTGGATAATGAAACTTGAGGCTCAAGGTTCTCACGTTGAAGGAGATTTGTATTATATTCCATGAACTCATCAGCTATCTCTTCTGGAATACGACCGTTTTTCATGTTAGAGAGTGCGGCCGTAATAAACTTCGGCGATTTAGCTTGCTCGGGAAGGAAGCCTTTTACCCAAACAAGACTCTCTTCTTGGTACCATTCGACGTTAGGACTCAGCGATGGAAGGGTTTTTATGACAGAGGATCTATCAAGACCGGTATCAAAGGAAATAGTTGAGACAGTGATTTTATACAGCCCCGCCTGGTTAGCATGAGGGCTAGTCTTGAGATAAGCCATAAGGAGTTTACCCTCCGGGGGTAAATCCTGAATGAAGGGGTCACCCCAAAAGTCGGTGCTGAAAGCTCTCTCTGTCACGTAAGTATCCCTTCACGACATGGACTCACCAAAGCCCAACTTCCTAGCTTTGGTTTGAATATTCTTAGGGAGTTTAGGCCAGAGACTCCTTAGTTCATCTTTGGTAACAGGCACATCCCAACCAACGTAGGCGGGTGATACGATGTGAAAATTGGTATACCTCAATGAAATCCACAAATCAGTAGGTAAGTATCCCTTGACATCACGTACATTTTGTGTTATACTCCTATTAGAGACTTGAGATTGGAGACTGAAATGAAAACAGCAAAATACACACTCAAAGACTTTAATGAGAAGTATCCTACTGATGATGCTTGCCTTGAACGTATCTTCAAAGGTCGCTATCCCGATGGTGTTTACTGTCAGAAGTGCGAGAAAGTAACCCCGCATTACCGGATAAAGAGCAAGCCCGTTTACTCCTGCCAGTTCTGCGGTAATCAGGTTAGCCCCCTCGCCGGAACTATCTTCCACAAATCGCCTACACCGCTTCGTTACTGGTTTCACGCCATGTTCCTGATGTCCAGCACACGCTGCGGGATAAGTGCCAAGCAGCTTCAGCGTGAAATCGGGGTTACTTATAAGACCGCCTGGCGAATGTTCACCATGATACGCAAGCTGATGAATGAGAAACAGGACAAGATGTCCGGCACGCTTGAGGTAGATGAAACTTACGTGGGAGGGAAGTCCAACCGTAAAGGTCGTAGCCTTGAGCAGAAAACGCCGGTCATGGGCATTGTAGAACGTGAGAACGGGCAGGTAATGAGCAAGGTAGTACCAAACGTCAAGGCTCGGACTCTCCTGCCTATCCTGTGGAAGCAAGCCCCGCCTGACATCAATACCAAAGTCTATACCGATGAACTCGGAAGCTACAACCTGGTGCAGAAGCTCGGATATACCCATGAAACGATAGAACACAATGCCAAAGTCTATGCGAGAGGCATCGTTCACACGAACACCATCGAGGGCTTCTGGAGTCTGATTAAGCGTGGTATTGATGGTACTCGCCATGCCGTCTCCCCTAAGTACCTTCAGGACTATCTGAATGAGTATGGCTTCCGCTACAATCACCGGAAGTCGGAGACTCCGATGTTTCAGCTACTCCTGAATCGGGTTTTTGCTTTGGCTCCAAAGGCTGTGATGCCTTGTCCAGAAGATGCTCAACTTCCGCTTCTGTAAATTCACCATCATCAAACTTGGCTGTCTTTTGTGGTTTTATTGGATGGTTAGGGAAACTTGCTTCATTCTTTGCCATCTTTACCTCCTATTGATTAGCCTCAAAAAATGCAGTCGCAAAACCTGCTAGCGTGATACTTCGTAACATCGCTCTATCAGCCGATGGGGGCAACCGGTGTACCCAATCTGGACGTAGGAAAACATCATCTTTGCCCAATAGCATTAAGGGATGGTCAACAATGCCGAGAGTTTTGCCGTGTGCTGTGTGACCACTTCCCTGATAGCTGCCGACAGGTTCAACCGGATGCTTTTCCGGTATATTATGAACACCCCAGATACAAGTCCTTTTAGTCCAGGGGTCTCCGTAATCGTAAGGCTGGAAGGTGTATCTCCACTTCCCTATTTCTGGCACGCAGCGGCTTAACCTTCCTACCGGATTCTCCAAAGCCCACCATCTTGGATTGCTAACTTCTATAATTCTCAGGCACGCTCTGACAACGCTGATAGCTTCCACCAATAATTCGGGTGGTTTTGATTTCCACCAACGTGTACCAGATACGGCAAATTCAGTACAAGGCGGAGCTGCAAGTATTCCCCATATACCTGTCGGCGGTTCGTATATTCGCACATCGTATTGTGGTAGCGTAATAAGCCTCACATCGTAACCTGCCTCTTTATATGGTCGTGACCATGAGCCTGTACCACCGCACAAATCCAGTATTATTTTATCGCTATTATCCATATTCTACTTTAGCCTCATACGTGATGTCAAGGGATACTTACCAATCAGTATCATCCCCTTCCTTTGCTTTTTCGATGCCAACTACTTCCAGATTCATATTTTATTTCCTCTATGTTGTCAAGGGATAGTTACCCTCTGTCATAAGCAACTATCTTCATAAAAGGTAAGTATACCTTCACGTCCCGTAACCCCTTTTTCTATCTCCACTTCGCGTTGCGGTTTTCGGGTACGGCGAAGAAGTCCCACGTCTTGTCGTACAGGGGCTTCCGGTCGGCCAAGTATTTGTCGTCCAGGGTCTTCCAGTCGGCCTCATATTTGTCGTCCA
>CAYTNQ010000194.1:0-4172 GCA_964439175.1 uncultured Anaerolineales bacterium | reverse complement strand
TCGGCCAAGTATTTGTCGTCCAGGGTCTTCCAGTCGGCCTCATATTTGTCGTCCAAGGACTTCCGGTCGGCCAAGTATTTGTCGTCCAGGGTCTTCCAGTCGGCCAAGTATTTGTCGTCCAGGGGCTTCCGGTCGGCCTCATATTTGTCGTCCAGGGTCTTCAAAAGTAAACCCCGAGGCATCGGCCAGCCCCGGAACTCTCCACCCTTGATTGCAGCGACGATTTCGGGCGGGAAATTATCGGGTGTGGAAAAGTCTGTACATTCTTTCTCGGTTCCGCCACGCAACTCAAAATAATCGCGTATGGCGGAATGTCCCACCAATTCTCCCTCACCGGGGTACTTGAGGGCAATCATTTTTCCCCTCGGTGTGTTGCCGGCAAGATGTGGAGTAAGATAATAAATCTTATTATTTTTTCCTATCCAGCTTACGAACTCACACATTGTTTCCTTTCCTCCTGCTGTTTATAAAGTGCGGGCGGGAAGACTGCCTGCTTTAGCTGACGGAGTAGTCACTTTCCCACCTACGGTACGTGAGGGGATAGTTACCTCATAAAAGATTGGGTTGATTCTCGGCGCGCTGCTGTAGCTCGCGCATGAAAACTTCGGCCTGTGACCGGTTGAGCCGTTTCAGGACGGCTTCAAGGTTTTCGCCATCTTCGACGTCGTGCCATTTGCTCGTTATCCAGGACCGCGCCGTCCCTTCGCTCCAATGGCTTTTTGTAAGGAGATCGGCCAGCTCGGCGCGGCGGATGGAAAAGCCGTTTCCCGCGAGCGCCGACTCGCCTGCGTCGGCATTTTCCGGTGGGGAGGCGGCTGATAACAAGGCATGCTCGTCGGCTCCGCTCGGCGTCGTCGCGGTGGTGGTGGGCCCCGCCCCGCCCTGCCGGCCTCCTGCCGGCGCCCCGCCCGGCCCCGGCCCTACCTCCCCGGCCGCGCCGGCCCCGGCCCCGGCGCCGGTCGCCCCCACCCGGTCAACGCCGCCACCCGGCCCGGCGCCCGCCCGCTGTTTACCCGGTGGCCGCTGCGCCGACTCGCCTGCCTTGTTATCATCCTCCTTTTTTCCCTTGCCGCGGGCGTGTTTCGTGGCGGCGGGCTCTTTTTGAGTGGATGCAGGCGAGCTTACCAGTGGGGGTTTTTGATCTGTTGTAACCTGATATTCCCCGTCGATATACTGCTCGTCTATCACGCCGACGTCCTGGGGCATCTCGCCGGGAAAGAGGCGGTCGAGGGCGTTGCGCTCGCTGTGTATGAAGGCCATGTTGGCCGCGGAGTTACCGCGGTCGGCGCCGTAGGCCGGTTGACCTTTGGGCCAGCTGCCGTAGCCCGGGGCCTCATTCCCCGCGGAATCGCGCAGCTTGGTGATGGCCCAGATATTGTTATTGTCCACCTCGCCGAAGATAGTCTCCTGCTCCTGCTTCGTCATGATCCGGGGCGTGTCGCCGAGATAGGAAAAGCGGTCAACCCGGCGCGCGATCAGCCGGTTCGCCTTGATGCCGATGTGTATCGCCCAGTCGATGCGGACTATCTCGCCGGTCCGCTTGTCGTATTTCTTGAACGGCAACAGGAAGATGTGCTTCATCAGCGGATTCAGTCCGTACTGCCGGCAGATGATGGCTGCCTTCATAACCTCGACTGCCGGCGCGTCCGGCCAGATTGTCTGTAGTATCAGTCCTGCCTGCTGTTTGGTCAGCGAGGCGACCTGCTCGTAAGGCTGTAACGCCCTGGCCTTTTCTTCACCCAATTCTTGAACCATTTCGTCGTGCCTCCCTCTCAAATTGTATAGATTAAACCCCGGTATGTCGTAAGGCTCCAGCTCTGCCGGCCGCATGATTGTGTTGTGGTCGTCTCTTTCAACACACCGCAACACGAAACTGTTGATGCCGAAGGCGCCGCCCCAACAGAGGCTGAGCTTGCCCCCGCAGGTGCAGGTGTGCGTTTGTTCAAGCCTTTTACCATCCTCATACTCAACCCTCTTCATCTCAGCCCGCTAACCGAAAAGGGGCATCTGGCCGTTGACCGCGCCTTTCCGCAGGCTCTCCATATACCGGTACGCTTCGGCCAGTCTCTGCTCCAACTTTCTGATTCTCCGAGCTTTAGCCGCGAGCACGGTTTTATGCTTTCGATCGGGCAGAGCGGCGAGATTTTCAGGTCGGTTATCATCAGTCAATCCGTTGAGATGATGAACAACCCAGCCATCCGGCAGGAAGTGGCCATGAACCGACTCCCAGACTAGAATGTGCTCAAGGACATATATCCCATCCTTTGCCTTAGGATGGCCCGGCTGGTAAACAAGTACGTATCCGCCTCCCTTGGTCGTACGGCCGCCGCGCCAATTGAAATGATCCTTCCCCTTGGCGTAGTGCCTTTTTATCTTTCCCTTTTTGAAAGCTAGGCTCATAGAGTCGCCGCGCGGTCGGCAGGGGATGTTGAACTTCCTGAGATAGTGGCTGACGTTGCTCTGGGACGTCTTGAATATCTCAGCGATATCCAATGTCGAGAACTGCATGTCCCAATAAAGCCAGCGGAGTACCTCGGCTGTCGATTCCTCTCCGATAGAGTTCTCAGCCAAGAGAGATGGCTTCATTCTTTCACTCTGCTTTACTTCCATAGTGTCTCACCATCTGGTATATGATTATTAGGTCCGAGGGGTCTCAGATAGCACCAGCAAAGGTCGGCACTCGGATTATCGGTGAAAACGCCACCAGGAAGCGGATGCTTTAGAGAACATTCCTCTTGCACCCCACAGTCAGCAGGACAATAATATTCAGGCATCTTAATACCTCTCGCTTTCCACCGTAAGCTAATACGGTTAATTATCCTTGTGATCCTTATCTTCGGCCGTACAGATGGGGCACGGCTCAAAGTGCTCATCACCCTTCCACGTATCATCCAGAGGATAAGTCGCCCCCATGAGCCTGGCCGGCCTCCTCAAAACCTCTTTAGTTCCTTGGCAAAGGGGGCAACTTGAAGTCTCCTTCATTTCCACCGTACCCCTCTAGTAGCGTTAATCTTCGTAAAGCCCGATGCCACGTGGCCACCGGTTCCAGATCCACTTTTTCACTAGGTCCTCGTCGATTTCGGCCATGAGGTCCAGCGTCGAATTGATAAGTTTACGGGCCCTCTCTTTCCGGTCGGCCAGGCACTTTTCTTTATCCCCGATGGGCGGCTTGCTCATTACCCCTCCCTCTTTTGTGGCACAGAAGCCTCAACTTTTTCGTGATCACATTCTGAGCAGAGATCTTCCTCTACCCAATAGCAGCCCGGTGTCGGATGAGGATGGTGCCTCTGCTCTATCCGGCACCCGGTTTTGTCCCACGTTCTGATTACTTCCAGGCAAGTATCCCTTCACGTACAGTAATTAATCTGCCACACGCCGCCATTGTCCTGAGAGGTCAGTCTCTTGTTGGGGTATAACACGATATGTTGTCTCAGGTTCTATTATCGCCACTGGCGTAGGGTCGTGGTCTTCATGGCTGAGTTCGCCGAACGCCTGCCCCATGATGCGGATAAATCTGTCCTCACCCTCTGTCCACTCCAAGACATTTCCTGTCAATCTATGGGCATGATCAGTCACTTCCCCTTCTGCTAAAACCACCTGTCTTTTCGGTTTTAGACCCTGCGGTGGATGTTTCTCCACTGCCACCATTAGAATGTCTCCCTGCCTGATTTGTTTCATCATTGTTTCCTCCATTTAAGACTCCCTCTCCGGATGATAGATTTCCGGAGAAACACCGAAAGTACTTGCTACTGCTTCTTGGCAAGTGCTGATGCCAGGCTGCACTCCAAGATGATACACTCTGCCAGTTGTCGGGCAGACAACTTTTACGGCCTGTAAATAACCGGCGTTGGCCTCTGGAATGAGGATTCTTAATAAAGACCGCGGATTACCATATCCGTCTATGTCAGAATGTACCACCTGAGCTTTAAGCTGGCTGAAAAAACTGTCTATACCCATAGCTTCAATTAGTTCCCTTTTGATTTCCTGATTCCTTTCAGCCAGTACCCATTTTGCATCTAGCTTTTCGGATATCTCTTTCCAATATGGAAAACGAATGTCGCCGTAGCCGGAGCCGGAGCCGAAGCCGGAGCCGGAGCCGTAGCCGTCGCCGTGGCCGTAGCCGTAGCCGTAGCCGTAGCCGTAGCCGTAGCCGTAGCCGTAGCCGTAGCCGT
>CAYTNQ010000193.1:0-8793 GCA_964439175.1 uncultured Anaerolineales bacterium | reverse complement strand
CGAGGAATACTACCAGCTTGTGAGACAACGATATCCAAGGAGTAGAGGAGACTCCACTGAGTTATTTCAAACCATCCTGTCCATCGCCCAAGAAATAGGTTTGGATAATGCTTTGGCATGTCTGGAACAGTGTGTCATTGAGAAGAGGTTAGCCTGGTGGGATAGAAATGTAGAGACTCTGGAGAAAACGGGGGATCCTCTTCGTGATGGCTACAGGATGTTTTATGAAGGCTATCTGGGACTCTCGACTCCGCAAGATGGGGAGATTATCGAGGCCACAGATAGAAGGCTGGTCACCAGGTGGTGGAATCCCTGCTCTACCCTGGAAGCCTGTAAGAAGTTAGGGCTGGATACCGGGGAGATCTGCAGGAAAGTATATCACCAGTCGGTACAAGTCCTCCTGTCGAGAATAGACCCACGACTGAGATTCGAGAGGAACTATGCTGCTTTGAGACCACATACACCCTATTGTGAGGAAATCATAAGGCTGGAAGAAGCGGGGGACTACCCAAATTCGTTATTGGGCCTAAAAGTAAAATCTTATGACGTGGAGGTCAAAAATGCAATTCCTTGTTGTCGCCTACGATGGTACAGATGAAGGAGCCTTGGAAAGAAGGTTAAAGGTCCGGGAAGCTCATTTAAAATCGGCTAAGGAGATGTATGACAATGGCAAATGGCTATATGCATGTGCTATTTTGAACGATGATGGAAGGATGATTGGTTCCATGATTGTCTGTGAATTTCCTTCTCGCGACGAGTTGGAACAGTGGCTAAAAGAAGAGCCTTATGTTGTCGGGAATGTGTGGCAAAAGATCGAGGTCAACCGGGCACAAGTAGCCCCTTTCTGGGCCGACAAGTAAACGATTTGCGGCACTTGATGAATTATGAGAGGATATCTATAATACATCTAGTACAGCCGGGCCGAAGTAAGCCAACAGTTTGTAGTAGCGACTTCAGTCGCTTTACCAGCCAAAAACGACTAAAGTCGTTACTACGAACTATAGGTCCATTTACGCCGCGATGTACTAGTCAGCCACATTTGTCTGACCCTCATAATTCGCTTTGCTGCCCATGGTCGCAACAGGCTGGCGGGCGGAGTGATAGGGGAACTGGCCTGTAGAAGCAGAGCTCCGGAGGTGTACTGATGGGCCGCACGCCCAAGAAGCAAATAATAGAAACCAGCACCCGGCCAGCTCCGGAGGAATTGTACCGGACGATCTTTGAACAGGCCGCCGATGGCATTTTTATCGCCGATACACAGGGGCGTTTTCTCGAGGTCAACCGGCAGGGATGCGAGCTGCTGGGTTACTCTCGTCAAGAGGTGTTGAACCTCTCCTTGCAGGATTTGATCCCAGCCGAAGACCTGACCAGCGATCCGCTGCGCCATGATGACCTGCGCGCCGGTAAAACTGTGCGCAAAGAGCGGCGTCTGCGCTGCAGGGACGGCCGTCTGCTGCCGGTAGAAATCAGCGCGCGCATGCTTTCGGACGGCAGCCTGTTGAGTATAGTGCACGACATCACCGAGCGGATGCGGGCAGAACGGGCACTCCGAGAGAAAGACGAACTATTACGAGAGATGAGCGCCATGGCCAAGATCGGCGGTTGGGAGTTCGACGTTGCGACCCTTCAGGGTACCTGGACAGAGGAGGTCGCCAGAATCCATGACCTGGATCCCGAAAGCGAAACCAATGCCGAGCTTGGACTCAGCTTCTACCAGGGCGAGTCGCGGGAAAAGATCGATTCAGCGGTGAGAGAAGCTGTTAAGTTGGGCAAGCCGTACGATCTTGAGTTAGAGCTTGTCACTGCCGAGGGAAACCATAAATGGGTGAGAACAATCGGTCACCCTATCAAGCACGACGACCATGTCGTGAAAGTCAGGGGTACATTCCAAGACATCACCGACCGCAAGCAGGCAGAGGAGAAGCTGCGGGCGGAGGAGGAGCGCTTCCGGCTGGCGGCGGAAAGCCTCAGTGATGTCGTTTACGAATGGGACCTGGGCAGCAGCGTACAGTGGTTCGGGAACATTGATGAACTGCTTGGGTACGCGCCGGGCGGGTTTCCGCGAACCCTGGAGGGCTGGATGGGCATCCTTCATCCGGAAGACCGGGACCGGGTCTGGACCGCGGTGGAAAGACATCTCAGGGGTGAAGCAGCCTACGATATAGAATACCGCGTCCGACACAAGGACGGTTCCTGGCGACATTGGCTGGCCCGGGGCAAAGTTCTCAGGGATGCAGGCGGCAAACCTTATCGCTGGGTCGGCGCGATCACCGATATCACCGATCAAAAGCGGGCGGAAGAAAGTCTGCGCCAGAGCCGGGAGCGGGTGCGTTTCCTGGCCGATATTATCGAGAAAGCCGACCAACCTGTCGGCGTTGGCTATCCCGACGGGCGACTGGGAGTGTGCAACCGCGCATTTTGCGAGCTCACCGGCTACAGCGCAGAAGAATTGCGAGACCTGGACTGGATCTCGGTCCTTACCCCTTCAGAGTGGATCGAATCTGAAATGAAAGCCCTGACCGAACTCGATCGCACGAGAAGACCAGTCCGATACCAGAAGGAGTACATCCGCAAGGACGGACAGCGCGTGCCCATTGAGTTGCTGGTCCACGCGGCCTGGAATGAAGCTGGCAAAATGCAACACTACTACGCCTTCGTTACGGACATCACCGAGCGCAAGCGGGCGGAGGAAGCCCGGGCGAAACTCGAGGAACAGTTGCGCCAGGCCCAGAAAATGGAGAGCATTGGCCGGCTGGCCGGCGGCGTCGCTCACGACTTCAATAACTTGCTCACCGTGATCCAGGGGCACTGTGACCTCATGCAAGTCCAGATGTCTGACGGGGATGCGCTGCTCAAGGAGGTGAAGCAGATCCAGCAGGCCGGCGAGCGCGCTGCCTCCCTGACCCGGCAACTGCTCGCCTTTAGCCGCAGGCAGATGCTGGCTCCTATCGTTCTTGATCTTAACGACCTCGTGGCTAATCTACACAAGATGCTGGAGCGGCTTATCGGCGAGGATATCACGCTCACGACCGTCCTCGCGCCGGGGCTGTGGTCCGTCACCGCCGATCCTGGCCAAATCGAGCAGGTCATCATGAACCTGGCCGTCAACGCCCGCGATGCCATGCCGACCGGCGGCATGCTGACCATCGAGACCGGCAACGTCCATCTCGACGACAGTTATGCCAAAACTCACCCCGAAGCTCCCGTCGGACCCTGCGTGATGTTGGCGGTGAGCGACACCGGCCATGGGATGGATGAGCCAACCCAGGCGCGCATCTTCGAGCCGTTCTTCACCACCAAGGAGCCGGGCAAAGGCACCGGCCTGGGGTTGGCTACCGTCTACGGCATTGTCAAGCAAAGCGGGGGCGACATCCTGGTCTACAGTGAGCCGGGTCATGGCACTACCTTCAAGATCTATCTGCCCGCCAACGAAGTACCCCCGAAAAATCTGGTTGCTCCCCCAACTCAGCCGGTTAGCCGTGACGGCCATGAGACCATCCTGCTGGTCGAGGACGAAGAGATGGTGCGCGACCTGGTGCGGATTGTGCTGCAAAACGCAGGTTACATCGTCCTGGAAGCTCCCCATGGCAAGGCGGCCCTATCCCTCTCTGCGCAGCATCAGGGGCCGATTGACTTGCTGATAACAGACGTAGTCATGCCCCGGATGAGCGGTCGAGAGTTGGCCGAGCAGCTAAAGGCGCTCCGTCCCCCGATGAAAGTGTTGTTCATGTCTGGATACACGGATGATGCGGTGGTTCAGCACGGGCTGCTGGCGGCCGACGTTGAGTTTCTGCCCAAACCTTTTTCACCGAGCCTACTGGCCTCTAAGGTGCGCGAAGTGCTTGACAAGTAAGTCATCAGGGATAGCTATCAGGAGGCTGAAATTTGAAGGATGTAGGATCAATGTTTGGAGTATCAGATACGTGGAGATCCACTTTCGAGGAGGCCCATGCTGGAATACTGGTCATGCGCGGTGTCGTTAACCCTCCGCAGCATGCTGCCCTGGAACAGTGGAAAGCGGCGTTGGAAGAACAATTGCGCTCTCAGTATTTGGGACGGGATCGTGCGGCTGTTGGGAACCATCCGATTTTGCAGGCCTATGCCGCTTACTATCGGCGTTTCAAAAAGACGTATCACGTTCAACTTCAACTTGAGTCGATTGCCTTATGGATTCTCTCGGAAAATGAACCATCTCTGGATAAATTCTGTAATACATAGTGAAGCGCGGCAAACCCGATGCTTTCACTCATACGACAACTTGAAGCCAAGGAGGATCCGAACGTGGACAACATCGAAAAAGAGGCCATCCAACAAGTGATTGAGAAAGCCTACATCCAAGGCATCCATGGGGATCAGGACGAGAGCACCGTAAAAAGTGGATTTCATCAAGACTTTGCCATGTTGGTGCTGCAAGACAACACCATGGAGAAAGTTGCCGTTGACCAGTGGTTAGATAGAATCGAAACGATGAAAGCAGACAACCCCGACTTGTGGAACGCGAAAACGACTCACAACTTCGTGTTGATAGATGTGGCCGGTTATGCGGCAGTGGCCAAACTGGATGTGTATAAAGGGGCCACGCATTTTTCCACCGACTATATGCTGCTCTACAAATTCGAAGAGGGCTGGAAAATCGTCTCCAAGATATTCGCCGTTCCCCGTTAATCCCGCAGAGTTGGCGAAACATGACTGGTAAGCAGAAAACCGATGTCGACATTCGACCATGGTTGGACGATGACCTCCCGCTCCTTGAGCGACTGAGGGGCGACCCCGCCATGAACGTTCACCTCGGCGGGCCGGAGCCTCTGGAGAAGATCCGCCAACGCCATGAGCGCTACCGCCAGAGCGGCCACTCCGCCAAGATCCACATGTTCGTGATCGTCGTCGGGCCCGGGAGAGTCTCGGCCGGATCGGTCGGATATTGGGAGAAGGAGTGGCGAGGCCAACACGTCTGGGAAACCGGCTGGAGTGTGCTCCCGGAGTTCCAGGGCCAGGGCGTCGCCACGCGGGCCGCCGCCGCCGTGGTGGAGCGGGCGCGCGCAGCAGGGAAGCACCGGTTCATTCATGCCTTTCCATCCGTTGACAACAGCGCGTCGAACGCGATCTGCCGCAAGGTGGGCTTCACGCTTCAGGAGGAGGTCGATTTCGAATTCCCGCCGGGTAACTTTATGCGCTGCAACGACTGGCGCCTGGACCTGTTCGCCGGCGATTATGAACGCTCAAGTTGAACTCCCTAAGCTCTACCGCGAGTTGGCAGACTGGTGGCCTGTGCTTTCTTCCCCCGAGGAGTATGGTGAGGAGGCAGAATGGTGTCGGCGAGCCATCGTTTCGGCCAGCCACTTGAATGTGCAAACACTTCATTTGCACCTGATCATACGAAAGATACGTTATTTCGAGCACAGCGAGATGGAGCCTGGTTCTTTGACGGTATTTCTTAGGAAACTGAGATCCGATCATAATTCAGCCAGGCACAGCGGCAATCGCAGCTTTTAGCCACCGAAGTTGTAGGAACCTGCGAGATTATGGCTGGCATTCACTTCACTCACGCGCAGATTCTTGCCAATTTACACCAGAACACATGTTTATGACCGAATGTCAGTAGGAAATCATTGAAAGTGATGAGTAGATGTGATATACTAAGCATGGCAAAGTTCGCTGCGACCGAGAGGCTCCCTCAACCAGACACGCCCGGTTCACCACCACCATACTATTGCGACAACTCCATCCCTTCCCCCCAGCAAGCCACTTGGTCAGCGGCGGCGTTTGCAGTTTCTCCAGGCGGAATCCCTGTCGAACAGTCCGAAATCTTTCCAATATCCCATTATTAATGAACAAGTGCTACGTTGCGTGCGGCTGTGGCGCACTGGTCATGTTTTCAGAAAGGAGAGTGGCTCTATGCCTACCTACATTACCCTGATGAAACTAACGGACCAGGGGATCAAGGACATCAAGGACGCACCCCAGCGGATTGAAGAAGGCATCAAAGCCTTTGAAGCGATGGGGGGCAAGCTGATAGGCTTCTGGGCAGTCATGGGAGAGTACGACTACGTAGGTGTCGCAGAAGGTCCCAGTGATGAGGTAGCGATGACCTTCAATCTCGGGCTGGGATCTGGCGGAAACGTCCGGACGACGACGCTTAAGGCGTTCAGGACGGACGAATTGGCGGAGATGATCAAGAAGTTGCCTTAGCTTGAAAAGCAAGGGGGATGAGTGTCTTTGCGTGAGATGGATAGGGACAATGCCAGTGCGCCACCTATCCGTCGATCAAGAGAAATTCTGTTCCCAGTTTCCAGGTGACGATCCCCAAGGCTCCAACATAGACCTTAAGGTTGGCTTAAGGTTGTCTTAAGTGTTTCTTAAGGACCCTGTTATCATTTCCGTGCTATGTTCTTAGATAGTTCGAGTTTTTTGTCATCGGGCCTGTGAATTTTCCTCAAAAACGAGAGCGAGGCAGTCTTGACGCTTTTCCGTACCTTCGTGATCCAAACGCCGCCGCCACTTGATGCCAAATCTCGTTACAAATGGCCCGCTACTACCTTCCTTTCGACCCCTATCAGGCCGAACCGAGCGCTTCGGTAGACAAGCATGTGGCCGTGATTGGCCCGCTGTGAGGTCTGGCACGAACAGGATCTCACTCTTTTACATTTGCTGATCTCAAGGGGGTATCCAATATGAACTCGCCTGATGTATCACCGGAACAAGTTGTCTATGAGATTCTGGCGCGCTATCCACGTGACCGGACTGAGTTGCTGCCGGCACTGGACGAATTGAACAGCGAGCTGGGCTACCTCTCGCGCACGACGATCGAGTCCGTCGCGCGACACTTCCGCCTGCCTTTGTTCCAGGTCTACGGCCCGGCAACCTTCTACGCCATGTGGAACCTCGGCGCCGCTCCCGCCGAGGTTCTCCAGTTATGCGACGATGGTCCCTGCCACGTGGCGGGCGCCCCCGATGTGCGCCGTGCTATCGAGAAGGCGGGGGTCAAAGTCGAACGCACCAGTTGCCGCGGCCAGTGTGCCCGCGGACCTGTCGTCACGACCGATAGCCGCCTCTACCGGCAGGTCACTCCCAATAGCATCCCCGCCCTCCTGGCCGGCGAAGAACCGCCGGCTGTTTCCCCTGCCGAGGAGATCATCGGTGTCCTGGTTGACGATCCTGCCCACTCCATATTGCGCAATGTCGGCCAGATTGACCCCAGGTCGTTGGATGAGGCATTGGGGACCGGTGCCTACCAGTCGCTGCGCAAGGCGCTGACGACCATGACGCCGGAGGGGGTGGTCAGCGAGACCACCGCCGCCGGCCTGCAGGGACGCGGCGGTGCTGCCTTCCCCAACGGCGTCAAGATGCGCTTTACCGCCGCTGCCGCCAGGTTCGGCGACGGCATCGCGTATGTGGTGTGCAACGCCGACGAGTCCGAGCCAGGCACTTTCAAAGACCGCCTCCTGATCGAGGGCGACCCGCATCACCTGCTGGAGGGGATCGCCATTGCCGGTTACGCCGTCGGCGCCCACCAGGGGTATATTTACATCCGGGGCGAGTACCTGGGCCCGGCGAGGGTGCTGGAGCAGGCCATCCACGATGCAGAGGCGGCCGGCTACCTGGGTCACGACGTCATGGGCACCGGCTTCGACTTCCACATCCACCTCCACCTCGGAGCAGGCGCCTACATCTGTGGCGAGGAAACCGCTATGCTCGAGAGCCTGGAAGGCAAGCGAGGCGAGCCCCGGCTGCGTCCTCCTTACCCGACTACCCACGGGCTCTTCGGCAGGCCCACGCTCGTCGACAACGTCGAGACGCTTTTCAACTTGCCCGAGATCATCGCCAACGGCGCGGCCTGGTACCGTCAGACAGGCACAGAGAAAGACCCCGGCACCAAGCTCTATCCGGTTACGGGGCAGGTGAAGCGCAAAGGCTGCCTGGAGATGCCGCTGGGCCATATGACGCTGCGCCAGGTGATCGAAGGGCCGGCCGGCGGCATGCGGGGAGATGTGCCCTTCAAGGCGTGCCATCTGGCCGGCGCGGCCGGGTCCATCGTCGGGCCGGAGTTCCTGGATGTACCTCTGGACTTTGCCTCGTGCAGGGCAGCCGGGGCGACGCTGGGCACAGGCGACATGACGGTATTGGATGTAAGCACGTGCATGGTGGACTACCTGCGTGTGGTGGCCAACTTCTTCCGCGCCGAGTCATGTGGCAAGTGCACGCCCTGCCGCGTAGGCACGGAGCGCTACGTCCAGATTCTGAATGACCTGACCAGCGGCCAGGGGACGCCCCAGCATCTGGAGGAATTGGTTTACTGGAGCCAGGTGATGATGGATAGTTCCTTCTGCGGATTAGGGCAAACGGCACCCACGGCAGCCGTGTCGGCACTTCCCCTCTTTCGTCAGGAATTCGAAGCCCACGCGCGGGGCGAGTGCCCGCTAGGAGTATGCCACATGGGAGGGGCAGACCAATGAATAGTAATGAAGAAAGGGCAACAGTAAGCCTGACGATCAACGGCAGCACCGTTCAGGCCGAGGAGGGTCAAACCGTTCTGGAGGTGGCACGGGCTGCGGGTATCCCCATTCCCACCCTGTGCTATCACCGTGACCTCACCCCGACTGGCAATTGCCGTATCTGTGTGGTCGAGATCGAGAAGCAGCGCTTGTTACAGGCCGCGTGCGTCTTCCCCGTGTCGGAAGGGATGGTAGTCAGCACCGAGAGCGAGCGCGTGATCGACTCGCGCCGCAAGACATTGGAACTGATGCTGGCCAACCATCCCCAGGGCGAACTTATCTGCGACTCAAGTGGGTCGTG
>CAYTNQ010000192.1:0-8931 GCA_964439175.1 uncultured Anaerolineales bacterium | reverse complement strand
TGCCAGGCACGAGCAGCAGGCCTGGGTGGTAGGCGAAGTGATCGAAGGTGAAGGGATCGAGGTAGTAGCGTAGCCGGAAGAGTTTTCGCTGCCTGAGGTGGGACGGCCATTGCTGATCACCTTTGAGGCAACCTATGCCTGGACTGCGTCGGGTCTCTGGAGAGGAGACCATATGGGTGAGGACCCTCCTAGTTCTATCCAACGCTCGTATACCGGCTGTCTGCTAGTGCTGTTGCTGACCGCCGCTTTTCTGATTGGCGGCTTGCTGGGGGGCATGGCCGGCGGGGGGCTGGTGCTGTGGGCCACCGACGCTGAAGTCAGCCTGTGGTGGACGGCGCCCACGCCAACCGAGGTGGCCACACCCATCCCGTCTCCCACCTGGACGCCTATGTTCACCCCGAGTCCTCCGACGCCTACTCCTACTTTGTCCCCTACTCCCACGCCCTCCATCGCCGACGTGGTCAGCCAGGTGGTACCAGCCGTGGTGACTGTCGTCAACCGGCAGTCCAGCGTGGCACGTTTTGGTGTCAGCATCGACTCGCGCATTCTAGGTTCGGGCATCGTCATCGACCGGCGGGGGTACATCGTGACCAACTATCACGTGGTCGAACCCGCAGATCCCCTTCGAGGAGAAGCGAACAAATTAACGGTCATCCTGGCTACGGGGGAGGAACTTCCGGCCATTCTGGTGGCGAGCGACGCGCAGCAAGACCTGGCCCTCCTCCGGGTGGAAAACGGCGAAATGCCGGTGGCTGTGTGGGGCGATTCCGGGCAGGTCCGGCCAGGAGACTGGGTGGTCGCCATCGGCAGCGCCCTGGGCGACTTTCCCAACTCGGTCACGGTGGGGGTGATCAGTGGCGTGGACCGATCGCTGGATCTGAAGAATGCAGTCATCGAAGGGCTGATTCAAACCGACGCCGCCATCAACAAGGGTAATTCCGGCGGCCCGCTGGTGAATCTAAACGGCGAGGTCATCGGTATCAACACCTTCATCATCCGTGAGGGACAGCGCAGCGGCGTGGCCGAAGGCATCGGCTTTGCCATCCCCTCGACGCTGGCGCGCGATCTAGCCGAGGGGTGGATCACCGCCGACGCACCGTTGAATGAGGCGTCCCAAGACTGAATCAAGTCTTCTGCAGCCTCGTCCCTATTGCCCCAGTAGGAGGACCGAGCTATGCGCGCACTGTATTTTGATGGAAGACTTCGGTATCGGCCCGACGCCCCCGATCCGACCCCGCCACCGGGCGAGGCGTTGATTCGCACCCGGCTGGCCGGCATCTGCAACACCGACCTGGAGATTGTGCGCGGATATATGGAGTTTAAGGGTGTACTGGGCCACGAATTCGTGGGGGTGGTAGCCCGTGCCGACGATGCGCCGGAGTTGGTGGGGCAGCGAGTGGTGGGCGAGATCAACGCCTATTGTGGTCAATGTCCTACCTGCCGCCGAGGCGATCCCACTCATTGCCCTAACCGCACCACTCTGGGCATTGACCGGCGTGATGGCACGATGGCCGACTACTTCACACTGCCGGTTAATCTGCTCCACCTGGTGCCTCCCACAGTCCCTGATGAGTGGGCAGTATTCACCGAACCTCTGGCTGCCGCCTGTGAAATCACCGAACGGGTACCCATTCGACCTACCGATCGGGTGGTGGTCTTGGGCGACGGCAAGCTGGGGATGCTCATCGCCCAGGTGCTGCAACTGACCGGATGCGATCTGCTGGCCGTCGGGCGACACCCGAAAAAGCTATCTATCCTGGAGCGCCGGGGGATCCGCACGCAAATTGCTGGAGAGGGGGTAATGCGCAAGGCCGACGTTATCGTGGAAGCTACCGGCAGCGCTGAAGGGTTCGCCACCGCCCGATCCCTGGTTCGTCCCCGGGGCACCCTGGTGCTTAAGAGCACCTCCCACGGCGACGTCACCCTCAACTTGAGTATGGTCGTCGTAGATGAAGTGACCCTCATTGGCTCCCGCTGCGGGCCATTCCCACCCGCCTTACGCTTGCTAGAGCAGCGGCTGGTTGACGTGGAGTCGCTCATCCACGAGACCTTCTCGCTGGACGAGGGCCTGACCGCCTTCGAACGAGCGGCTGCTCCTGGCGTACCCAAAGTTTTGCTCACCACTGATTGAAGGAAAACGAGAGGTAGACAGTAGGGGGGTATCCGAAAACTTCGAACCTTTGCAGGCACCCAATAGTCTTTCGTTGTCTACCGTCTCACATCTACCGTAGGGGCAAGGTAAAGGTAAAGTTGCTGCCTACGCCAGGTTTACTCTCGGCCCAAATACTGCCGCCGTGAGCCTCGACAATCTGCCTGGCGATGGATAACCCAAGCCCCGAGCCCTTAACCGTGGACGCGTCACCTTCCTCTCGATAGAACTTGTCGAATACCCGGGGCAAGTTTTCTGCAGAGATGCCCTGGCCGGTATCTACTACTGTCGTACAGAGGCTATCACCGAACAGGTTCAGGCTTACGTCTATGCGCCCCCCCTCACGGTTATATTTGATGGCATTGTTGACGAGATTCATGAGCACCTGTTTCAGTCGTCCCTCATCACCGGGCACCGAGGGTAGATGAGCATCGGCGTGCAGGTGGACCGAGATGTCGCACTCGTTAGCCTGGGGTAATAGCAACATCACCACTTCTCGAGCAAGATGCTCCATATTCACTGGCTCTCGTTCCAGGCGAGCACGTCCGCTCTCCAACCTGACCAGGTCAAGATAGTCGTTGACCATCTTGCCTAAATGTACCACCTCGCGGCTGATAGTCTCCAGATAGGTCTTTTGGGTCGACGGCGGCAGGTTCTCGTTCTTGAGCAGGATTTGGGTATAACCTACAATGGACGTCATCGGCGTGCGCAATTCGTGGATTACGTCAGCCAGTGGATCACTCTGGGCAAAAAGGCGGGCATTAGCAATCGCGACGGCTGCCTGGGCAGCCAGAGTTTCCAGTGTCTCAACATCCTGTTCAGTAAAAGAAGATTTGTCTCGCTTGTTGAGGACTTCTAGTACGCCAATGGTTTGGTCTTTCACACATAGAGGGGCACCCAGGATGGAGCGCGTATCGAATTGGGTAGCACGGTCCACCTGGACATAATGGCGAGGGTCGTGGTGTACGTTATTCACCACCAAAGGCTGTTTGTGAGTGACGATCCAGCCAGCGATACTCCCTTCAAGCGGCACCACGGTACGCTTAACCTCAGCCCGCTTGACGCCCGTAGCTGCTTCAAAATGCAACTCCCCCGTTTTCTCGTCTAATAGTAAGATAGAAGCTGCCTCGGTTTGGGTGACTTGGGTGGCAACCTCAATGATCATACGCAAGAGGGTGTCCAGGTCAAGGGTGGAGTTGAGGGCGCGACTCACTTCAAGCATCATCTGGAGTCGCGAGATTTTCGCCTCCAACAATTGCCGGGCAGCGGGGGAGAAGGGTTCTATCTGCTGATTCACTTCAGCCTCTCTGTTAAGCTACAGGTCAACGGACTTAACCGAATTTTAGCATTTTACCCCGGGCGATGCAAGAGGCAAATGGTCCTACAGCCTTTTTGGGACAGCCCCCACGATGGAGGGTGCGTTCGGATTTGGGGGCAACGGAGTCGAGGCTTTAGCCGGTGGGCTTGGTTTGACGCGAAAATGACCGGCTAAAGCCTCGACTCCGGCCTCTACAGCGCAATTCGCCCCCAAATCCGAACGTACCCCACGATGGATCTGGATTTGCAACGCCAGTATGTTCGTGGTATAATAGTTTCGGCACGCAGATAGGATTGGTTGACCGTGAAAAAGTGGGAATTCCCCCACTTTTCTTCATATTAAAAGGCCAACCATTACATGGGTTACTCGGTACCCTGTTATAGTGAAGGCATTTCTTGAATAAGAGAAGGGAGCCAATGAAGGTAGGAGGCTCAAAGGTATTGTGAACAAAGAGTTTATAAGCGCTATCAACCAGGTATGCCACGAACGGCAACTTTCTAGAGATGTAGTGCTGGAGGCAATTGAGGCGGCACTGATCTCTGCCTACAAGCGCAATTTCGGCGCGGCTCAAACGATCACGGCCAAGATCGACCCTGAGACGGGCGCAGCCAGGATTTTCGTCGAAAAAGAGGTAGCGGTCGAAGTTATTGACAACAAGTCGGAAATCACGCTAGAAGAAGCTCGCACCCATAACCCTGAGGCGACCATAGGCGACGTGGTTCACATTGAAACGACCCCGGCTGATTTTGGTCGTATTGCCGCGCAAACCGCCAAACAGGTCATCTTGCAACGCATCCGCGAGGCCGAGCGTGATTCGCTTTACAACTCTTATGCCGAGCGCGAAGGTGAGATCATCAATGGCACCGTGCAAAGCATCGAACCCCATCAGGTAACGCTTAGCCTGGGCAAGGTCGAGGCGATTCTGCCACGCAGCGAGCAGATTCCTACCGAGCGTTACAGCATTGGACAGCGGCTGCGCGCTTACGTGTCGGAAGTGCAAAAAACAAGCCGGGGGCCAACGATCATTGTTTCTCGCACGCATCGCAATATGCTGCGCCGCCTACTTGAACTGGAGGTGCCCGAGATTTACAACGGCACCGTAGAGATTAAGTCCATCGCCCGCGAGGCTGGCTATCGGTCCAAGGTAGCTGTGGCTGCTCTGCAAGACGGCGTTGACCCGGTTGGGTCATGTGTGGGAATGCGGGGCGTACGCATCCAGAGCATCGTCAATGAGTTGAATGGTGAGAAGATTGACGTAGTGCAATGGAGCCCCGACGTTGCTACGTTTATCGCCAACGGCTTGAGCCCGGCTAAAGTGCTCAACGTCATACTTCAAGACGATAATGATGGCAGAACAGCCGCTGTAGTTGTCCCCGATAAGCAACTGTCGTTAGCTATTGGCAAAGAGGGGCAAAATGCTCGGCTGGCAGCCAAGCTGACTGGGTGGCGAATCGATATAAAAAGCGCCACAGAAGCCGCCGAAGAGGCTCTGCGCAAGGCCTTCGAGCAGGAACCTGTCCGTCAGGCTACAGACCAGGCCCGAGACGTTCTGAGCATTGCCGAAGAGATACTTAAAGAGAAGGAGGGCGTTGCCCTTTCCGACGGCGAATTGCAGGCGCTCAGTCAGGCCATTCAAGTCGTCGACCGGGCAGAAGCAGTTCTAGAAATGGAGCGCGCTTCCGCCCAAGCGCAGGCTGAGACAGAAACGGCCGAACTTGAGCCCACGTTAACAGAGACAGAAACAGTCGACTTGCTGGCTAAAGCCGAAGCATTGCTGGCTGCCAAGGATAAGGTCCTCGAAGAGGCCGAAGTCGAGCCAGAAGGAGCGGTGGCCGAGGAATCGTTGGCAGAAGAAGAAGCGGCAGTCGAAGCTCCAACAACCGAAGTCCCCCCTCCCGAGGCTATGGAACCGGAGCCGATCGAAGTTGAGGAAAGTGTGGCGCCAGAAGTGGTTGAAACGGTTGCCGATGTTCGTGAGGATTCTGCTGAGGCAGAGGCAGTCCCCGAAGTCGAAATTGAGCCAGAATCACCAGAGGAACAACCTGAGTCGGGCCTCTATCTCGAGTGGGTAGAAGGAGACGAAGAGGAAGAAGACGAAGATGTTTCGGAGCGTCGCAAGGCTAAGAAGAAGAGCCGACGCAAGAAGCGTCAGCTAGTCTTCGACGAAGATCTGGGCGAGGTTGTATCCCGTCGGCGACGCAAGCCGGGCCGGCGACGGGAGGACTGGGAGAACTACTAATAGAACTGGCACGAGATGGCCATGACACGTAAACATGTACCGCAGAGGACCTGCGTGGCTTGCCGCCAGGTGAAATCTAAACGGGAGTTGATCCGCGTTGTCCATGCACCCGACGGCAAAATCTATGTAGATGAGACCGGCAAAACCCATGGACGCGGCGCGTACCTTTGCCGAGACCGGGCATGCTGGGAAAAAGGAGTGGGCCAGACACGAAATGCCACGAATAGTCCACTGGCTCACTCATTGAAAGTGACGTTGTCTGAGACAGACCGGGCCGCTCTGCTGGACTATGCCCAACAATTGCCAGCTATCGCGTCAACGGATGCGAATGATTAAATGCTTTAACACCTGAGGAAGGATGGATCACAGCAAGGGGCTCCGATCGCGTGCCATACACCGTGGGTATGTGGCACCAAGGGAACATCGTGAAGGAGCAGCACAAAAGTGAACAGGACAGGCTCATGCCTATTGGCGGGAGGGGAAGCAATGAGCATTTGAGGCACATAACCGCCAGCCGTTTGCCCCATTGTTTTTGCCTCTAACTTCCCCTCTCCAACCCTCGGTTTTGGCCTGTCAGCCTGTTGGCTCTTCCTCTAAAGGGGGAGCTCCAGGTGTGCTGGCCTCCTGCACTGATGCCCGCTACATTCATATTTTGGGTTCATCTGGAGCTCCTTTTGGGAGAAACAAGTGTACCCCTTAATTGGGTTGCGCTTTGGTAGTGCATGCCTAGGTGCGAGACTGCCCGTGCTCAGGTGGCAAAGATGTCTTGTTGTGACAAGAGATTGGCTTTCTTCTTTTATCCTTTATGAAGGAGCCAATTGTCAGACCTTATCTGTGAGTTATAGAAGGGGGTTGTGCAAATGGCTGTAGAACAGACTAAACAAACAACAAAACGTCCGCAGAATGCGGAAGATCGAACGATTCAGGTGCCGCCAGCCCTCACCGTACGTGAATTGGCTGCCTTGATGCAGGTCAGTCCTATCGACGTCATCAAGGAGTTGATGAGCAATGGCATTATGGCCAACATCAACCAACAAATTGATTTCGACACCGCAGCCATTGTGGGCACCGAAATGGGCTTCGAGATTGTGCCCGAAACGCGGGAGGAAGAAGAAGCCCCCGTACCGGAAGAAGTGGTGCCCTTGCGAGACCGTTTCATTGCTGGCGAAGACCCCAGCAAATTGAAACCACGTCCGCCGGTGGTGACTGTGCTCGGCCATGTGGATCATGGCAAGACTACCCTGCTCGACGCCATCCGTGAAACTAATGTAGTAGCCGGTGAGGCCGGCGGGATCACACAACATATCGGCGCCTATCAGGTGGATGTGGCAGGACGTAAGATCACCTTTCTGGACACGCCAGGACACGAAGCATTTACGGCGATGCGTGCTCGTGGCGCCCAGGTTACCGACCTGGTGATCTTGGTGGTAGCCGCCGACGACGGCGTAATGCCCCAAACCAGGGAGGCGATTGATCACGCACGAGCAGCCCAGGTGCCCATCATGGTCGCTCTCAATAAAATTGACAAGGCCAATGCCCACCCAGATCGAGTGAAGCAAGAGCTGGCTGATGCAGGCCTGGTAGTGGAAGATTGGGGCGGTGACGTGATCTGTGTCCCCCTCTCAGCCAAGCAACGACAGGGCATTGACGACCTGCTGGAGAACATCTTGCTGGTCACTGAAGTTGCCGAGTTGAAAGCGAATCCCACCCACCTTGCCCAAGGCACCGTCATCGAAGGCGAACTGGATGAGCGGCGCGGCGTGACTGCGACCTTACTCATTCAGAATGGCACGCTGCGTGTCGGCAATATCGTGGTCATCGGTGAGAAATATGGCAAAGTTCGGGCTATGTTCAACGACCGGGGCGAACGGGTGAAGGAAGCCGGGCCATCAACCCCTGTGGCCATCCTCGGTTTTCCCGAGGTGCCCACGGCTGGCGACTCTTTTGAGGTGGTCGAGTCGGAGCGAGCCGCTCGCGAAATAGTAAGTGAGCGCGCGGGAGCACGCCGTGAAACCGGCCAGAGACAACGTCGCACCATCAGCCTTGAGGATATTTACCAGCGCATGCAATCGGGCGAGGTGAAAGAGCTCAACCTGGTGCTTAAAGCCGACGTTCAGGGCAGTATCGATCCCATCGTCAAGTCGCTAGAAGAGTTGGGAAGCGAAGACCTGAAAGTGCGCATCTTGCGACAGGGCACCGGCAACATCTCTGAGTCCGACATTATGCTGGCAGTTGCCTCCTCGGCCATCGTCGTTGGTTTCCAGGTGGGGATTGACGCCGCCGCTCAACGTCTGGCCGACGCTGACAGTGTGGACGTGCGGCTCTATGACATTATCTACAAACTGATTGACGACATCGACAAGGCTCTCAAGGGCCTGTTAGAACCGACTTACCAGGATGTGGTCGTGGGTCACGCCGAGGTGCGGGCTATCTTCAAGATCCCACGCAAGGGAAATATCGCTGGCTCTTACGTGCTTGATGGTCAGGTGACGCGTAACGCATTGGCCCGAATCCGCCGAAACGGGGATTATATTTACGAAGGCAAGGTCAACTCGCTCAAGCGCTTCACTGAAGACGTACGTGAAGTAGGCACCGGCTATGAATGCGGCATTGGCCTCGAAGGCTTCAATGACTTTCAGGAAGGAGACATCATCGAATTTTACAAGAAAGAGCAGGTGAGCTAGCTCTCGACGCTAAACCTGATCCCGCATCCATTGTAAAGGACCTATAGGTGACCACCAGACGGCAGCGACGAGTAGCAGAACTTTTACACCAGGAAATCAGCTTACTCATTCAGCAGCGGGCGCATGATCCTCGCCTTGGATTTGTGACCGTCACTGACGTAGAGGTCAGCCCAGACCTGCGTGTGGCCCACGTCTACGTGAGCGTTTTGGGTAGCGACGAGGACGTCAAACAGTCTCTGGCGAGCCTCAGACACGCCACCGGCTTCTTTCGCCACGAACTAGGGACGTCTTTGTCGTTGCGGTATATCCCGGAACTGGACTTCCAGGTGGATGACTCTCTGGAGCGAGGCTTTCGCATTGATCGCTTGTTGGATTCACTCCACGACGAAATCCCTGACGATGAAGGGGAGGCCGAATGAGTCCCAGGTCAACGGGTTTGGCTCGCACCCGCATCACCGGCATCCTGAACGTTAACAAGCCGGCTGACATGACTTCGCACGACGTGGTGCTGCGCGTGCGCCGGCTGACTGGTCAGCGAAAA
>CAYTNQ010000191.1:0-8934 GCA_964439175.1 uncultured Anaerolineales bacterium | reverse complement strand
AAGCTCCGTGCCACGGTTTGATGTGTCCACCCCATTCGAACCCCACCACGCCGATGAGGAAGACAACGCCCAGCGTGGCGGTGATCAGAAGATTCTCGAGAAATGCTTGCCGGTCCTCGTGCTTGATGCCCATCTCAGCCCGGTTCATGAAGAAGCTGCTGAGCAACAGGACAGAGGTGATGGTCAGGCCCAGCCTCTGATCCAGGTCCGGGCGAGTGTTGCCCCACAGATAAAAGCGTGCCACCAGCAGCCCGCCGAACAAAAAGGCCTCGGAGATGAAGAACAGCCATAAGCCCAGACGGTTGCTGCGGAGTTGACGTTGATACTCTATCAGGGTTGAAGTAACCGCACTCATTAGTGTCCCTCCTCAGCCCAAAGACTTGAAACGTGCATAAAATACTGGACAATCAGTCCGGCCTTAAACAGGCCGATGATAATCAGGGCAACCACAGAGGACACAGCGATGGCAATCCCGTATTCCACGCCGGTCAGGATCGCCAGGCCAATCAGCACCATAACCCCCAGGCGGTAGGCGGCGGATCGCTTTGCAAGCAAGGCCGCGTCTAGCGCCGGCTCTTCTTTCTTTGCAGGGACCTCAGGCGGGTATTCTCGCTGCACGAATAGGCCAAAGGTCAATCCTCCCCCCAAAACGACGATTCCAATCAACACTGACAGTCCTGCTAGAAGCATACTGGCTTGGGTGACATTTATCATCTAGTTCCTCCGTAAAAGTTATTCGGATGCGCCGGCCGGACTCATTCTCACGTATGCCGAACCGGGCAGGCCATAGTCGTAAGGATTACCGACGGCCACAATGGGCTGGGCATAGCTGTGTTCCGGGATCGGCGATGGGATCTGCCATTCTGGTGAACGCGACTTCCAGGGATTCGCTTCGGCTACCTCGCCTGAGCGAGCACTAACCAGCAGGTTGTACAACATAATTAGCACTCCCAGGGCGATCACAAAACCGGCGATAGTGACCAGCAATTGGCCGGTGTCAACGCCCAACGCCGGATCGTAATCAGCAATACGCCGTCGCATCCCCATCAATCCTACCCGCATTTGTCCCAGGGTCTGCACCCAAAAGGCTGGCGTCATAAGCAGGAAATGCAGCTTACCCAGCGTTTCATTGTACTTACGCCCGGTTACCTTAGGATACCAGTAGTATACGGCTGCGAAGAAGGGGAAGACGAACCCACCAAACATAGTGGCGTGGAAGTGCCCCACCACGAAGTAGGTGTCGTGCAGCAGCAAGTCGGTGGACACAGTGGCCAGGGGCGGGCCGCTCAGGCCGCCGATGAGAAAGACGGAGATGGCGCCTAATACGAAAAGCATTGGCGTCGGGAAGGTAAGTTTTCCCTGCCAGATGGTCGCCACCCAACTGAAGAACTTGACCCCGGTTGGCACGGCGATCAGCATGGTGCTATACATCAGCGGCACCCTCAGATACGGTTCTATACCCGCCGCGAACATGTGGTGGCCCCAGACCAGGAACCCCATCAGGGCGATGGCCATGCTGGACAAGGCGACCCATTTATAGCCGAAGAGTGGCTTGCGAGCGAAGACGGGCAGCAACTCGCTGATGATGCCCAGTCCCGGTAGAACGAAGATGTAGACCGCCGGATGCGAATAGAACCAGAAGAGATGCTGGAACAGAATGGGCGCACCCGGAGGAGAACCCAAGATGATGGCCTCAGTGGTCAAGTTAGGATTAAAGAAGCCCATTCCTAACACGCGCTGAACAACCACCATCAGGAACGACAGGCCGATGAGCTGGGTGCCCGTCAACTGGATGATGGCGGTGGCCAATGCAGCCCAAACGAAGATAGGCATACGAAACATGGTCATCCCCGGGGCACGCATGCGCAGGATAGTGACAATCAGATTCACCGCCCCCAGGATGGAGGACAGACCGATGAAGTAGACACCTAGAAAGAAGAGTTGCACACCCAGCGGAGCCTGAGAGCTCAGGGGTGGGTAGCCGGTCCAGCCGGTATTCCAGCCGCCGATGAATATACCGGTAATTACCAACAACGCGCCAGGGACGTTGATCCAATAGCCCAGGGCGTTCAAACGAGGAAATGCCATATCCGAAGCCCCGATCATCAGAGGCACCAGATAGTTGGACATGCCTCCTACCCCTAGCAAGATAGAGGCGATCATAATGATGCCATGAGCGCTGATGAAGGTGTTAAAAGTGGCAGGGTCGAGAAACTGTAACCCCGAATGGGCCAGCTCCAGCCGGAAGACCATCGCCAGGGAACCGGCTACCATTAGCAACAGGATGCCGGTGACCGTGTATTGGACACCGATCACCTTGTGGCTGTAGTCGACGCTGAAATAGCGGGTCCAGGCGGGTCTGCCTTCAGGCGGGCCGTGACGCATAGGGGTTTCCTCTCCTCTGGTCCACTTGAACCAGTCGGCGAGGACGCCGACTCCGACCAAAAAGCCGATACCGCCGATCAGAGCTCCGGCTACCGTGACTGGCTCTGCCTTCCAGGCCGGGAGCCCGCGTAGCAGCCGGATGCCCATCACCAACCCCATTCCAAGAGCCGTGCCGATGATTTGGCCAATGATCCCTCGGATGACCCCTAGTGAGAAAATAGTATTCATACACCTTTCCTCCCTTTCGTTACTTTCCCAGGCTCTTGATGTATTCAATCAAAGCATCAACGTCTTCACTAGACAAAGTATCCTTGTAGGAAGTGGGCATTACGTTGGCAGGGAAGCCTTTGACAATCTGAGCCGCCGGATCGAGGATTGACTGGCGCAGGTATTCCTCATCCGCCTGGATGGTGGTGTCATCTTCTAAGGTTACCTGTTTGCCGTAGAGACCAAGCCAGGTTGGGCCAACGAGTTGGCTGTCATCTATGGAATGGCAACCGATACAGCCCTGTGTTTTAGCCAGTTCGGCTCCCAACTCTGCGCCGGCGAGTTGCGAAGCGGCCGTCTCCTTCGCAACCCAAGCCTCGAAATCGGCGGGCTCCATGACGTTCACCGGTGCCAGCATATTATAGTGCCCGGTACCGCACAACTCTGCACAGCGGACCTTGTATTGGCCTACCTGTGACGGCGTAATCCGCAGGGTCGTGGTCATACCCGGTACTGCGTCTTGTTTAATCCGAAACTCGGGTACCCAAAAAGAGTGAATCACGTCCATAGAGGTGAGTTTAAAAAGAATCTGCCGCCCGCGCGGCAGGTTCAGCTCTGCTGAGGTGATGCCGTAGTCTGGGTAGTCAAAGCGCCAGGCAAATTGCTGGGCTGTGACTTCGATCACCATTTCGTCGGGTGCAGGCGTAGTGATTTGACTCAGTTGCCGCGCGCCCAGGGTCGCAAAAAAAAGGACGGTGCCTAAAGGGATAATCGTCCACACGATTTCCAGTGCAGCATTCCCCTCGATATGGAGACCGTCTTCTGTATCGCCCGGCCTGCGCCGAAAGACGACGATGCTGTATAACGTGATCACCAAGATGAGCGAAAACAGGAAGGCAATGACTCGGATGTGAAGTCCGAGGAGACCATCTACTAAGGCCCCTTGTTCGCTGGCCAATGGTGGCAACAGATGGATGCTCTCCAGTCCCATGGTCACCAGAGCCGTGACAATCGCAACCAGAATGGCCACAGCGATGAAATGTTTCATACTATCTCTCCTTCGTCGTGTTGGATAACCTCCCGGTTTAGATACCATTTGCCCAGATTCAAGGTCCTCGCGCCGCCCCGTTTGCCACCGGATGGCCGTCATCTGAATGGCTGTCATTAGATCTTCCAGGGTAGCCTGATCCACCCGCTCTCGACGATAGACCTGCATAGATCCGTCGGTGGGGCTGATGCGGATAATGGAAGAGGAGACTTCCTCTAACAAACGGAAAGCGCTGTCGCGCACAATCTCCGGCCCAGCAATGACCAGCAAGACATCGGGGCGCAAGGATTGCGCCTCGACATAAGCTGCTTTCAGGTCGCGATGTACGCCAACTACTTCAACGCCCGGTTGCTGGCTTAAAGCAGCCCGTAGCCCCTGATCGAATAGCGAGTACTGCGACACGATGAGTATGCGCTTTTGGCCCACAGGTTGCCCCCATCAGTCAGGGTAGAGCGGAGATAAGGAATACAATGGATGTGACTTTCCCTTTTCCGGTTTCTGATTATAGATTTATTTTATCTCATATATCTAGTTTGTCCATCCTTCAAGAGGCGATTTAGGGGATGATTTCTGACAAGGCAAAGGGTGAATTGAGGATGACACAAATTCACCCAAACGGATGAGGCATGGGGGATGAGTCAGGAGGTTAAGCGGGGAAGAAGTCAGCTCTTCACTCCGTGGAGCGAGAGGTCAGTCTTGGTTCAAGGGATCAGGTTAAGACGACGAGCGTAGGCGGCTACTTCGGTTCGATTGTGCAGATCCAGTTTTTCCAGGATGTTACGTACGTGGGTCTTGACGGTGTTTTCTGTGATCATCAGCGATTCGGCGATTTGACGATTACTGGCGCCCTGCACCAACAATTGGAATACATCTTGTTCTCGTGAGGTCAAGGGTAGCTCAGAAGAGGGTATGGGGGCTCCGCCGCTCCGCAGTGCCTGGAGCAGGCGGAAGGTCATCACGGGGGAGAGCATCGCTTCACCGGCATGGATGCGATGTATGGCCTCCAAGAGTTCCTCCGCATCGGCGTTCTTGAGGATGTATCCTCGGGCACCCGCCTGGATGGCGGCAAAGAGGTTTTCCTCCTCTTCGGAGACGGTCAGCATCAAGACCCGGGCGTGGGGCATCATGTCTAGTAAACGTCGGGTGGCTTCCACGCCATCCATCCCCGGCATCTTCACGTCCATCAATACCACGTCCGGCTGGAGTTCTTGAGCTAATTTCAGGGCTTCCTCCCCACCGCCTGCCTCACCGATCACCTGCAAGCCGGGTTCGCTCTGCAATAGGCTGACCAATCCCTGGCGGAACAGGGTGTGATTATCCACGATCAGCAACCGAATAGGTGCCATAGCCTCACTTACTTTCCGGCGAAGGACTCAGAGGATACGGAACCAAAACTTGTTGGGTGGTCACCAGCACCTGTAAGCGGGTGCCCTGGCCCGGAATGCTATGCAGGGATAGCCGGCCGCCTATCGCTTCGGCTCGTTCCTGCATAATGCGCAGACCAAAGTGCCCGGACGCATCGGATGAGAGTCGGTCCAAGGGATAAACCTCGGACGACAGACCCGTTCCGTCGTCTTCTATCTCCAGCATAGTACCTTCCGGCCCCGCTTGCAAGCGTACCCAGGCGCGCTCGGCCTGAGCATGCTTGTGTACGTTGGCCAGGGCCTCCTGAACGATGCGGAAAAGATGAATCTCTTCTTGTAGAGACAGATTCGGCTTCCCTTGCATATCCAGGGCGATGTCCAGGCCAGTGCGGTCGCCAAAATCCAATACGTACTGGCGCAGGCGTTCGGCCAATCCCTGCTCATCCTCCGGGAACCAGCGAAGATCCTGGATGGTTAGCCGTACTTCGGCGTAGAGATCCTGGATGCCCTCCCGCATCTCTTGCAGCGCTTGCCGGGCTGCTTCCCATTGCTCGCGGGCCAGCAGGCGATCTACCTGCTGCATCTTAAAGTTGAGGAAGCCAAGAGATTGAGCCAGGCCATCGTGAACCTCACGCGCCAGCCGATTACGTTCTTCCAGAACAGCCTGGCTCTCCAGTTTGGCGTAGAGCTGGCTATTGCGAATAATCAAAGCCATCATGCCGGCGGCCACTCGCAGGAAGGCTGTCAGGGACGAGGTGAAGGGGCGTCGGCCGGCCAGTACTAAGACCCCTGTGATCAGATTCCCGGCTATCAAAGGGACCGCCACCACGTGTTCTTTATTCTGAGAACTGGTGATGATGATTGAATCTTCTTCGAGAAATGCTCGCCGGGCCGCTGAGACGAGATGAGGATGCGTCTCTTTTTCGGGCCAAGAAGCGATTGGGATTAAGGTCGGCTCTTCGTTTTCCCTGGGCGCCAGGAATACTTCCCCTGCTTGAGCGTGGTGAGCTGTGGCGATGTCCGCCAAAATACGTTCCAAGGTGGCAGCCAGATCTTCCCGTTGACGTGCAGCCTGCTCCATACGATGTAGCATCTGGAACTCTCGGGCTCGCAGACGGGCGTGATCCAGCGCCACAGACAATACAGCCGCCATCGACTCCAGCACCCGGCGCATGCTGGGAGAGAGAGTCCTCTCGTTGAACACGTATACGTTGAGCAGCGCAAGCGGGGGACGCTCGGTAGAAAGAGGCAGGCAGATGACTGAGGTGGCGGTGGGCCACATATCTGCCTGGGGCAGGTGGAATTGCAGGGGGCAATTCTGCTGCGCCGTTGCACTCAAAGCGGCACATTGGCCGCAATAGAGGTCGCCTCCGGCAATAGTCAGGCGAGCTGCCAGCATTTCTTCTTCTTTTGCCTGCAGGCCGCGGGTGCCGGCCAGTGTCCAGGGACCTTCGGGATGTTCGCGCAGAATCAGGCTGGTGGCTACCGACTGGATAATCTGCTCAGGCATGCGCAGGGCGATTTCCACCAGTGATTCCATCTCCGTGGCGGTCGCTGCCTGGCGGCTTATTTGGTACAGACACCGCAGATGTGCTTCGGCTTCATCTCGCTCGTGGACCCACCGGGCAAACCAGTTCAGGGCAAACCAAACCACGACGGGGCCAATCGTCCCGTAGAGTAACACCTGCCACAGGAATTGCTGGAGCCAGGGAGTTGAACGGAACCAGGTGTAGGCGAGGGATTGGTGTATCACAACAAGGAGAAAGGCAGTGATGGGCAAAATATATCGGAGCCTGCGGAGGCTTTGGTAGACGGGGCTAGACAACTCCTGGGAATCCTTCATAACCTCGATTCTCTGCTTCTCTATAATCCCTCCCAACCGTTTCTATCCGCAGCCGTATATTTTATCACAGCTCATCACACCTGCCAACTCTCAATCCAGGCCCCAGGGGTTTTCTGAGACCCTCAGGGTCTCAGGGGAGACCGCCTGGAGAGGAAGGCCGGCCATATCTCGGACCTGCACGCTCCGCATCACCGGACGGCTGCGATACCACAGCCAGGCTGTTTGCGTGAGGCTGCTCACCGCGAAAGCCGCCAGGCCGATGTAGAGCCCTGCTGCCTGGCCCCAGGCCACGCCTGCCCACAAGATCACACTGCTCGTCAGTAAGAAAATAGCCACGGCCTCGGTGATGCCGCGGGTGTGGCGTGCGTGCACGATGGCGCCCTGATACCAACTTTGCAACACGTTCAGGCCCGGTATTAGCAGCGCAATCCACAGGCCACGATGAGCCAGTGCCGTCAAGGGTGCAGTAAGCGCCGACACGCGTCCGAACCAGATTTTTGCCAGGGGTGTGGCGGCTACCACCAGTAGCAGAACAGTCGTCAGCACAGCCAGCAAGGCCGCGAAGCGGCGTAGGCTGTACGACGAACGGGGCTCGTCCAGTAGCGCGACCACGACTTCGTTATAAGCAATGCCCAGGCTGCGTAGCATAAAGATCAACCCGGAGACGACTGGCCACACCGCCAGCGATTCCAGCGCGTGGGGCATACGGCTCAGAGCGGCGCTGCCTATCGGCTGCACCAGCAAATTCAGTAAGGAGGTCATGGCCAACGGGACGTAAAATGCCAGGAATGCCTGGAAGGTCAGGGGAGGCTCGACGGGCGGAGCTTGCTTGAGTTGGTTGCGCAACACGGGCTGGACGCATAGCCCCACGTAGATTGCCTCGCTGATGACGCCCGCTGCGACAGCGCTGGTCGCAACGACGATGCCGGGTACGCTGCCCATCAAGTAGCCAACCGTCAGTACCAGCCCATCGGCGCAGAGGCGCAGCAGTGACCCAAAGCCGACGGCGCGCGAGTGGCCAAAGCGGATCAGCACGCCCTGGTGAAAGCGGCGGTAGGCGATGGACCATGTCCAGGGGGTCATAATCATCAGACCCACCCGCGCCGGTTCGACAATCTCCGGCGGCACGCCGACTACCCCGGCCACGACGACATAGTAAAGCGGGGTAAAAGCGACCAGCACGTGGAGCACGGTCAGCAGCGCCCCGGTGCGCATCATAAAGCGACGCAGCTTGAGGTACGAGGCCCAGTCTTTGCTCAGGGCGGTCGAAGCAGCCAGCAGCATGATGATCGGCGCTTCGATTATCAACGCCAGCGGAAAGACGACGCCACCATAAGCCGCCAGGTTGATCTCTGGCTCGGCCAGCCGGGCCACGACGGCGCTCAAGACAGGCATCTCGGCGCCCATCAACAGCCAACTGGCGGCCAGGGGCCACCAGGTCTGCACGATGCGCCGCATGGACAAGGATGAAGGATCAGTCATCGTTATTTAGGGTCCATAAAAGAATAAGTTCACGCACTACTATCCATTTTGCCCGAGAAATCTGCCTTAAATGCCGGAAGTTATTCATTTACGGACCCTTAGTAGATATTGTCCCTTGTCGATAAGCAATTCGCCGTCAACGTGCACCGTTGGCTGGCTGACGACCCCATCTTCGTGAATCGGAGCGGGGTTCTTGCCACCGAAAAAGTTGTTGCGGCCAATGGCCACGTGAATGGTGCCGGCCACCTTTTCGTCCGTCATCAGGTTCCCTAGCAGGCGAGCGTTGGGGTTGGTGCCGACGCCCAATTCGCCGATGACCCGTGACCACTCGCCATGGGGTTTGCTCTCACCTTCTGCGATCAATTGCTGCAAATGCGTCGCCCCTTCGCCTCCCTCGATGTGCACGACACGCCCCTTTTCAAAAACCAGCCGTATTGGCTCGGAGAGCACCAGCCCGGGCAGACTCTTGTCAACCACCAGCACCCCTTCGGCGCTATCCTCGACGGGCGCAACGTATACCTCGCCCGCCGGCAGATTGCCGAGCACTCCCTGCCCTCGGATGACCCCTGTGTCCGCCTGCCACTCACGTCCCGCCGCAGAAAGCC
>CAYTNQ010000190.1:0-8940 GCA_964439175.1 uncultured Anaerolineales bacterium | reverse complement strand
CTGCGAGCGGCCTTCTTGCTGCCAGCGGCCTTCCTGCTGCCAGCGATCCCATCCGCCATTGAGCACGGCCACGTTCCTATGGCCGTAGCGAGCCAGGGACCAGAGAACCCGGGCTGCCTGCAACCCCCAGTAATCGTCGTAGATCACCACGCCACCTTTCTGATCCACGCCCAGCCGGCGCATATGGTGGGCGAAGGCATCCGGCGGTAACGCCATGCCATCCACCCCATTCACCTGACAGATCAAGGTGCTCGGGTCCAGATGAAGCGCACCAGGGATATGACCTTCACGGTAGGCCTCCAGGGAACGCACGTCGAGCAGGCGCAGCCCGGGGTGCTCCAGGTGTTGGGCCACCCAGCCGGGTGTTACAATCAGGCCGGGCAATGGCAATTGAAGCGCATCGGTGCGGCTTTGCGAGATGGTTGTTCCAGTCATATTCACCTCCAAATCTAACAGCGATCAATATAAAAAGCGCTACTGGATAGTCCAGTAGCGCTTTTAACTGTTCCGAAAGAAAGCCGCTCAGGGAAGCTGAGCATTCGACGCTCGTACTGCCACCAGACCATCCACAGTAGAAGCAGAGGTCGGTGGGTTGTGCCTCACCCCGGCCAGTACGTAAGCTCCTGAACCGGAGACAAGCACCACCGCCTCCGCAATGGACAGGAGCAATTGCTAACCTTTAAGCGGATCAAAACTGAAGATGGCATCTTAAAACCGTGGTGACCTATGATCCAATCATCGACATGGCATTACATACCAAGAAGGCCAAAGATGTCGATAATATATACAAGATCTGCTTATTTGTCAAATCGGCGAATTCACCCATTTCAACTCAAGCCCATCTTGTCTGCCAATGTTTGCAGGTCCGGGACTTCTAAATCTGGTTGGGCTTGCGCCGGAGGCGTCGCTCCGAAACCTTCTTTGTCACCCCGTCTATTTATCCAGACGGTTGATAAGCCAAGGGTCTTTGCCGGCGCTATGTCGTGAAAGAGGCTTTGGGCAACATGCAGGATTTTGTTCTTGGGCAACCCAATGCGTTCCAATGCCAAACGAAAATTGTTCAAGGATGGCTTGTAGGATTGGGCTTGTTGGGCGGTGATAATCCAATCAAATTGCACGTGCAGATGCTGCGCCGAATAGGCAAAGAGGTCGTCGTCAACGTTGGAGATGATGGCCAGTTGGTATTTCTTTTTCAACGCCTGCAAGGCGCGGGCCGAATCAGGGAAGGGAGGCCAGTCTTTCACCGACAGCGAGAAATGCTGTAGCTCAATGGGAGTCGGTGCAAAACCCAGCTTGGCGCCGAACCCCTCCAACACCATGTGGAGGACGGTCTTGTATGGGTGATAGTCTCCACGCTCGGCTTCGGACTCCAATTCAGCGTACAGTTCGAGGGCTTTGTCCCTGGCAATGGGGATGCCATGGGTTGCCAGGACGGGATGCAGGGCTTCCCAAATGCCGGACTCCCAATCAATCAGCGTCCCGTAGCAATCGAAGGTGAGAACTTCAAAGGCATCGAATTCCAACAAGGGTTTCCTCCTGAGAAAGATGTGGTTAATAAGAATCTCCTTCAACTCTCTTCTAAACCGCTCAACTCAATAGATATTCGACGATCAGTCGCGCCGTGTTTTCCAGCGCCTCGCGGTGGGTGCGCTCGTAATGGTGAGACGCGTCCACCCCGGGCCCGATCAGCCCCACGCGCACATCGCCGCCCGCGTGCCAGTAAGCCTCGCCGTCAGAGCCGTAGTAGGGGTAGATGTCCGTGCAATAACGCACGCCCGCACCTCTGGCCAGCTCCTCCAACCGCCGGCGCATCTCCAGGTGGTAAGGACCTTTTGAATCCTTGGCACAGATCCCCACCGAGAATTCGTCGGTTTGTTGTCCGGGTGCCACGACAGCCATATCCACCGCCAACAACTCGAAAAGGCCCTCGGGCAAGCCGGTGGCGGCGCCGTGCCCTACTTCTTCGTAGTTGCTGATGTGGATGGTGGTTCGCTGTTTCGGCGTGAGCCCTGCCCCGGCCAGGGCGTGCAGCGCCCCGTACACACAGGCGACGCCGGCCTTGTCATCCAGGTGCCGGGACCGGATGAAGCCACTCTCGGAAACTTCGACGCGAGGATCAATGCTGACAAAGTCGCCGGCTTCTATTCCCAAAGCGCGCGTCTCCTCAGCCGAGGAGGTGCGGGCATCAATCCGCACCTCCATCGTTTCTTCATCCCGCTTCACCCGAAGTTTTTCCGCATCGTGGGCGTGAGCCGAGGCCACGCTGGGCAAAATCGAGCCGCGATATTGCCGACCATCCCCGGCGAGGATAGTCACCCCTTCACCTTCGACAGATTGCCACACCCAGGACCCGATCCGGGTCAGGCGCAGGCGGCCGTTGTCCTTGATCTGACTGACCATAGCTCCCAGCGTGTCCACGTGGGCGGTGACCGCCCGCGGCGCGTCCTCCCTCTCCCCTGGCCAGGTACCGACCAGGATACCCTTGGGGGTGATTGCCATCTCGAGCGGGAGACCGGCCAACGCGCTTTGGACGTACCCAATGGCCCTCCCGGTATCGCCAGTGGGGCTGGGGGTGCCGAGCAATCCAATCAGAAACTCAACTATGCGGTCCACGTCAATCGCTATCGTCATCTTTAACCCTCTCCAACAACTCAAATGGGTGCATTCAATTTCAGTTGAGATTTGAAACGTACCCAACGCAAATTGGCAAGGGTGGCGCCAGACGCTGGTCCGGCAGGCAGGACACCCCTACTTCCAGCAGTATATCATAGCCTTATACTGAAGACAATAAGTTCACTTTCGTAAATATGCGTTGAAAACATGCCAGAAGGTGCCCGGCACTTCATTAACAGAAACGCACTACGCCCGGGCCGCTGTCAGACGCCAGATCATGCCCTAAAGGCCGCAAAAGCGCCGGGCACCTGAGTAGTTACCACTTTCGTAAATATGCGTTGAAAACATGGAAAAAGTATAGTACAATAGTACCATAAACCATCCGCATACCGGCATTGACCCACTGATATTCCCAGGGGGGAGCAAGATGAGGGATCTCGGCCAGCCACTTCCAGCCCGGTTCATCCGGCCCACCCAACTTCAGGAACCCATCGGCCGGCGAATTCGCTGCCTGATTTGCGAGCGGCGCTGCGAGATTCTCCCCGGCGGGATGGGGTGGTGCCGGACCCGATGCCATCATGAGGGGACGCTCGTCACCCTCATCTATGGCGCCGTCTCCTCCTTCTCCGCCAACCCCATCGAAAAGAAACCACTCTATCACTTCTACCCGGGTACCCGGGCGCTCACCAGTGGTTCCTGGTCGTGCAACTTCGATTGTCCCTGGTGTCAAAACCACCACATCAGCAAGGTACCGCCCGGCCGGGGCTGCTATATATCGCCCAGGGATTTCGTCTTCGAAGCCATCACCCTGGGCTGCCAGGGGACCTCCATCAGTTTCAATGAACCCACCCTCTCTCTGGAGTGGTCGCTGGATGTCTTCCGCCTGGCCCGCGCCCGTGGCCTGTACAACACCTACGTCACCAACGGCTACATGACCCCCGAAGCGCTGGAGTTACTGGTGGAAGCCGGGCTGGATGCCATGAACGTGGACGTGAAAGGCGATGCCCAGGCGGTGCGGGCCTATTGCAAGGGGATCGACGTGGACAAAGTGTGGCGTAACTGCCGGTTGGCGCAACAGTTGGGTCTGCACCTGGAAATCACCACGCTGGTTGTTCCTGGGGTGAACGACCAGGTCGAGGTTCTGCAGGGCATCGCGGAACGTATCCTGGCCGAGTTGGGGCCGGACGTTCCCTGGCATGTCAACGGTTATTACCCGGCCTATCACTTCACGGTCCCGCCTACACCGCTCGACACCCTGGAGCAGGCCTGGCGGATTGGAAACGAGGCCGGGCTGAACTTCGTCTATCTGGGCAACGTTCTGGGACATCGGCTGGGAAAGACCTATTGCCCGGACTGTGGGGCGTTGCTCATTGGGCGCTGGGGATCTGGCACAACCAGTTATCGCCTGGATTATGGGTGTTGCCCCGAGTGCGGGCGGGCAGTGCCTGGAGTGTGGGCCAGTGAGCAGAGGGCAAAAAGCAGAAGGCAGACACTTCCCTCTGGCGAATTCCTTTGAGGCAGGAGGGTCAAGATTATGGAAAAGCACATCGGTCTGGTTACCCACTACTTTGGTCGTATCAGCGTGGCAGTTCTTAAGCTCAGCGGCGGGCTAAAGGTGGGGGATGTCGTGCACATCCAGGGCCACACCACGAATTTCACCCAAAAGGTCGCGTCCTTGGAGGTCGAGCATCAAAAGGTCCAGTCGGTGGGCCCGGGGGCGGACGTCGCCCTCAAGGTGGTCGAACGGGTGCGAAAGGGTGACGCGGTGTACAAGGTGGTCGAGGAAGAGGCCGCGGCCGGCTTCAGCGGTGGCGTGGAATGACCTCTTCCGTCCGGATCGGATGTAGCGGTTTCACCAAGGCCCGCCGCGTTTACTTCGCCCACCTGGACCTGGTGGAGATCCAGCAGACATTCTACAAGCTCCCCCGGATCACGACGGCCCATCGCTGGCGGGCAGAAGCACCGCCTGGCTTCACCTTCACTATAAAGGCCTGGCGACTCATCACCCACGAACCGCCCAGCCCGGTCTATCGCAAAGCCAGGCGCGCCATGTCCCTGGTAGATCGGGAGCGCTACGGCGCCTTCCGGCCGACGGACGAAGTGCACGATGCCTGGATCAGCACACTGGAAATCGCCCAGACGCTGGGAGCCAGGGTCGTGGTCTTCCAGTGCCCGGCCCGCTTCACCCCCACCGACGAGCACATAGCCAACCTGCGCGCTTTCTTCAGGCAGGTGGAGCGGGACGGCTTGCTCTTCGCCTGGGAACCGCGCGGCGCGTGGCCGGACGATACGGTACGAGAGCTGTGCCAGGAGCTGGACTTGATCCATTGCGTGGACCCCTTTAAGCAACTGCCGGTATATGGCGTTCCTGCCTACTTTCGCCTTCATGGCCGGACCGGGTATGGCTATCGCTACACCCAAGACGATCTACTCCAACTCAGGGATTGGTGCCGAGGATACTCTGGCGTCTACTGCCTGTTCAATAACGTCTCTATGTGGGACAACGCCCTGTGTTTTAAAGAAATGCAACCTTCATCCCACGTAGCCCGTAGTAATGAATAGGGCGAGTTTCATTTGGGTGCACATTCAAAATGGGTTGGTAGAGGCAGGAAGGAGCATACAATGAAGAAAGTCATCACTATTGACTTTCACGTCACTTCAGAGTGCAACCAGGAATGTCCCTATTGCTGGGGACCTCAGGACTTCGAGCATCCGGTGAACACGGACACGGCCCTGAGCATCATCACCCGGGTGAAGGATGTAGGCGCCCGGCGCATCGTCTTCACCGGTGGTGACCCTCTCAAACGGCCCGATATCGGCCCGCTGATCCGCCACGCGAAGGGAATCGGGCTCGAGGTCGCTCTGTCCACCACCGGTGACGAACTGACGGCAGCTTTCCTGGACGAGTTTGGGCTCTACGTAGACCTCATCTCCCTGCCCCTGGACGGATCCACGGAGGAGGTGAGCGCTCGGACCAAGAAAGAGGGGCACTTCGCCGCCATCATGCGTGCCCTGGATTGGCTGCGCAGGCATCCCGGAATAGACGTCAAGCTGTGCACCCCGGTCACCCGGCACAACCTGAGTGACGTACCCACCATTGTCCGTCTGGCCGACGACTACGCCCAGACCACGTCAGCCCGGGTCTTCTACAACCTCTTCCAGACCTTCCCGCGCTCGATGCAGCCCCGGGAGTGGGAGGAGCTCCTGGTCAGCGACGAAGAGTTCACCGCCCTGGAGCGACAACTCGCCGGCCAGGCACGCATCCGTCTCAACTTCCTCACCCACGCCACCCTCGACCGGCTGTACGTGATGATCTTTCCCGACGGTAATTTAATCGTCCCCAGCGGGCCGGATTTCCTCACCTACGGCCCGTTCCTGGAGATCCAAGACCTGGGCGCGGTGCTCGCCGCCAGCCAGTTCGACGCGGCCAAACACCTGCGGCATTCCCGAGGCTGGGAAAGAGTCAAAGCGTAGGGAGGAACATCCATGCCCCACTACCCTGTCTACCTGGAGATTGCTGACGATGGCCGGTGCATGGCTCACGTGCTTGACCTGCCCGGCTGCGTGGTCCGTGCCCCCACCCGGGACGAGGCCCTGAGCCTGCTACCAGGCGCCATGCGCAACTACCACGCCTGGCTCCGCCGCCATGGTGAGTTGGCGCTGTCCGTAGATGAGCCCATCGAGGTCGAGGTGGCGGGTGAAAGCAGTGGCATTGGGCCTTTTGACCGGCAGACCCTCCTGACCTCACTGCAGCCCGGGATGAGGACGCCTTCAACGCAGCCGCAGTGACCGCCTGGCGGAATCGATCACTGGACGAAGTGCTGGCAGAATTGCAAGCGGCACGCGCCTCGTGGGTAGCCTGGTTGGAGGACCTGTCTGTGGAAACGTTCTCCCAACGGCGTCTTGTTCGGGAAGAGAACTGGTCCTTTCCGGGCTGGCTGGAAGTCTACTGGCGGCACGATGCCGAACACGCCGCGCAGCTCGCAGCCTGGCGGGAGACCGCCAATTATCAGGCGGAGGCCTGAGTGGGTCAGGTCAATTGAACCCATCCTTGCCCCACTTCCTCAAAGCGCCTGTGTAGCTCTTCAACGACTTCAGCGGGGATGGGCAGCTCACCTTCGATCCCCTCGATGTTCGCTTGCATATGTTCGGGATTGCGCGTCCCAACGATGGCGGTGTCCACCTCGTCGTGAGCCAGGACGAAGCCCAGGGCCAACAAGATGGGGTTTTGGGGAGCGCCAGGGAGCGGGCCCATTTTCGCCATCGCCTGCGCCCGTTCGAAGTACTGGCTGGCATAGGCACTGGGGCTTTGGGGCATACCCCATGCTCCATTGGCGATGGGGCGCTTGGCGATGATGCCCATGCCCCTGGCCTTCGCGGCCGGGAATAGCCGCGTGCGGGCCCGCTGCTCCACCAGGTTGAAGCTGGTCTGCAACGTGTCAAACACGCCACTTTCTACCGCCCACCGGGCGGCCTCATTGTCTCCGCTGTAGCTGATGTAGCGAGTCTTTCCGGCTTGCCTGGCGTCGAACAACGCCTGGATCACCTCCCCCCGCTCCAAAACATTCACCCCGCATGAGTGCAATTGCACCAGATCCAGATAATCGGTCCTCATCCGGGCCAGGCTGCGGTCAATGCTGTCCCGGATGGTTGGGGCGGTCCATTCCTTGCCTGAGTAGCCACCCGTCACATGGCCGCACTTGGTGGCCAGGGCGTACTCCTGGCGCCGGTGGGAGATGGTACGCCCGATCAGTTCTTCGCTGGCACCATAACAGGCGCTGGTGTCCAGGAGGGTAACGCCTCCGTCCAGCGCCGCGTTAAGGACCCGGGCGGCTTCTGCTTCATCATCCACAGTCAGCCTGTACCCAAGCTCTGACAGGCCTGCACCCAGACGGCTCACTTTTAGGTCGGTATTGCCAAGCGTTCTCGTCTGCATAGTCTGCTCCATTGTACTCGTTCAGAAACAACTCGCTACAAGAGGCCTATGAAGCTACCTTTCGCCGGAGTCGGCGTCTTCTTCTTTGACCCGTTCGAGGGCAACCGAATTGATGCAGTAGCGCTTACCGGTCGGCGCTGGCCCATCGTCGAAGACGTGACCGAGATGCGCGCCACACTCAGCGCACAGTACCTCCGTCCTGCGCATAAACAGGCTGTCGTCGGGCTCATCCCTTACGTTCTCTTCCCTGATAGGGGACCAAAAGCTCGGCCAGCCCGTGCCAGAGTCGTATTTTGTCTCCGAACTGAATAGTTCATTCCCACAACACACGCAGCGATAAATCCCCTTCTCTTTGCTGTTGTAATACTCTCCCGAGAACGGCCTTTCGGTGCCCTTCTGCCGGGTGATCCGGTATTGTTCCGGGGTTAGCTGTTGTTTCCACTCTTCGTCGGTCTTAAGAATTTTGTGTTTCATCTCGTATAACTCCTGGTCGGCAACAAATTTTAGGGCTGCCAACACCCCTTTCTCGGCAGCCCGCAGTCCACCTACAAATAGACGCTGCGTTACAATCGAATCTTTCCTTTAATTTTACACAGACTGTCCAATTTGTCCAGATTGGGGTGGTTCCCCAACACTCCCGGTGCCCTGCACCAACACGGTCCGGCCAGTTAAATCAGGTGTCTACCACCAATCAAAAACGGGGGCAATCGTCGCCGGGCTGGCTGCCTCAAAAACCGCGCTGGTGAGAGATGGGACCAGTCCCGCCGGCCATTTTGTGTCGGCGTCATAGTGGGTTCCATTCAAAATAACCGACGCCAGGTTGGCCTCGCCCAGGTTGGCGCCACGCAGGTCGGCATGGCTCAAATTGGCCCCGGTCAGGTCAGCTCCGCGCAGGTTGGCGTGGCTCAGGTTAACCTCTTTCAGGTTGGCATCTCTCAGCACGGCCCCTTGCAGATTGATCTCTTCCAGGTTGGCCCCTCTCAGCATGATCCCGGACAGGTTAGCCCCTCTTAAGTTGATTCCCTGCAGGTTGGCCCTGCGTAGGTTGACCTCTTCCAGGTTGGCCCCTTTCAGATTGGCCTCGCCCAGGTCGGCGTTTGCCAGATCCGCCTGGCTCAGATGCGCCTCTCTCAGGTTAGCCTTCTTCAAGTTGGCTCCCACCAGACTGGCCCCGGTCAGGTTGGCCGTGCCCAGGTTGGCCCTTTGCAGATTGGTCCTTTGCCGGGTGTCAAAGTCCCCCTGCACGGTCATCACCCTCTCGCTCAGTTTGGCCGAAGCCAGATGGGCCTCCCGCAGATCGGCCTGGCTCAAGTCAGCTCCGCGCAGATCAGCCCCCTCCAGGTTGGCCTGGCGCAGATCCGCACTTTTCAGTTTGGCCGCTTCCAGCCTGG
>CAYTNQ010000189.1:0-8943 GCA_964439175.1 uncultured Anaerolineales bacterium | reverse complement strand
GTATTATGGACTTGCTAGTCGCTTCTTGTCACATCTCAGTTACCGGAAAGTAAAGAACTCTATACTTGAGCAAAATAGGTTTGATGTACGTGAACTCCAGACAGCGGGCAAATTAGAGGTAAATGGACATTGGTGGATATTTACGGAGCGGTTATTGGCAACAATTGAGCAGCAGAAGGATGAAAACTTTCTGGTGACAATTGAGCTCAATATGAAATATCGTACTTCATTCTTAACTGCGCCAATGTTTCCCTTTTTCCCATCCATATTCACCACGTTGAGAGCTAACATCTTAGAGTCAAGAATACGAGACGCCTTGAAGTAGTGCGGCGGACGTACCATCCGCCTTTTTCTTGTTGACTTGAGACGGCGCGAATCGGCTTGTGTGTGCAGCAAGCGGGGTCGCGATCACCCAATTTGAATGCAATGGCCTCAGCCAGCGCACGGCACAGACGGTGGGTGGTGACAACTGAATATGTGTTGGACATCGCGGGTGGGCTGCCGGAAGTGATCGTCGCCATCACAAGTGGGGCGAGCACGCGGTACGTGCAGGTACAGGGCCAGGTGCTGGCGCAGCAGGACTCTGGTGCGTGGACGTACATCTTACCAGATCATCTGGGTTCCGTGCGCCAACTGGTTGGTTCTGACAACCAGGTGGATCTGGCCCAGAGCTACGACCCGTTTGGGGTCCCGTTCGAGACTTCTGGTTCCGGTGAGAGTGACTTCGGGTACACCGGGGAGTGGTGGGACTCCGAGGCGGGGATGCTTTACCTGCGGGCGCGGTATTATGATCCTTATCTTAACCGCTTCATCAGTCCCGATACCATTATACCCGATTTTGAAAATCCGCAAAGTCTCAATGCAGCAATTCCAAATTTGGCGACTCAGACCAACTCAACATCCCACATTAGCTAAAAGACAGGGTCAAATTAGGGAATAGTCGGCCCAATTCTGGCCAAATTCAACCATCTTCTTCCCCGAATGGTTCAAATTTGGAATTGCTGGTCTCAATGACTACGGGGTCTGTCCAGGATTTTAGGTGAGTTGGGAGAAGGATGGAAGACTGCCAAAGCTCATCCCAGCGGTCGCTGAGCAGCATACAGCGGAGAGCTAATACCGCGCTTGCGCCCGTTCTCGCCGCCAGCGCATACCGGCTTGCTTCATGCGTTCCTGGACGACCATCTTGCGGCCCGATTCGACCGAGCCACTGCCCACAGGATAACCCGCCCGGCGATAGGCAGCATAGCTCGGAGCTGGGATTGGTGTTTAAAGGATGCCTGAAAAGCCTACCCCACGTTACTTTTGTGAGGCAGCAGGCTAAATCCTGCCACTACGAAATGCTTGTCGAAAGCAAAAGCCTCTTCAATCCCGCGTCGCCGCATCAGGGCAAAGCTCACGGCATCAGCATAGCTGAAAAGTTGATCTTGATAGCGTCCCAGAATCGTTTCAGCCTGCTTCTCTAGCTCGGCATCGGCGTACACCCTTTCGATGCGCGGGCTGGCCTTGATCCGGTTTAGGAACGTCATCCCCGCCTTGTGTCCCAGCTCCCGACGAATAAGAATGTAAGCTTCGGCGACAACCAGGTTGGTCGTGACCAGTCGTCGGTAGTTTTTCAATAAGTCGGGATAGAGCTTCGCCGCTGCGGAGTAATTCTGGTCATCGGCGTCAGCCAGGGCGATCCAGGCGCTGGCATCCACGAACAACTCCGCGCTCACAGATCGTTTCCTTCCCGTTCATATTCGGCCAGGTACCGGTCGTGATTGACCGACAGATCGCCTCGCCCCGAGTGGCCCAGGCCGACCAGATCCATCGCCGGATCATCTTCCGGCGGTAACTCGGCCAGATACTTGTCGATACTGCGCCGGATAAGTTCGGCCAGCGAGACACCTTCGCGCTCAGCCAGGGCACGTAAGGCCTGATCCTGTGCGGGACGAAGATATATTTGAAGCGGTTGCTTGGTCAGGGTTGTCATCGCTCACCTCCATACTGATGTAGCAGGATTATACATTACTATCGTCTAATTTGCAATACTACACATCACTTGCCTCTCACTCTATTGACATTCTTTGCCAGATGCGATAATATGTGAAGAGCCATTTGTCCCCTGTGAGCCACCATGTATCACGATGAAGACATAAGAACGTAGGACAAGATGAAAGATCCCTACCAGATCATCGAGCACATTTTGCCCGTTGATGCTCTGTCCATCTTGAGAGCCCTGGCTGCCAGCGACGAGGGACTGGCCCGGCGTATTGCCGAGATGGCTCTGGCCCATGTGGGCGATGTAGACCCGGAAGAGGTTGCCGCCGTCCTGTACGATGGACTGGACAACTTGGAAGTATTGGAGCGTTATCCCAAAACCACCTCATCGCGACACATAAGGATTACCCCGCACCCAAAACCGCCAGCGGGCCAGCCGGTCTTTCTCAGCCGCATACCGGATGCCAATCCGCGGCCCGCGCTCCACGGCGTCGTCGGGAAAGGAGTCGCCCGGCTCGAGCCATAACCCTCCCCCGGCCACCAGGTCAGTCCCATTGAGCGTTCTGTCAATCGCCAGTGCCTGGGTCAGGCGGGCCGGACCGCTGGTCAAATCCCTCTCCCTGCGCGGGTTGCCTTTGGACTCGCGCAGGACGCGCATGGTCTCGACCCCTTCCATTGGCTCGATGGCCCGCACCAACACTGCCGCCGGAAAGCCCTCTATCTCCGTGACCACATTCAGCATCCAATGCATGCCATAGGTAAAATACACGTAGGCATAACCCGGCGGTCCGAACATCACTTCGTTGCGCGCAGTCCGTCCCTTGCTGGCGTGGCAGGCCGTGTCATCCTCCCCAATGTACGCCTCGCACTCCACGATGATCCCGCTGAGACGCTCTCCGTCCAGCATGCGCACCAGCCGCGTCCCCAGCAACTCGCGGGCCACAGCTAACGTATCACGGGCAAAGAATTCACGCGAGAATCGACCCATTTTTTCTACCACTGCCTCCCACGATCGGCGCCAGGATATGCAACGTATCCCCCGCCTTCAGCTTGCGCTGGGCCAGCTCCCTCTCCTTCACCAGCCTGCGGTTGACGAAGAAATTGAAGGGTATGCCCATCCGCGTGCTGCCCGCATCCAGAGCTGCTCCAAATTGGGGATAAGCCGCCCGCAGACGTGCCAGCGCGTCAGCCACCGTAGCGCCATCCTCCACTTCCAGCGCAACCCGTCGCTCACCCACCGCCTTCCACAACGGATCCCCCATCTTCACCTCAATCACCATCTCTCCACTCTCCCACTCTCCCAATCCCCAATACCCAATACCCAATCCCCAATCCCCCCTCTACCCCATCACCTTCCCCCCATCCACAACCAGCGCCTGGCCGGTGACATAGCTGGCCGCCTCAGAGCAGAGGAAGAGGACCGCAGCCGCAACTTCCTCCGCTTCCCCCAGGCGTTTCTGGGGGATATCTTCTAGCCATTTTCGCATAATATCCGGGTCGTTCCGCGACCTTTCGGTCATCGGCGTGACGATGACGCCGGGGCAGACCGCGTTCACCCGGATATTGTAAGCGGCGAACTCGCGAGCGCATTCGCGGGTGAAGCCCACCACGCCCGCCTTGCTGGCGCAGTAGGCGCTGGCATTGGGCAGCGGGCTCTTGTGTCCGGCGATGCTGGCGATGTTGACAATGACGCCGCCTCCTTGATCCTGCATCACGCGCCCGGCCAGTTGGGTGCACAGGAACGTCCCTTTGAGGTTGACGCTGAGAGTGCGGTCCCAATCCCACTCATCCAGCATCAGCACTGAGGCTTTGGGTTCGACGCCAGCGTTATTGACCACGATGTCGAGCCGGTCCCAGCGGTCGCGAATCGCTTCGATCATCGGACCGACCTGCAACTTGTTGGACACGTCGGCTACGTAATCGAAGGCCTGGCCGCCACGGGTCAGAATGTCGTTGGCCGTAGCGTACGCTGTGTCGGGGTTGATGTCGTTGACGCAGACGCGCCCGCCCGCCTCGCCCAGCGCCAGTGCAATGGCCCGTCCAATGCCCCGGCCCGCACCTGTGACCAGGGCGACTTGATTTGAGAGGTCTACTTTGAAGCTCACTGGATTGCGTCTCCTACCAGATGTGATATACTCCTTATCATATTGCGGATTTCACATTATAGTTGAGGATAACTACTCAGGTGCCCGGCACTTTTGCGGCCTTTACGGTGCAATCGGGCGGCCAGTAACGGCCCAGACAGGGTCATTCTTACACTTGAAGTGCCGGGCACCTTCAGGCTGAGTAGTTACAGTTAAGGATAACTATGACCGATCGTATTCTACCTGTCGATACTTCCCGTCCCCGATTCGCCCTTCACGGATGGCTGGGTTTGGGGCTCATCGCCATCTTCTGGCCGCTGAACTGGCTGCTAACCGGCCCTCGCACCCAGTGGGGCTTCTTCCCCTTGTGGTTGGGTTATAGTCTCACCGTGGATGCTTGGGTCTTCTACCGGCGCGGTACCTCGCTGCTGACCCGCGATTGGCGCAAATACGTCGGGCTGTTTGTGGTGTCGGCGCCCGTATGGTGGCTCTTCGAGGCCATCGACGGGCGCACCCAGAACTGGCACTACGTCGGCCGCGAGCTCTTCACCAATCTGCAATACGGATTGCTGGCCAGCCTCAGCTTCTCTACGGTGATGCCGGCCGTCTTTGGTACGGCCGAATTGATGGCGAGTTTTGGGTTCCTCCGGCGCTTGGGGCGTGGGCCGGCCATTCGCCCTACCCGTCGTACCACCCTCATCTTCTTCGCATTAGGACTGGCCATGTTTGCCCTGATGATGGCCTGGCCTCTTTATTTTTTCCCCTTCATTTGGCTATGGGGCTACTTCGTCGTCGAGCCGGTTAACGTCTGGTTGGGCCATCGTTCGCTGGCAGAATGGACCCGCAGCGGCGATTGGCGGCCGGTGATCGCCCTTTGGCTGGCCGGGCTGGTATGTGGTTTCTTCTGGGAAATGTGGAACTATTTTTCCTACCCCAAGTGGGTGTACACCGTGCCCTGGATTGGTTTCTGGCACATCTTCGAGATGCCGCTGCTGGGTTACGGCGGCTACCTCCCCTTTGCCATGGAGCTCTATGCGCTCTATCACCTGGTGGCCGGGCTGCTGGGCCAAAAGACCACTGATTACCTGCGCATCGCTCCCGAGCGTGTGCCTGAAAGATAGGGTGGGGCAGACTGGAAAGTCTGCCCCACGATTCCGAGTCTTTCTCAGCGAATCTGCTTCAACAAACGCCTGACACCCATAGCAAACATGAGACCACCGGCCAGGACGGAGACGCCTCCCGACAGCAACCCGGATTGCGGATCGTCTTGGACTATCAGGCCACCTGCTCCCATGCCGACCAGCATGAATATTCCCCCGAGAGCGATGAGAAGGATATCAGGATGCAGAAATGGCCGCAGCCAGTCCAGGATTTCATCCCAGGCCAGCAAAGCGATCAGGAACGCGCTTCCCCAGACGAGCGCTTCGCCCAGCAGCACAAAAGGCGTTCCCCCCTCCTTGTCAGCCGCCAGTCCGAGTCCAAAAGCAAAGGGCATACAGCCAAACATCGTCCCCCATAGCACGAAGAAAAGCCCGCTGCTCGCCTTTAGGTCCTTGTCGCGCAGCCCGCGCCACACCGTGCGCAGGCCGTTGGCCAGGGCCACCGCGCCGATGACGTGAAAGATGGAAAGAAATCCGAACATCGTTAGAGGATCATCCATAGCGAACCGCATTATACACTGATATGGACCACCTGCACAAGGTTTGTCAATTGAGGCGGGGTTGAGTATAATCAACTGGCTTCTCTGCGAGGCCCGGGCCATAGAGCCTGGGCCATTTTGCGACTGGAGGCCGACAAACTGATGAAAGAAGGGTGACGGCAAATGGATAACATTTTTTTGTCCAAACATCCGCTGGTCAAGCACAAGTTGACCAAGTTGCGCGACAAGGCAACCAAGCCCAAAAAGTTCCGGGAGCTTATCAGGGAGATTGCCATGCTCCTGGCCTACGAAGCCACGGCCGACCTGGCCCTCGACGACACGCAGGTGGTGACACCTATGGGAGTCGCGTCGGGGGCCTTATTGCGAGAGAAGATTGGATTGGTGCCCATCCTGCGAGCTGGGCTGGGGATGGTGGATGGTGTGTGGGAGATGATGCCTGGCGCTGAAGTGTGGCACATCGGCCTGTATCGCGACGAGAAAACGTTGCGACCGGTGCAATATTACAACAAGCTGCCGGTAGATCCCACGGTGCAGGTCTGCCTGATCCTCGACCCGATGCTGGCGACTGGCGGATCGGCGGTGGCAACGGTGGATATCCTCAAGAAATGGGGCGCGCAACGCATCAAGTTTGTAGGGATCATCGCTGCCCCCGAAGGCATCGAAGCCTTACACGAGGCTCACCCCGACGTGCCGATTTACATCGCCGCGATTGATAGTCACCTGAACGAGATTGGCTTCATCGTACCTGGCCTGGGAGATGCCGGCGACCGGCAGTTTGGCACCGGCTGAAGTGGCTATGCATAGGGCCATTTCCCGGCCGCCGCCGTCTACCTGACTATGGCATTTGTTATCGTTTTCGCTGTTAGCTTTATCCTGGCCTTGAGCCTGACCCCGCTCAGCGCGTGGGTTGGATGTCACCTGCAGGCAGTGGACCCGCCAGGAGGGCGGCGTGTCCACGCCGGCAATGTGCCGCGCATGGGCGGCATTGCCCTGTTTGGTGGTTTCATTGGTGCCGCAGCGCTGGCCTTGATTGTGTGGCCACCGGCCGATGATCAGGATGTACGCCGTCTGATGGCGGTCTTGCTTGGAGCGGTTTTTGTATTCCTTTTTGGGATGTGGGACGACCGGCGCCAATTATCCCCCTGGCCGCAGTTCGCCGCGCAGGCTGCAGCGGCGCTCATTGCTATCGCCGGCACGGTCTTCATCGAGCGTTTCACCAATCCACTCACCGATCATCTCGTCATCATTCCGCAAGCGCTGCCCTTTTTGGGATGGGGGGTCGTTGTCGCCGTCACCCTCTTTTGGGTGATGGGTATGATGAACACGGTCAACTGGCTGGATGGCCTGGACGGCCTGGCGGCTGGGGTGGGGTTTATCGCGGCTGCCTTGTTCGCCATCCATTCGTATCAGTTGGGCCAGTTGGAGATCGCTCTTTTCCCTACGGCGCTGGCCGGGGCGTGTCTGGGTTTTCTCCCTTTTAATTTTCATCCGGCCCGGGTCTTTATGGGGACCGCCGGCGCTATGGTGCTGGGTTATGCGCTAGCCACCCTTTCGATCCTGGCCCCGGCCCGCATCGCCACGGCGCTGTTGGTCATGGGTGTGCCCATCGTGGATGTCGCCTGGCTGATCGTCAGTCGTTGGCGGCGAGGCGAATCGCCGGCCCACGCCGGGCGCGACCACCTTCATCACCGCCTGCTGGATCTGGGGCTGAGCCAGCAGCAAATTGTCCTTCTTTATTATCTCTTCTGCCTCTTCTTCGGCGGGTTGGCCCTCGTGGTGTCATCCCGGCTCTTCAAACTGTTAGCATTGCTGGTGCTGGGTATCGGCACGTTCATCGGCCTGTGGTGGCTGTCGCGGGGAAGTAAGCCAGCAAAGACAGAAGGTGATAACCCAAGGCGTTAGCTCGAGGGCAGACCAGGAAAGGTTGGTAGTTACCTCACAGCATAAGCCGCATTGGCTGTTCAAGAACCGCCTTAAAAGCCTGCAAGAACTGGGCCGCTTCGGCGCCATCGGTCACCCGGTGATCGGCGGAGATGGTGGCCTTTAGCCGGGTGCCCACCGTCAACTCTCCATCTTCATTGACCACGGGGATGCGCTTGACCGCGCCGAGCGCCAGGATAGCTGCCTGAGGCGGGTTGATAATCGCTACGAAATCCTCGACGTCAAACATGCCCAGGTTGCTGACGGTGAAGGTGCCGCCCAACATATCCTCAGGCCGCATGCGGCCTGCTCGCGCCCGGCTGATAAGTTCGTGCGCCTCTCGTGCGATCTGCGTCAGTGGCTTCTGGTCACAGTCCTTGACCACCGTCGTCAGCAGTCCCGTCTCACGGGCCACAGCGATGCCGATGTTGATTCGATTGTGGACGTGGATTTCCTCCCCGGCAAAGGAGGCATTCAAATTGGGGAAATCCTTCAACGCGACCGCAGCCGCCTTGACAATCAGGTCATTAACTGAAATCTTCTCATCTTCAGGCAGCATCGTGTTTAGTTGTTGGCGTAGAGCCATAGCTCCTTCCATATCGACTTCGATGGTGACGTAGAAATGAGGTACCTGCTGCTTGCTCTCGGTCATGCGACGGCCGATTGTTTGCCACATGCGCGATAGAGGCTCAGCGTGATATTCCTCCCCAGTAGGTTCGTATGAGGGCGTTGGAATGGGCGGCGTCGGGGCTTTCTCAGGCGCTTTCTCCCGTTCTTTCAGATGCTCTTGGATATCTCGCTTGATGATTCGGCCCCCTGGCCCGCTGCCCTGTACCTGATCCAGGTTTATGCCCAACTCTTCGGCCATGCGACGTGCGACGGGTGAAGCAGGGATCCGGCCCTCCTCTTCAGCCGTCGGAGCTGGAGGCGCTGCCTCCTCTTCCTCTGGGACTTCGGTGCTCACTTCTTCTTCCGGGGCAGCCACCTCTTCCGCGCCGAGCTCAGCCAGGTCGATCTCCTCATCGGCGCCACCAATCACCGCGATAGGCTCACCCACAGGCACACTCGTGCCCTCTTCGATTAGAAGCTGGCGCAGGACGCCTGACTGAAAGGATGTAACCTCCACATTCGCTTTGTCTGTCTCAATGATGGCGATGACATCTCCTTTGCCGACCTCATCGCCGGCATGTTTGACCCACTCTACCAGGGTCCCTTCGGCCATGTCAAAGCCCAATTTGGGCATCGTGATCAGTTCAGCCATCGGAAAGCCTCCTCACTTCAGATACAGTACGTCCTTAA
>CAYTNQ010000188.1:0-8961 GCA_964439175.1 uncultured Anaerolineales bacterium | reverse complement strand
GGATCTTGGTCAGCGGGCGGCCGACCGAGTAGAGCAGATTCTGGCCGAACACCGGTCGCAGCCACTGCCGGACGGCATACAGAAACGCCTGCGAGATGTCGTGGGGCGCGCTACGGAGCGTTTCAGTATACCCGTTAAGGTTGAAAATCCCCGTTTTTTGACCTAATGGTGGCTGCAAAAACGTGGGTTTCTATCCTTAACGAGTATAACTGAACTGGGCAGCGGATGGAGACTTTCTAAGCACAAACACACAAGTTTTGCACTTAGCTGATATCTGTCAGCTTGCGTACCTGGCGATAAGCGACTAGCCGCCGTTGCAACGCTTCGCCGCTTTGGGACTGCCAGGCGCGGCGCATCTCGGCCCACAGCCCCAGCCGTACCAACAGACGAGCGGTCAGGTTGAAGACTGGCCCATAGTGTTTATTGAATAGGCGGAACCGGCTGCGCCACAAGGCGACAAACATCTCGTCGCGGAACTGGCGCGTGCTGCCCCCTGCGTGATGCACAATTTTGGCAGTCGGAACGCAATAAACGTTCCACCCCGCTTTTTTGACTCGCATACACCAGTCGACTTCTTCAGCGTACATAAAGAACCCTTCGTCCATCAGGCCAACCCGCTGAATGACGTCAGCGCGGGTCATCATGGCCGCGCCCAGCGGATGGTCCATAGCAAAAGGCCGACCAGCCTCGTACAGCCTGCGTGGATAACGTCCGTTGAGTCGTGAGTTCAGGAGACGGGCCGGTCGAGGGAAAAAATCGAACCAGATCTGCCATAGCGTCGGGAAGCGAAAGGCGCTGTGCTGGAAACGGCCGTCGGGATAAACCAGACTGGCGCCAACCACGCCGGCTTTTTCTACGGTGCGTAATGCACGAGCCATTTTCGTCAATGCGCTTCCCTCTATCTCGGTGTCGGGATTGAGGAAGAGGACGAGCCTGGGAGCCGGGAGAGATTGGGAGCCGGAAGATGCGTCAAAACCCAGTTCGCGGAGTGCCACGTTGTTGGCACTGGCAAAGCCCAGGTTGTGGTCCATAGCCAACAGGCGGGTCTGGGGGAACTCAGCACGCACCATACCGGGACTCCCGTCGGATGAGGCGTTGTCTACTATCCATACCTGCACGTCGAGGCCCGCCTGGGGCAGCCCAGAGTACACCGAGTGCAGGCAGGCGCGCAGCATGTCGCGGGTGTTGTAACTGACGATGATAATGGCCAGGTCGAAATGGGGATTACTTGTCGGCATATTAGGTATTAACCCCGGTCAGCCAGACTCACGGGCATCACTATACAATAACTTCAAGAAATTTTCAACGGGCGGCTGTGCTTACAATTGCAACAATCTCCCTTGACGGATTGTCAGATGTGTGTATAATATGTTCCAATGCTATATTTATTATAGTACTATGGGGCTCAGAGACCCTTCTTTTTATGGCTTAATTTACTATATATTCTATAGTATATATCTACATGAGGGGAAAAACAATGACCCCTGAGCTTGTGTGTCCGGTAACGGCTACAGCCCGTATTTTGGGCGCACGGTGGACGTTGCAAATCATCTATCATTTGCGTGAGCCCCGTCGCTTTTGTGAGTTGCAGGATCTTGTGGGCGGTGTCAATCCGACCACGCTCTCACAACGGCTCAAGTTTCTGGAGGAGCAGGGACTGATTCTTCGTCTGCCCATCTCTGACGCGCCTCCCCATGTAAAATATGAACTGACCGACAAAGGGCGGGACCTGTTGCCGATCCTGGACTCTCTGGCGTCCTGGGCTGAAAAATGGCACTTATTGCAGGCTCACGGAGCCCCCTCGCCCCACTGATAGGAGCAATTATATGCAAACCTTTGTGATTCATCCCAATGCCCATCCAGGCTCCGTTCATTAATGGGAGAAACTCTCTGATGATGATAACTCAGAACAACGAACATAATACTTTGTTAGCTATGTTTGCCCATCCTGATGACGAGGCTTTCGGCACTGGCGGTACCCTGGCCCATTATGCGACCACAGGGACACGCGTGGCTCTGGTCTGCGCCACCCGAGGAGAAGTGGGCGAAATTGCCGACCGTGATCTAGCCACACCTGAGACATTAGGCCAGGTGCGCGAAACCGAGTTGCGCTGTGCCGCCCAAAGCCTGGGGATAGCCGAGCTTATCTTTCTGGGCTATCGTGACTCTGGCATGGCTGGCACACCCGAAAACGATGACCCTCGCGCCTTCATGAATGCCCCTGCCGAGGACGTAATCAGCCGGCTGGTGGGCGTCATCCGTCGCCTGCGGCCCCAAGTCGTCGTCACTTTCGAGCCCAACGGCGGCTACGGTCATCCCGACCACGTGGCTATTCAACGTCATGCGGTGACCGCCTTCCACGCTGCTGCCGATCCGGCGCGTTATCCCGACCAGGGACCCCCCTGGCAGCCGGCGCGCCTGTTTTACACTGCCATCCCTCGTTCCTTTTTCCTGGAGATGCGTGACCGGCTGAACGCAATGGGGGTGGACACCAGCCAATTCGACCGCTTTGAGGAGGACGGAGCTGGTTGGCCTGACGATCAGGTTCACGTGACCATAGACGTGACAGGCAGCATTGAGGCCAAATGGACAGCATTGAATTGCCATCGCACCCAGTTCGGTCCGGACAATCTCTTTCGGCGTTTGCCCCATAACGTGATGAAAGAGATGATGAGCCGCGAGTACTTTGCTATGGCCTGGCCTGAACCTGGACCTGGTTTGCAGCTACCTGACTTGTTTGCTGGACTGTAGCACGTGTAACTCTGGGTTGCTGCTTCGGCCTGGAGAAATCCCTTGGGTGTGTTCAAAATAGGGTTGTAGGGGCACCCGCGAGGGGATGCCCCCTACTGTTTTGGAGGAAGTGCCCGGCTTTTGTGAAAAATGCCCCGTCAGTTCAGAGAGGCTGCCTTCTGCGGCTCCAAGGCCTGATGCAGAAAAGCTTTGACCACATGGACTGGCACTGCCACCCCCACGTCTGGCCCGGCCATCATGGTGTTGATGCCCACCAGGCGGCCGCGTACGTCTACCAGTGGACCACCCGAGTGCCCCGGCCGCAGGTGTAACCCGAGGTGAATCAGTTCGCGCTGTGGCGTTGCTATTTCTGGCAGTGGTCCCACCCCGATCACCACGCCGGCCGTGACGGCGCCTGGCACACCCCAGGGATGTCCCAGTGCCAGTACCCATTGCCCGGGCTGAAGTTGTCTCGAGTCGCCCAACTCGATGGCCGGCAGGCCGATGGCGTCTACGGCCAGGGCAGCGAGATCATGGGTTGCGTCGTACGCCAGCAGCCGCGCTGGCAAGGTGCGCCCATCCGACAGGGTGACTTTCAGTGAGCGGCGACCTGCGACGTGAGCGTTGGTAAGGATCAGCCCATCGGGATGCCAGACAGTCCCCGCGCCAGCGCCGCCTCGGCCGTTATGGATGTGCACCATACTATGCCACACACCCTCCACTATAGTTGCCATCTCGGCGTTTAATTGTTGTAACAGGTCGGACATATTTGCCTCCGCCAGTAGCGGTCCGTCATCCGAAGAGCCTCAGTTTGCTTGCACTTAAGTGCGTTCGCCAACAACAATTTTCAGCTCCTGCACCTGGCCACCACGCACGATACGTACTGGCACTGTCTCACCAACCCGATCACTGCTCAGAAGAGCCAGCAAGTCGTCCATATGGTGGATCGGCTGGCCATCCAAAGTAATAATCGTGTCGCCCAGAAGCAGCCCTCCCTGATCGGCTGGGCTGTCCGGTTCGACAGAGATCAACAACAACCCCGTCTCCTGGCTGAGTTGTTGTCCCAGTCCGGCCGGCAGGCGTACTGTCTGGGCTCCCACCCCCAGGTAGCCCCGGCGCATGCGTCCGTGGGTTAGCAGCGTCTGCACTACCTCACTTAGGGTGGGAGTTGGTACCGTCAGGCTGATTCCTCGTAGCAGGGCCGAGGTGTTGAGTCCCAGCACTTGCCCAGCCGAGTCTACCAGCGGACCACCGGAGAATCCGGGATACATGACTACATCTGTCTGCAGGTAACGGTCCATTCGGCCGCCAGCCGGCGTACGCCAACTTCCACCCAGAGCACTGACGACACCTAGCGTCGCCTGGACGGTCCGTCCGGGGCGACCCAATGCCAGTACCAGGTGCCCTACACGCAGGTCATCAGGGTCGGCCCAAGTAGGCGGCGTCAGGCTGGCTGGTTGTGCCTCGTTCGTCGTGGATGCTTGGGCGCGCAGCACAGCCAGGTCTGTGGTCGGGTCGCGGCCGACCAGAGTCGCCGGGACGCTTTGGCCATCCGGCAAACCCACGCTGATGTTCTCGTCGCGCTCGACGACGTGGTAAGCGGTGACGATGACACCGTCGGATGACCAGATAATACCGCTGGCAGGCAAACGGCGCCGCGCTTCTACCCGGACCACGCTTGGGCCTGCAACTTCGACTGTCGCTGCTAGAGTATTGGATAGTTCTTGCAAAACCTCTGTCACAGTTTGACCTCCTACTGACTATTTACTTCATCATATCCACTTGGCTACAGTTTACCATAGGGAAGGGGCACGACACATCCCCCATTTGGTGAGGAGGCATCCTGGAAAAATGGGTAGGTCAGAGGAGGATCAATCCCATCCGGGTAGCAAGGACGACGGCCTCGGTCCGGCTCTGAGCGCCCAGCTTGCCCATAATGGCGTTGACGTGAAATTTGACGGTGTGCTCGCTGATACCCAGTTGGTGGGCGATGGTCTTGTTGGGCAGACCTTCGGCCAGGAGTTGAAGGACCTCTAATTCACGCGGGGTTAACTCTTCGACCATCCGAGAGGGCGACTGGTCCCCGGTTGCCAGCATAGTGGGAACCAGCGAGGGATCGAGCACCACCAGCTTCTGAGCAGCAGCTATTAGGGCGGCTACCAGGTGCTCTGCGTCTGTATCCCGTAGCAGGATGCCGAGGGCGCCGGCGATCCGGGCTTCGGTAGCGTGGGTTTCGTCGGGGAGCAACGCTACGACAGGAGGAGTGGCACCTTCCAGGTCCGACAGGCGTTCCAGACGTGTCGCAGGAGAAGTCGAGGTGGCCAGCGTGGCGTCCCAGCCCAGGTCCCACACAATCACGTCGGGGCGGTGCACGTTCAGTGCGGCCAGCAGGTCAGTGTCCTCAGCTACCTGGCCAACGACGGTGCACCCCGGCTGGTCGGCCAGCAGTGCCGCCAATCCGGCCCGGGCCAGGGGGTCGTTTGCTACGATGAGCACTCGCATTTTCAGACAACTCCTCATGCCCCCGGCGGCTTGATGCGTGGCCAGGCGTGGACTACGAAGGCCAGCGCTGCCCCCGCCTCGGCCGATCGTCCCAGGAGAGCGATCAAGGCTGGAATTCCTGATATCGAGCCGACGGCGACCAGCCACACCCCGACGTTGAGCAGAATTAAGGCCAGCCAGGCCGGTTTCTCATTGCCCCGAGAGCGCCAGAAGCGGGGAAATATCCAAAAGCCAACCCCCAGCGCTAACTGCACTGTCCACCCGAACAGTAAGAACTCAATGTGTGCCGGCAGCAAAGTCCACAGTGCTGGATACAAGGGTACACCTTTTTGGAAGAGCAGCAACGCGCCAAGGGTGAACCCGAGCACCAGGTAGATCAGAGAAGCCCGGATGAACCAGCAACTCAGGCGTGGCATCCTATCTTTCCTTTGTCCGCCCCCAGGTGTTGAGTGCAAATCCCAACCCGGCCAACCACTGTAAGAGCGCCGACAGAGCTAGTAGCCAGCCCCATAATGCCTCAGGGCGAAGGGTGTGCAACGGCTCCCCTATCACCCGCAGCAACAAGCCAATGTTTAACAACCAAAGCGTGGCCAGCCATAGAGCCTCATTCCCATGGGGTTTTTCCTTGGAGTACTTGGGGAACATCCAGTAGACCACACCGAAGATTAGTTGCGTGACCCAACCTACCATAAACAGGTGGAAATAGACTGGTCCCAGGGCAGCAACGATTGCAGGTAGGCTCCAAACAGCTCGCGCTGCCAGGGCCATACCCACCAGCAGCGCAGCTACAAAATAGACCAGGCCGGCTTTGATAAACCAACGTGTTAGTGGAGGCATAGCTTTAGGTTAGTTTTTAATGCCAAATGTATCCCACTTTGTATCGCTTTTCTGTATCGGGATATATGGTCAATGTGACCCGTGGCGTGATAAGATGGATAGTGGCGGCAAGTATCTGCCGATCCTCACCGGGCGAATGATAATGCATGGCGAAGGAAAAAGCAAGAGTTTGATTCATACTATAATCTCGAAAGGAGATAGATCATGGCTAAGGTAGCGATCAATGGTTTGGGGAGGATAGGAAGAGCGGCTTTCAGGATCGTACTCGATACTCCGGAGTTAGAGTTGGTAGCCGTTAATGACCTGGTTCCAGCCGATAACCTGGCGTACCTGCTGAAATATGACACGGTTTATGGCAGGTATGAAAGAAGCGTAAAAGTGGATGGCGATCACCTGGTGGTAGGGGGTAAGACATTAAAGACCCTGCACCAAAAAGACCCGACTCAACTGCCTTGGGGCGATTTGGGGATCGACATTGTTTTTGAGTGCACTGGCGTCTTTACCAATGAAGGGGACTTGAGGAAGCACCTGGAGGCCGGTGCCAGGTATGTGATCCTCTCCGCTCCGGCCAAGGGGGGAGAGGTCCCTACGGTGGTCCACGGCGTCAATACTCCTGGAGGGGATTCGATGCAGATAATATCCTGCGCAAGCTGCACCACAAACTGCATCACGCCCGTTATTGAGATCATGGGAAGAAGAATCGGCGTTAAGAAGGCGATTATGACCGCTGTCCATGCCTATACTGCGTCCCAAGCCATAGTGGATGGACCAAATAAAAACGTAAGAAGGGGGAGAGCGGGTGCGGCCAACTTCATACCCACCTCAACGGGAGCCGCCATAGCGACTACCAAAGCTCTGCCCCAATATGAGGGGAAATTTGACGGCGTTGCAGTACGTGGCCCGGTTCCCGTAGGATCCCTGGCCGATATCGTTTTCTTGGTCGAGCGTGAAACGACCGTCGACGAAGTTAACCGAATATTCAGAGAAGAAGCGGAGAGCGACAGATACAAAGGCATCTTAGGCGTAGCGGAGGATCCCATCGTCTCCTCTGACATCGTCAAGGATCCTCGAGCCTCAGTTGTCGATCTTGGTATGACCCAGGTGGTGGATGGCGACCTGGTGAAGGTAATGAGTTGGTATGATAACGAATGGGGCTATACCAACCAGATGATTAGAGAGGCAGTGGACATAGCTAAAAAGATAGGGAAATGACGAAGTCTTTATCGACACCGAGGACAAATAGGCCTTGGTCCCGCTCTTGGCAGGAGGTTCTCGAAGCCCTCGATGTCCCCGCCAAGAGCAGGCTCGCCGCCGCAGAGATAAATCGAAGGCGAAAACAATACGGCCCGAACCGCCTGCGACACGCCGAAAGCAGGAGCGCCTGGCTGATCCTCGCCGATCAGTTGGTCGGCGTGAAATCATGAGGAGGCCAGGATAAAATGGAAAGCATCAAGGAGATAGATACAAGGGCGTTATATCAATGCTGCGCCCCCGAACGTTTGAGTTTAAGACAAAGGAGCGTGTAGCATGAGTGAAAATGGGGAGCTAGAGCCGGCGCTTCGACATATTTTGGTGGCCCTGGACGCCTCGTCCTATAGTTTAGTGACCCTTGAGGCAGCGGCTGAACTGGCTGCTGGTCTCAAAGCTGAACTGTTGGGCCTGTTTGTCGAAGACATCAATCTTCTGCGCCTGGCCGAGTTGCCTTTTGCTCTAGAGATGGGAGGCTTCTCAACGACCCGCCGTCGGCTGGATATCCGGGAAGTTGAAAGGGAGCTTCGGGCGCAGGCCAGCCGGGCGCGCCGGGCTCTGGCGCTAGCCGCAGGACGTGCCCAGGTGCCCTGGTCTTTTCGAGTTGCCCGGGGTGTGATCGCCGCAGAATTGCTGACAGCCGCGTCGGAAGCGGATCTGGTCATCTTAGGCAAAGTGGGGTGGTCCTTAACAGGACGCAGACACCTGGGTTCCACTGCGCGAGCGGTCCTGTCCCAGGCGACTTGTCTCACTTTGATTCTCCAGGAAGGGGTTCGCTTGAGTTTGCCAATCCTGGTTGTTTACGATGGTTCGACGATAGCTCAGAAGGCGCTGTCTGCAGCCATCCGCCTGGTACGAGGAAAGAATGGCTATCTGACCGTGCTCATCTTGGCCGATGGGCCGGACGCAGCCCGGGAGCTTCAAACAAACGTCGCTAAATGGCTGCGGGAACGAGGGTTGGAGGCGCGCTACCGCTGGCTGGTTGGAGCCGATGTGCAGCATCTACCGCGCATCGTGGACGCAGAAGGGAGCGGTGTGTTAGTGTTGCCTGGCCAGCGTTCGCGGGTGCAAAGCGAGGGGCTTTTGGTATTGTTGGACGAGGTAACCTGTCCGGTGTTATTGGTACGGTAGCTGAGCCGACCATTCCTGGGTGTGGGGGCAGGCTGGGGCGTATTTCAGTTTTGGGGCAGACCCCTCCCCAGCCCCTCCCCGCGCCGGGGAGGGGGGCAATCTCTTCCCTTCCCTGGCAGCCTGTCCCTCCAAGGGAGGAAGGGGCCGGGGGTTAGGTCTGCCCCCGAAGTGAAATGCACCCGGCAGGCTGGAAACATTGGCACGAGTTGTTTGTAGTATTATAATTAAGTCTTGGACGAAAAACCGGGGTTCTTTGCCCCAATTGAACGGAACGAGTGTCTTAGTATGATCCTCCATCGAGGCGGGAAATGGACATCTGGAACGATTTTCAAGGTCCCAATGCAGGTTATGTATTAGATCTCTACGAGCGCTATCGCCAGGATCCCAATTCCGTCGATGTTGCTACCAGAGCTTATTTTGAGCACTGGACTCCCCCCGCAGAAGGCGCAATCGCCGCCCCAGCTCCCGACATCGACAAGATCATGGGGGCGGTCAATCTCGCCCAGGCTATTC
>CAYTNQ010000187.1:0-8999 GCA_964439175.1 uncultured Anaerolineales bacterium | reverse complement strand
CCTGCCTGCACCTGTCGGCGCGGCACCCTGGCCCGCGTGGCGGCCCGTCCTGGACTGCGCCAGCGGGCCGGGAAGCCAGGACGGGCAGGTGGACTGCGCCAGCGGGCCAGGGAATGACATAATCCGAAATGTCAACAGAACCTAGTCCTTGAGCGAGGCGTTTAGCCTGGCGAGGTTATCTCGCACGATGCGTGTGTAGGGATGATCCGGGCCGAGCCGGGCTTCGAAGATGCGTAAGGCCCGCTCTAAGTAGGGGTGCGCCCCGGCCAGGTCGCCCTGAGCCTGGAGCAGAAAGCCCAGATTGTTGAGGCTTAGGGCCGTGCTGGGGTGCTCCCCGCCCAGCACCTTTTCCTTGATGCGTAAGGCCCGCTCATAGTAGGGGCGCGCCCCGGCCAGGTCGCCCATATCCTGGAGCAGAGAGCCCAGATTGTTGAGGCTGGTGGCGGTGTCGGGGTGCTCTGCGCCCAGCACCTTTTCCTTGATGCGTAAGGCCCGCTCATAGTAGGGGCGTGCCGCGGCCAGGTCGCCCATATCCTGGAGCAGAGAGCCCAGATTGTTGAGAATGGTGGCGGTGTCGGGGTGCTCTGCGCCCAGCACCTGCTCCCGGATGCGTAAGGCCCGCTCATAGTAGGGGCGTGCCCCGGCCAGGCCGCCCTGAGCCTTGAGCAAAGAGCCCAGATCGTCGAGGCTGATGGCGGTGTCGGGGTGCTCGCTGCCCAGCACCCGTACCAGTCGGCGGGGGACAGCTTGCGCATGTCCAGCTGATGGCGGTGTCGGGGTGCTCGCTGCCCAGCACCTGCTCCTGGATGCGTAAGGCCCGCTCTAAGTAGGGGCGCGCCCCGGCCAGGTCTCCCATATCCTTGAGCAGCCTGCCCAGAATGTTGAGGCTGGTGGCGGTGTCGGGGTGCTCCCCGCCCAGCACCTTCTCCCGGATGCGTAAGGCCTGCTCCAGGTATAGGCGCGCCCCGGCGTAGTCGCCGATCATACGCAGATAATAGCCCAATTCATTACACAACCCTGCCGCCCGCTCATCCTCCCGCTTCTGCGCTGCATCGGTCACGGTTCGTAGGTGCACTTGCCAGGCCAGCAGCGGCGCCGGGTAGCCAGCCTCGTTCAGGCGGTTGGCCTCTGCGAACAGCGCCTCCTCCACCGACCTTTGGGCCTCGGCGTCGGCTGCCACCCCACGCACAAAGGCGCTCACGAGGCGGTGCAGGCGCAATGCCCCTTCAGCTTCCGCTTCCAGCAAACCTAACTCCACCAACCGCGCCAACCCATCCTCAATTTGCAAAGCCCTCTCCGGGTCGTCGTCCCGGCCCAGTGTAGCCACCAGCAACTCACGCGGGATCGGCTCGCCTGGGGCAAAATATGCCGCCCGGCCCAGCAGCGCCAGGGCCAGGGCGTCGGTCTCGTCGGCGGGGTCCATGCGCTGGTAGCTAAGGATAAAGGTACGGGCCACGTGGAGCTCGTGGTCCGTGGGGGAGAGGGTCGCACCTCGGCCCTGCAATGAAGGGTGATCGAGGAGCGCCTTGTCACGCAGTTGGACCAGGTAATCTTCCGGAGTGACGGCGTGGCGATAACGAGCCAGGTAGCTCCCTGCCAGATGCAGCGCTAAGGGTAAGTCGCCCACCTCCTCGGCAATCGCGTCGACCTCGTCATCCGCCAGATCAGGCCGAAATTTGCGCAGCAAGGCCAGGCTTTCGGCCCGCCTCAGCACCCCCAGCGGCAGCGCCTGCACGCCCAGGGCGGCGTCCCACATCGCCCGGCGGCTGGTGACCAGTAGCCGGCAGCCACCGGTAGGCGGGCGCCACCGGGCCAGTAGCTCCTCCTCTTCGCAGTTGTCGAAGACCAGCAGGCGGGGCAGGGGGCTACCCCAGGCCGAGAGCACCAAGCGCACTTGGTCGTCGAGGGGGAGGGTGCTGAAACCGGAAGGCAAGTCCAGCCCGCCCCACTCACCGCAGGCGGCCACCTCGGCGCGGATCGCCTTTGGATCGGCGAAGCTGAGCCAGAAGACGCCTCCGGCGAAGTACTGGCCGTAGCGATGCACAAACTCACTGGCAATCTGCGTCTTGCCGATGCCGCCCAGACCGGTGGCGGCGGCGATTTGGCCAATGGCGGCAGTCTTGCCGCCTTTGAGGGCTACCGCCAGCGCCTTGAGATCTTCCTCGCGGCCGACGAAGAGGGGGTTGGGGCTGAGGGGCATGCGCGAGCCAGGAGGTAACGACGGAGCGACGTCGGGGACGGTATCCAAGGGCAGCTCCGCCAGGCGACGCTCGGCGTCGGCCAGGGATGGGGGGCCGGGCGGCAGCGGCGGAACATACTCCTCCAGTTGCCGGATCAAGCGCCCCATATCCTTATGAAAATCAGGATCAGCTCGAACCGGCAGCGCATTGCGGTGGACCAGATCCGCCAGGCCCGGCGGCAACTGATCGGCGCCTGGCATGGCGGCGCCGGTGACCAGCAAGGGGATGACCAGGATGTCGCGGCTCAGGCCGCGCTCGACCTCGATGCGCACGAAATCTTTCGGGTCGTCCAGGCGCCGGCCTTCATTGTCCCTGATCTCCAGCCAGTGCGGCCCAATGACGACCAGCTCCACCGCGCACTGGGCCAGGATGGTTTCCAGGTGGCGCGGGAAGTCGGCGCCGAAGGGGATGTTGTCGACGTCCTTAAAGATGGCGGCCTCGCCAAAGTGCTTGACCAGGCGGTCGTAGATGCGGCCGCAGATGTCGGCGCTGTCGGCGCGGCGGTAGCTGATGAAGATCTTTTCAGTAGGAGCATCGTCGGTCATGGCGGTCTCCAAGTGTCCGCTGAGTTCTTACTCCTCCACCACTAACTCCACCACCCCCCACACTGTTGAGTCTACCCACATGCTGAGGTGAATCTGGCCCGATTCATCAAGCATCGGCAGCCTGACTGACAGGAAGCACATCCAGGTTACTTGACCGGCTACACCCTTTGAATCACTGAGACACTGATCCCACTGAGGTTCACTGAGCTGGGGCTCCCTTTTTCAGTGCCATCAGCGCCTTCAGTGGATCAGTGGTTCCAAGAAGCGCCCCTATCTGCTGAATGTCCAAATGTCTGTAGCCTCTACACCTCCACCCGCTCAGGCCTGGCGGCGGCGGGCTGGGCCGTGCCCGGCAGGAGATCCAGCGGTCGGGAGGAACGCGCCAAGCAGAGCAGTGACTCTTTTCAATGGCTACCATCGACCCGCCCCAGTCGCAGCAACGAGTCAGGGCATTCCTCGCGTGAGGTGATTGTCGTTGATGAGCCTTTATCATCAAAAAGAAAAAAATACGTTCTAACCCATCCGCCTCTAGATACCAGGGAGCCAACGACGCTTCTTACATTCACGGCGCAGGTCCTCCAATCTCTTAAGCTTCTCTTGATCATCCACTCCGGACAGCCTGAGCATTAGATCCAGTGTCGCACCTCGAATGTGAGACTTTTCCACTTTCTCAAGCGCTTGATTCAAATCTTCTTCACCGTCCAAGAAGGATTTAATCGCTTGGAATGTCTCCTCGAACCTACGTGTGGCTTTTTCAAGCTCAGTCTTACGTTCCGTAATCAAAGTCTCGAGAGATTTCCCCGCTACTATAGCTTGTCTCTCTCTACGAAACTCTTCCGCCAGTGCTTCGAGACTCACGGACACTCTTGCCCGGTAACTAGTACATCGCGGCGTAAATGGACCTATAGTTCGTAGTAACGACTTTAGTCGTTTTTGGCTGGTAAAGCGACTGAAGTCGCTACTACAAACTGTTGGCTTACTTCGGCCCGGCTGTACTAGTTAACTGTTCGCCACTTTCCGCAATGTGTGCATAGGTCATGGCCGAAAGGACACGGTCTCTGAGTCCGGTATCTTCAGGGTCCAGCAATACTGCGATGCACCAGGCATTATTCTCTTGCACTGGCCCCACAACAACCTTGTGGATTTCATCTGCTATCCGCTCACGCGCCGCCTGTGTATCGGAGTTATGACCAATAGCGGCAAGAACTCTGCCCAGAAAGTCTAGGGCCGGTCTAAACCTTTCCTCTAGCCACTTAAGTTCATACTCTCTCCTGTGCCGCCGACGTTCCAAATAATGAGTCAGATAGCTGGTAAGTGCACTAGAAAGAATCGCAGCCCCAGCTGCAATCACGGCTGTCCATGGGTCTGACATCTAGCTTCCCTTTAATGAATTTGCGCCTAATCCTTCCAACCAGCAGTCTCCCCCACTCACTCCGACACCAACTGCACCGCCCCACGCTTGAGCCTGGTGTTGGCGGGGCTGGGTGGGGGTGGAGTGGCACGTTATGCGATCTTGAACCTCCTACTTACGTCTCGGATTACTGCTCAAGAACGCGATCATCCGGTTAACATAGATGAAATACTGAACGAAGCTGTGGAGAAAGCCACTAACCTCATTCCAAGTGAACTGGCGATCCGTTGGATGTGCAATGTCGTTTCTAGCTAGCCGGATTTCCTCGAAGGTCAGTGTCACTACCCCTTGGAATGCCTCTTTGAGCTTTTGGCGGTTTAATGCCTCACCATACTCACCCATGAGCTTGCCGGATAGCGCTTTGAACCGAGCTGAGATATCTCGTTTGTTATTGTATGTGTTCTGAAACCATGTTGTACCCGTTGAATCTCCTAACGCGTCACGTAGGCTTTCTGCCAAGACTTCAATCAACCGCTCTGAAGCAATGCCCAGTAGCACAACACTCGCCAGAAGGTGACCCCCTCTGAAAACTGAGACGCACTCGCTTAGGTAACGCATCATTTCGGGGTCAGGAGCGGGGCTTGCACTCCAGAAGTTGGCAAGGTATCCATCTGGATCGTGAACTTGAATCCGATTCCTGCTGTCAATGAGTATGTCCACCCCATAAGGAGTGAGCATAACGTAATCGAGGTCTAGGTACAAGGCCAGGGGAGTCAGAGGGGCTTTATTAAGATTGGGGTCCAAGATCTCTCGCGACTGTGGGGCTGGAGCCAAGTTCCTCTCTGTATAGAGTTCCCACAATATCTGCCGGATAAGGTCAGCTATGACACTGGGCACATTGAAGTTGGGATAAGACTCGGAAGGATACGAATATCTCAACCTTTCGAACTCTTGCCCATTAGGTCTACTCTCGATGATGCCTGCCCGCGCCAGTCTGTCGCAAATCTTCAAGAAGAGAAGCCCCACAGGGATAGGACCATGAGCACCTCCGGATGCATATCCTGCTAAGGTGCTAAACACCTCAGCACGCACCCCCGCTCTAATCGCTGGCTCTAATCTCGTTATTTTGTGCATTGTTTCCCCCTGGTTTCATCACAATTACCGCACTACGGTCCCCATGCAGAAACCGCCACTCTTCCTCACTCCCTCACCAAGCGCACCGGCCCTTGTATCACCTCGGCTGGGCCGCGCCCGGCCGGGGTCTGTGGAGGGTTGTGGGCGTTCACGGATCGGTTAAGCATTCACCCCTCTAAGCCTGGCGCGTCATCCCCCCTCTTCAGGCTGTCCAAATCTCTACGAGCTTGCTCAGCACCTGGGGACTTGATCTCCTCAAAGATGGCTAATGCTTGTTCTATGCAGTCTCTGGCCTGCTCCACCTGCCCGAGGTCGCGATAGGCTAGGCCCAAGTGGTCTAGCCAAATTCCCTCACTGTGCCGATCCCCGATTTCGCGGGCGATGCCTAGTGCCTGCTCGTAATACCCAATGGAATGCTTCACCTGCCCGAGGTGATAATAGGCATGCCCCAGGTTGCCTAAATCGAGACCTTCACCGCGTCGATCGCCAATCTCGCGGTGGATGGCCAGTGCCAGCTCGTGGTATTCAGCCGCTCGTTCAAGTTGCCCCAAGTCGTGGTAGGCATTCCCCAGGTTGCCTAAATCATCCCCCTCGCCGTGCCGGTCGCCGATCTCCCGCGCAATTGCAAGCGCTTGTTCGTGGTACTTAATGGCCCGCTCCACTTGCTCTAGTTCGTGCAAGGCATTCCCTAGGTTGCCTAACTGATGCGCTTCGCCCCGCCGCTGGTCACCAAACTTGCGATAGACAGCTAGGGCCTGCTCATGGTACTCAATTGCCCGTTCCACCTGCCCCAAGGCGCGATAGGCAAGACCTATGTTGCCTAATTGATTCCCCTCGCTGAGCCGGGCTGCCGTCCACTCCTGTGAACCCTGCGTGGATGCTGCGCAAATCTCGCGGGCAATAGCCAGCGCCCTGTTATAGTACTCAACTGCCCGCTCCCACTGTCCCAGGGCGCTATAAACATTCCCTAGCTCGCCTAAACCAATGCCTTCGCCTTGCCTATCGCCGACCTCGCGAGCAATTACCAAAGACTGCTCGTCGAACTCGATAGCCTGGTCTGCCTGCCCCAGGTCGCTATAGGCATTCCCCAGGTTGTACAGGAACGCACCTTCATTGTCGCGGTCCTCCAGCGCCCGGACAGCGACTAGCCCGGCCTGAAGAGCGTTCACCCGCTCTGCCCAATGGCCTTGCATATCAAGATAACCCTCTTGATCGCCTATGGCCCAGGCCAGGCCACGCGCCGCTTCCCAGGCTTCTTGCTCTACACACCTCTCTACAACCCCTATCATATGCGGCCGTTCGGCGTCCAGCCTGGCGTAGCCTTCCAGGCCTAACTGACTTTGGTCGCGGGCAAAGGCGGCGTAGTGGGCGGCCAGTCGTTTGATCACCTCGCCGGGCGGTCCCAGACGCTCCCGGGCGTAGGTGTGCACCAAGGCGTGGCTGACCTGGTTGCGCCCCTCGCTTCGTAATAGAAGCCCGTAATCCACCGACTCCCCCAGTGCGCGACTTGCTTCGCGCGGTGAGGTCCCCAGTGCCGCGGCAACCACGTCGCGCGAGAAAGGGGCTAACGCCAAGATCCCCACCACTGCCAGGGCATCCCGCGCTTCCTCGCTCACCTGAGCCAAGCTGCGTTCCATCAGCAGCGGGACGCTATCCCGTTGGCGTTGACCGTGGTCCAACGCTCTCAGCGGCGTCTCCTCTAGCCATGCTAAATAATCGGCCGCCTCCTCTTGGCGCTGGGCCAGGTAGCGCCCAGCCAAGCGCAGCGCCAGCGGCAGGCCACCCAACAACTCGCAGATGCGCTGAGCGGCGGCCTCATCGGCGGCGCGGGTACCACCCCAAGCCTGGAGTAGCTCCACTGCCTGAGGGCTGGGCAGCGGCTCAACGTCCTCCCAATCTGCGGGGGCATCTGCGTGGCGGCGGCTGGTGATCAGCACTCCGCATCCACTGGCTGCGCCTGGCACAGCAGCCAAGTCGTCGGCGTTTTCGGCGCCGTCTAGAATGAGAAAGGCTCGTTTGCGGGATAGGAGTCGGTAAGTGGCCTCAGGCGAGGTGTCGCGAGCCGTCTCATCAAAGCTGCGTACGATGTGCTCAAAGGCGAGGGCTACACCGGGACGGCCGTAGAAGCTGTAGAAGATTATCCCGTCTGGGAATCGCTCGGGCGGATCATCGCCGGGAGCGAGAGTCCAGATAGCCTCGGCGGCCAGCGCCGTCTTGCCGACGCCTCCGGGTCCACATAGGGTGATCACTCGCCCAGGCTGCAGCTGGGCCAGCAGTCCTTCGAGTTCTTTTTCGCGGCCAGTGAAGTGGATGGCGCGGGGCGGGCGTTGCAGCGGGACGGCGGGGGGAGTCTTCTTCAGCTTCGGAACATACTGCTCCAGTTGTCGGATCAACCGCCCCATATCCTTGTGAAAGTCCGGATCAGCTCGAACCGGCACCGCATTGCGGCGGACCAGCTCGGCCAGGCCCGGCGGTAGCTGATCGGCGCCTGGCATAACGGCGCCGGTGACCAGCAAGGGGATGACCAAGATGTCGCGGCTCAGGCCGTGCTCGACCTCGATGCGCACGAAGTCGGCCGGGTCGTCCAGGCGGCGCCGGCCTTTGTCGTCGCTGATCTCCAGCCAGTGCGGGCCGACGACGACCAGCTCCACCGCGCACTGGGCCAGGATGCTTTCCAGGTGGCGCGGGAAGTCGGCGCCGAAGGGGATGTTGTCGACGTCCTTAAAGATGGCGGCCTCGCCAAAGTGCTTGACCAGGCGGTCGTAGATGCGGCCGCAGATGTCGGCGCTGTCGGCGCGGCGGTAGCTGATGAAGATCTTTTCAGTAGGAGCATCGTCGGTCATGGCGGTCTCCAAGTGTCCGCTGAGTTCTTACTCCTCCACCACTAACTCCACCACCCCCCACACTGTTGAGTCTACCCACATGCTGAGGTGAATCTGGCCCGATTCATCAAGCATCGGCAGCCTGACTGACAGGAAGCACATCCAGGTTACTTGACCGGCTACACCCTTTGAATCACTGAGACACTGATCCCACTGAGGTTCACTGAGCTGGGGCTCCCTTTTTCAGTGCCATCAGCGCCTTCAGTGGATCAGTGGTTCCAAGAAGCGCCCCTATCTGCTGAATGTCCAAATGTCTGTAGCCTCTACACCTCCACCCGCTCAGGCCTGGCGGCGGCGGGCTGGGCCGTGCCCGGCAGGAGATCCAGCGGTCGGGAGGAACGCGCCAAGCAGAGCAGTGACTCTTTTCAATGGCTACCATCGACCCGCCCCAGTCGCAGCAACGAGTCAGGGCATTCCTCGCGTGAGGTGATTGTCGTTGATGAGCCTTTATAATCAAAAGAAAAAAAAGAAGACAAATCATGGCCTCCTGTGCGCTTGGGCCTGGCGGTGGTGGGGCTGGGTGGGGGTGGCAGGTCAACGTCATAGGCTTCAGCCACACACAGAGCGAAGGTGGTGTCTACTGAAACCGCTTGGTGGATCGTACTTTGATTTTACGAACTGTGGATGGATCCGAATACTGGGCCTGCTGAAAATAGCCTCCAGAAATGAGCCAAAGGACTTTGCTTCGTCATAAGTGAGCCTAGTTAGGTGAAGCGGAAGGTTGAATCTTTCTTCAAACTTTTGTCGCCAAATAGGACTTACTCGCGCAAGTCGCGATACACAATTCGGGTCAACTTTACTTTCCGGTAACTGAGATGTGACAAGAAGCGACTAGCAAGTCCATAAT
>CAYTNQ010000186.1:0-9219 GCA_964439175.1 uncultured Anaerolineales bacterium | reverse complement strand
AACGTACAGAAGGCTCCTTGACTTATTCTCTATAGTATGCTTCGCAAGGGTTATCCGGCCTGGATTCTTTAGGGTGCATTCAATTTCAGTTGTAGGGACACCCCTTGCGGGTGTCCAGGGCGGGTGCACCCGCAGGTCCCCTCTGGGGAAGACCCGCCCCTACAACCCATTTTGAACACGCCCGATTCTTTAACCCTTAGGGCCAATTTATCTCTAAGTATTGGTTGTGAAAATTGTGACAAATGTCAATTGACGGAAAGTTTCTTCATTGTATATAATTGTATATAATGGAGGTAATGAAGACTTATCCAATTTACCTGATCGGCTTGGAACGGCGGCTCGCCGTGGTAGTAGGCGGTGGCGGTGTTGCAGCGCGGAAGGTGGGAGGGCTACTGGAGGCGAGTGCCCGGGTGACAGTCATCAGCCCAATGCTTACGCCCGAACTGGAAGCGCTGGCGAAAGCGAGGTGCATCACTGTGATCGACCGGCCCTATCGTCAGGGCGACCTGGCCGGCGCGTTCCTCGTCATCGCTGCCACCAACGACGCCGATGTCAACCAGGCTGTGTGGCGGGAAGCGGAGCAGTGCGGCTGTCTGGTGAATGTAGTGGATGACCCGGCGCACTGTAATTTCATCACGCCGGCCATCGTTCGGCGGGGAGAGGTAACACTTGCGATCTCTACCGGAGGGGCCAGTCCAGCGTTAGCTCGCCGACTGCGAGAGCAACTAGAGGCCCAAGTCGACCCCGAATACGGTGACCTGGTCAGCCTGCTGGCTGAGTTACGCCCCGAGCTGCAAGCGCGCTATAGAGAGGAAAAAGCCCGGCACGAAGCAGCTTTCCGATTGGCAAATTCCGATTTACTTGACATTATCAAGAGAAAAGGAGTGGATGAAGCCCGACTGCGGGCCTGGGAATTGCTGGCAGGAGACATAGAATGAAAGATGGAATGGTCTACCTGGTCGGCGCAGGGCCGGGTGACCCTGGCCTTATTACTATGCGTGGGATTGAGTGTCTAAAGCGGGCCGACGTGGTCGTTTACGACCGCCTGGTCAATCGCTCGCTGTTAGCCTACGCCAGACACGCCGAACTGATTGACGTGGGCAAGCAGCCTCACCGCCACGTCGTGCCACAGGCCGAGATCAATAGCCTGCTGATTGAGAAAGCACGGGCAGGCAAGATTGTGGTGCGGCTCAAAGGAGGAGATCCTTTTGTATTTGGGCGGGGAGGTGAGGAGGCGATGGCTTTGGCTGAGGTTGGCCTCGCCTTTGAAGTCATCCCCGGCGTCACCAGTGCCATCGCCGCGCCAGCTTATGCCGGCATCCCTGTCACCCATCGCGGTGCCGCATGTAGTGTAGCATTTGCCACCGGACACCGCGCCGACTTTGTCAAAGACCCTGCGTGTGACTGGGCGCGTTTGGCCTGTGGCCCCGATACACTGGTGTTTCTAATGGGCGTCCACAACCTGCCCTATATCGTTGAGCAGTTGATTGCTCACGGGCGTCCGCCCGACACGCCGGTGGCACTGGTAGAGCGGGCGACTCGTACCAACCAAAAGACAGTCACCGGCACGCTGGCCGACATTTTTGAGCGAGCAGCCGAGATACGTCCGCCAGCGACCATCATCATTGGTGAAGTGGTAAAATTGCGTGAGTCGTTGCGGTGGTTCGATCTGCCCGACCGCCGCCCGCTGCTGGGGCTGCGCGTCTTGAACACGAGGCCTTTACCACAGGCAAGGGAGCTTAGCTGGCGCCTGATGGCACTGGGTGCCGAACCGGTGGAACTACCTACCACTCAGGTTGTGCCAGTTAGCGACTCCATTCCGCTCGATGCTGTCATCAACCGGCTGGCGTACACTGAAGGGAATGGTCCAGCCTACGACTGGATCATCTTCAGCAGCGTCAATGGTGTCTCCTTCTTCATTAGCCGGATTTTCGCACTAGGGCATGACGTGCGGGCGTTGGCCCAGGTGAAGCTAGCTGCCGTGGGCCGTACTACGGCTGAGGCTTTATTAGAATATGGCCTGGTAGCTGACTTCATCTCCACTCGTTACACCAGTTGGAACATTGCGGCCGAAATCGGCGACGTCACTGACCAGCGCGTGCTATTGCCCCAATCGGATGATCCTTCGGCTGCGCTGGCAGGTGCACTGTCCCGGCATAGGCTTGCCCCGCAGGGGTCCCGCCCCCCAGGGGTCCCGAGGGAAGGGAGCAGCCCAGCCCCGGAACCCAACGGGGTTCGGGCCGGGGCAGGCGATGCAAGCCCGGAGGAGGCGCTGCGTGACCGGGGCGCGCTGGTGGAAGCGGTGGCCGCTTACGCCATCCGGCCGGCCGAAGCTGATCCCGTCGCCCTATCGGCACTGCTGGATGGCGGCCTGGAGGTAACGACCTTCACCAGTTCTTCCAGCCTGACGTCGCTGGCCAAAATGATCAACAACCGGCCACTGGCCGACGTACTGTCGCCGCTGACCGTGGCCTGTATCGGCCCGACCACTGCCGATGCAGCCCACGACCTGGGAGTGCGCGTGGATATTGTCGCCGAGGAGCCGACCATCGAGGGGCTGGTTGACACGCTGGTCAAGTGGCGTACCCAAGGGAGGATGTGATGCCGCGCGCCCTGGTTACTGGTGGAACTGGCTTTGTTGGATCGAACATTGCGCTGCGGTTGATAGAACACGGCTGGGAAGTGCGCATTCTGGAGCGCCCAGAGGCGTCTCACATCCTGTTGGAAGATGGTCCCTTTGAGTACGTCACGGGCGATGTGCTGATACCCGAAACGCTGCCCCCTACCATGCGAGGCGTCGACGTGGTTTTCCACGCCGCTGGTGTGGTCGACTACTGGCGGCAGGGTGTAGAGCGTATGTACCAGGTGAACGTGGAGGGAACGCGCAATGTGATGGAGGCGGCACTCAAGGGGAAGGTTGATCGCGTAGTTCACACCAGTTCCACGGCTGCGATGGGCATTCACCCCAATGTCGTGGTGGACGAGACATTTACCTTTGATGTGAAGCCGGAGCGCTTCGTCTACGGACATAGCAAACACCTGGCCGAAGAGATCGTTCTGGATGCGGTCAGAAAAGGGTTACCGGCTGTCATTGTCAACCCCACTACGGTCATCGGGCCACGAGACATTCGTAAAGTGTCCAGTGGCATGGTGGTGGAGATTGTCAATCACTGTGCGCCGCCGCTCATCCCGCCGGGAGGAATAAATGTGGTGCCGATTTGTGACGCAGCCCAAGGGCACATCGAGGCAGCTCATAAGGGACGTATCGGCCAACGATATATCCTGGGCGGTGAGAATATGCCCCTTCTTCATCTCTACCAGACCATTGCCGACGTCGTCGGCTGCGGCATGAAGTTGAAATCAATGCCACGCTGGTTGGTTTCACTGACAGCCGGCCTGACCGATATGCTTCAACCCCAGACCAGTGGTCCGGTGCCCCTGACCGGCGACCGCCTGCGTCTGGAAGCACAGATGTTTTACTTCGACACATCCAAAGCTCGCGAAAGCTTCAGCATGCCGAAAACGCCGTTACGGATCACTATTGGGCGCACGTATGAGTGGTACGAGTCGATGGGGGAATTTGAGGGCATACGCAAGCAATTGGGCGTGGATGGCGTGTGCAGACGTTGTGGCCGTACCCGCTATTGTGAATGGCCGCCGGGACGGGTCACCGTCGACCAGGTTCCCGTAAGCACGAAAGAGAGGCTGTGATGAGTATACCCATAGCCCTGTCGGATTGGAAAGGGCGACTGAGACTCCATTTTGACCGCACCGTAGAGCAAAAGTGGATTAACGTTGGGCTGCGGGCCAAAATGGGAGCCATAGTGGTAGTAGGGTTGGTGGGCCTGACGATCATCTTTGCCTTACTGGGCATCAGTACCGCGCGCCACGTCACGCGCCAGGTGCTGAGTGAGCGAATGATGCTGGCTCGCCTGAGTGCTGCCAGCCTGGACTCTATGCTTCGCCACGTTGAAAGTATGCTGGCGGTGGTAGCCGACCAGGAAGCTCTACGCGGCCCGCAAGCCAGTCCAGCGGAACGAGATGCTGCCCTGCGTACCGGGTTCGACCAGATCGCCATCTTTAGCCAGGGAGTTTATCTGTTCGACGTGACTGGGCGACCACTGACGTCGGTAGCAAAGATGGAAGAGACTATTGATTGGACCAACGCAGCCGCAGTGAAGAACGCGCTGCATGGGGAGCGACCCAGCGTGTCGGTAGTGCCTGGGGATCAGCCCTGGGCTGTGATGGCTGTTCCGGTGTTCGATGACGCCAATGTTCCAATTGGAGCTTTGGCGGCCGTGCTGGACTTAACTGATCCGGACATCTCTCCCTTTGAGCGTCCTTTTGACCTGGGGCGCACTGGCACTCTCGACGTAGTGGATGCAGACGGTCTGACTCTAATCAGTACCCACTCGGATCGCATTCTGACGATCAGCGACCAGGCTGACCTCTTGAGTGAATTGTTTGTGGCGGACGAGCCGAGGGTGGAGACTTGTGTGGGGTGCTACGCTGAAGAGTCCCCAGGGCCGGGAGACCAGGTGATGGCCTTCGCTCCTATGTCGCAAGCGCCGTGGGGAGTAGTGGTGCGGCAGGACTCAGAGGAGGTACTTGCGCCCGTTCACCGCTTCACCCGCAACACCTTTGTGCTGGGGATGGCAGCCGTAGCTGGCGCCCTGGGCCTGGTCTGGATTACAACCAGCAGTGTCATCGCTCCCGTGCAATTACTGACAGACGCGGCCAAGCGCATCGCAGAGGGAGATCTGGCTACGCCTATTTGTTGTCGGCGGGGGGACGAGATCGGCGACCTGGCTGACAGTTTCGACGCGATGCGCGCCCAGTTAAAGAGTTCGATGGACGAAGTTCAGGCGTGGAACCGGGAGTTAGACGCTCGAGTGCAGGAACGTACCCAGGCTGCCCTGACCGCTCAACTCGAAGCGCAGCACGCACGCGACGACTTGCGGGCCATCATTGATGGCTTGAGTGACGAGTTGATTGTCGTGGGGCTCGACTTCCGTATCCAGCAAGTGAACAAAGCAGCACAAAAGCAGCGTGGCAACGGAAAAAACCTCGTCGGAGATTCTTGCTATAAGCTATTCCACAACGAATACCCATGCCAGCCGCCTGATTCCGAGTGCCCGATTGCCAGGGTGCTGGCCACCGGCGATTCGGTAAAAGTAACTCACATTCACCAGAATGCTCCCAATGGCCAAAAGCGTTACGTGGATGTGGTAGTCTCGCCAATGCGCGATTCGACGGGATGCATTACCCGCGTGGTTGAACTGCTGCGCGATGTCACAGACGAGAAGAAAATTGGAGAGTCTCTCATCCGGCGCAATCAGCAGTTGTCCATCTTAAACGCCGTGGCTACAACGGTCAACCAATCACTGAACCTGGAAGACATCCTGGGACGAACCCTGGATGAAGTGTTGCGTTTGACCGAGATTGATGTAGGGGCGATTTTCTTGCAGGAGGAGACGTTAGGTAATCTGGAGTTGCTGGCCTACCGGGGGCTCTCGGAAGAGGCGGCGCGCCTCGCCTCGCGACTGGGGATGCTCGACGGTTCGTGCGGTGGAGTGCTGGAAGCCGGACAGATCATTGTGGTGCCCGACCTGTCACGTTACCGGGGGCGGCGGGCTGAGTCATTGAAGCGTGAGAAACTGAGTACCCTGGTTCACGTGCCGTTGACAGCCAAGGGCTGTATTCTGGGGAGTATGTGCGTGGGCACCCGTCGTAAGCGCGAATTCGGCCTGGAGGAACAGGAGTTGCTGACTGCCATTGGCAGCCAGATTGCCGTGGCGATTGAAAATGCCCGTCTCTACGCTGAAGTTCAGCACAAAGAGCAGTTGCGGGGGCAACTGCTCAAAAAGGTCATTGCCGTCCAGGAGGAGGAGCGCAAGCGCATCGCCCGCGAACTGCACGACGACACCAGCCAGGCGCTGACGGCACTTCTGTATGCTGCCGAAGAGGGGATGGACATGAGCGATCTGGCAGAAGTGAAAGAGATGCTAGAGGGCATGCGAGATCTGACCGTGCGTACCCTGGACAGTGTGCATAAGCTTATCTTTGATCTGCGCCCAACGATGCTCGACCACCTGGGACTGGTACCTGCCCTGCGTTGGCTTGCTCAATCGCGCCTGGAGCCGACGGGTGTGCGTGTCACCATCGAGGAGAAGTCGACCCCGCGCCGATTGCCGGCCGAGGTGGAAACGGCCCTCTTCCGGGTCGTACAAGAGGCGATTACCAACATCGCCCGTCACGCTGCCGCACGCAACGTGTACATCTCGTTTCATTTCGATGATGAAGTTGCCTCGGTCCATGTCGAGGACGATGGTATCGGCTTTGATATGGTCGAGATGGCTTTATCACCTGATAGCGGGCGCGGGCTGGGCCTGATGGGAATGCACGAACGGACGGAGCTGTTAGAGGGCCAAGTGGAGATCGTCACGGCTCCCGGCTATGGCACGCAAGTTCAGATCCGCGTACCGATCGGTGAGAGGAAAGGGATCTATGCCTGACATTCAGGTGTTGATCGTGGATGATCACGCCATCTTGCGGGACGGCATTCGTTCACTGCTAGAACGGCAAGAGGGGGTTACCGTGGTGGGCGAGGCGAGCAACGGTTATGAAGCTCTGGCCCAGGTGGGCGAACTCCGCCCCGATGTCGTCTTGATGGATGTGGCGATGCCCGTGATGGATGGCCTGGAAGCCACGCGTCGGATCAAAGAGAGCTATCCCGAGGTTAAGGTGCTGATCCTGACCCAACACGATAGCCGGGAGTACGTGACACCGTTGCTGCAGGCTGGCGCTTCGGGCTATGTGCTGAAGCGGTCAGGAGGGCGTGAGGTAGTGATGGCCATCCGCCAGGTTTACGAGGAGGGGGCGTTTCTGGAGCCAGGCGTGGCTCGCCAGGTGTTGCGTGACTATATCCAGGCAGCCAAAGGCGAAGAGGCAGGCGGTCCGCATCTCACCGAGCGCGAGCATCAGGTATTAAGGTTGGTGGTCGAAGGTAAGAGTAATAAAGAAATCGCTCAGGCTTTGGTCGTCAGCCCCAAAACCGTGTCGGTACACCGAAGCAACATCATGGCCAAATTAGGTGTTCACAATAGCGTCGAGCTGGTACGCTATGTGATGGAGCATAACCTTTTGGGCCTGGATGCTAGATTCTAAAAACTTCAAATCCCGAGCGAGGTAACCTGTAATGCAATCCACATTGGATCTGGACTTTGTGCTCATTCCCGCCGGAGCCGGAGTGGGAGAAGGCAGCACGCGGTGCCGATGGCCGGGTGCATCCGTGGGGGAACAAATAGGAAGGGGGCTCATGCAATAGCAGCGAGAGCAAGCTATCGGGTATTGTCGCCGTTCACTATTTTTCGCCGCAGGGTGACAGCCTTTATGGCATCGCCGATACAGCCGGCGACGCACAAGAATAGTGTGCGTCCCTTTTCGGCGCATACCCTTACGATCCGGATGATGGCCAGGAGATATTGGTATACTGATTGGACGAAGGGATCATCTCCAGCCTCATCCACCAGGAACTCTTCGTGGTAAATGAGACGCGTTCCCTTTTCCACGTCTTGGAACGTCCAGGTTGTGCGTGTTTTGCGTCTGGCTGTGAAACGGTACGCGAATTTCAGGTTGGGGATAAGAGAAGTCACAATGGTGTCGTACTCGGGCTCTTTGCTCTCGACTAACAACTTTACCCGATAGCAACTGCCCTCTTGGGGGAAATCGGGAGTTATGTCCTGGACCTCTGCCACCCCCCAAAGAGGACTCAATTAGAAGCGACGGTCACAATTGACTATGATGTCAAACACCTCGTCGCGCGGCGCTTCAACATCTATCGACTCTACGACCTTCGCCGTGCGCATATCGCACCCCCATCAGATTCGATAAACCTCCGACAACCTTGAGCACATAATTCGACTGAATGGTGTAACTACTCAGCCACCCTTGCGAAGGTTAAGAATAACTTTACCAACAGGGCATTTTTCGGTGGACCAAGGCATTTTTGCTCTGAAAATTCTCGCCAAACCTTCGCAAGGGTTATCTGGCCTGAGTAGTTACTTAATAGTAGCATGAAATGCACAGAATGACGATGAATCAAGCCGTCGCAAGCAAACGCATCTACCCCCTAAATCCCCCCACCGGGGGGACTTTCGAGCTGCCCCCCCTAGCCCCGCACCCCATGTCATTTCGAGCGCCAGCGAGAAATCCCTATAGCCTCCCATAAAGAAGCCAGTCGCTGAGTGTGGCATACTTCCAACGAATTGCTTGAGGTTGCAGCGAGCGATTAACGCGATTGCAATACCTTGCAATCTCTCTTACCTGGCAAGTGTACAAGGTGCGACCGTTTGTCAGTAAAGCGAAAACATGATAAGATAAAGCTCACCAATCTACCCATCTACCCATTTACCAATCTACCAATCTACCAGTCTACCAATTTACCAATTTACCAGTCTACCAATTTACCAATTTACCAATCTATCCTGGGGGTGGATGTGCCCCGGTGGGTGCCCCGGTCTTCAAAATCGGTGGGCGGTCGCGAGCAGCGGGCGCCGGTGGGTTCGACTCCCATCCACTCCCGTCCCTGGCCGCGCCATGTGGCGCGGTTTCATTTCTCCTCAAAATCTTGTCTCAAATCAGCCTTTCTTCCATTCCACCATCCTCATCCCGGCGCTGTCGTGCCACCACTGCCGAGGGCCGTCCCTGCCGCGCCTGGGCCATCCAAGACACCCCCTACTGCGCCCTACACAGCGACCACGATCAGGCCAACCCGCTGCCTGGTGATCCCGACCCGGGACCGCCTCGCCGCCGGCTGGAGACCATTGATGACGTCATCGCCGACATGTTCGAGAAAATGGCGCGCTTCTCGGCCATGATCGACCAGGTCGAAGACATGGACAGCTACATGAAAATGCTCGCCGTATATAGCCGCAACGCGACCCACCTGACCCGCATTCGCAAACTCGCCCGCACCACCCCCGCCCTCCAGGTTAACATCGCCACCCACGGTGGCCAACAAGTGAACCTGCTCGACGCTGACCATGGTTGACGACCACCAGACCTGAAGGTAAAATAGACACACATTGGCGAATTTGAGGTATCCCTTTACCCAACACGCAATACGCACGCGAAGCGCGCAACACGTACCAGAAAGGACCCCCCAGTGCCTATCTTGAAAATGACCGTCAACGGCAGCCCGATAGAATTAGACATCCC
>CAYTNQ010000185.1:0-9319 GCA_964439175.1 uncultured Anaerolineales bacterium | reverse complement strand
TCCTGGTGCTGGCCGACGAGCCGACGGCTAACCTGGACACCGAAAACGGCAAGCAGGTGATGGAGATCATGCAACGCTTGAACCAGGAGACGGGTGCCACCTTTGTCTTCGCCACCCACGACCCACGCGTGATCGCCTTCGCACGGCGAGTGGTCGAGCTGCGCGACGGACGGATCAATAGCGAATAGCGAATAGCGAATGGCGAATGGGGAAGGGAGGAAGCCAATGAGGTATGAAGAGTGGGAGGAGCAAGTTTCGCCGGAGATCAAAAAGGGGCCGGTGTGGAAGTGCTATGGCTACCGAAAGGCGTTATTCCTTCACGATTTGGTTTGGGCCGATTGTGAGTACTGGCAGAAAGAGAGGCGCGGCTGGTCCATCATTGACCAGGTAATACGTAGTGCAGGCTCTATCAGCGCGAACATTGAGGAGGGTTTTGGCCGTGGCTTTGGCCGCGATAACGCCCGCTTTCTGAAAATAGCGGTTGGATCAGCCAGGGAGACGCAAGGCTGGTACTGGCGTGGGCGCAAATTATTGCCACCCGACGTTTACCAACATCGTATGGCATGGCTGGACGAAATCATCGCGCTCCTCGTCACCGAGACGAGTCGCCAACTCAATTACACATCCGACCGCTGATCCCAAGGAGTCACTCGCTATTCGCTATTCGCCATTCGCCATTTGCTATAGGAGATTCCATATGGCAAGGTATTTAAGGATGTGCCTCTGGGTGACGGCGCTGGCGGCATTGGCTGCCGCCAGCACGGCCTGCAGCCGTGCCGCTCCACCCACACCGACGCCGATCGCCACATCGCCGGTCATGGCGGCCAGGTCTTTGGCTAGCGCAGGCACTGTCACAGCCTCAGGCGTAGTGGTTCCCGCCCAGGAGGCAAGCTTAAGCCTGCCTAGCGATGAAGCAGTGGCCGAGGTGCTGGTGGCCGAGGGGGACGAGGTTGAAGCCGGCCAGTTACTGGTCCGCCTGGAGGCCGGCCAGCAAGCGGGGGCGGTGGCCGAGGCCGAGGCCAGGTTAGGCTACGCACAAGCCCAATTGGATCGGCTGCGAGCTGGCCCCAGCCCACAGGAGATCGCTGCCGCCCAGGCGGCTGTCGAGGCGGCTCAGGCCGGGCTGGCCAAGCTCGAGGAGAACGCCCAGCCTGAGGATATCGCTGCCGCCCAGGCGGCACTGGTCTCGGCTCAGACTACGCTGCAAAAGGCCCAGGAGGCTCCCGACGAGGACGAGATCACCATTGCGGCGGCTGACCTGCGCCGGGCTGAGATCGGCTTGCAGCAGGCGCAGTGGGCTTATGACCAGGTCGCCTACGAAGCCGACGTGGCTGCCTCGCCGGAAGCGGCTCAACTGGAGCAGGCCACCTTGGATTACCAGACAGCTCTGGCCAACTACCACCTGGCCGTCCGTGGGCCGACCCAGGCTGAGGTTGCTGCGGCTAAAGCTCAACTGGCCCAGGCCGAAGCGAACCTGGCTCACCTGCAGCGCGGTGCCAGCCATGCCGACCTGACCGCTGCTCAAGCCGGCATCCGGCGCGCCCAAGCGCAACTTGAGCTACTCGAGGCTGGCGCGCGCCCGGAGGACATTGCGGCGGCCGAGGCGGAAGTAGCCGCCGCCCATGCGGCCTTGACCCAGGCGCAGGCTGCGCTGGCTGACACCGAATTACGTGCCCCTATGGCCGGCACCATCACCACCCTGGACGTCAGCCCGGGTGAGGTGATGTCACCTTTGAGCGGACAGGTGGCACTGACGCTGGCCGACCTGGACCATCTCCGTGTGGAGACCACCGACCTCAGCGAGCGGGATGTGGCCCGAGTGGCGGTGGGCCAGCCAGCCACCGTTTATGTGGAAGGATTGGGCCAGGACATTCAGGGAAGGGTGGTCCGTATTGCGCCCCAGGCGACGACCCTCGGCGGTGATGTGGTGTACAAAGTTGTTATCGAGCTGGACCAGCAGCCATCGGGGCTGCGCTGGGGAATGAGCGTGGATGTGGAGATAACCACTGATTGATTATGTGCCGGCGCAGCGCAAAGGGTGACACCCGTACCCCCTCCTGTTGTTGCCACAATACCTTGGAAGGAGACAGCAACCGTGAAACGCCTGATTGAATTCCCCTTGGAAGATGGCAATTCCATCACCGTCGAAGTGGACGAGCTGGAGCCAGAAGGCGGCGTCGTGCGCGCTGCGCGCCCTGGTGAGATCGCCGCCAAGGCCGGCCAGACCTTCGAGGCTGCATTGGACAGGATCCGGCCGGCGGCCAGCATCATCATCACCAAACTGCGCGCCCTGAGCGATCCGCCCGACGAAATGACCGTTGAGTTCGGGCTGAAGATGAATGCCGAGGCGGGCGCGGTGATCGCTGCTGCCGGGGCCGAAGCTAATTACAAGGTCACGCTCAAGTGGAAACGGGAGCAACGCTGAGGTAGAAAATCGAAAGAATAGACGCTCCCCAATCCTCCTGAATGCGGCTGTTTCACCAAAGCATCGTTCAGGAAAGACCATGCCTGAACGGAGTCCCCTTGTCGGGGACCAGGTATAAGCCAATGGGAGTACTTATCAGGCTAACTGGTCTGAACCTGGCGCCATCCCCATCGGGCCAACTCGGTTGCGATCACCAAAGCGCCGATACCGATGCCAATGAGCAGGCTGGTCTGATCATTGAGTTTGAAGAGCCATACGCCCACGGCGTAGACCAAGCCTCCTCAAATAATGGCTCCCACCAGGGTGCTGAGGATCTTCCCCATTTTCACATCCTCCTGCTGTAGCAGATAGTAGCCCCAATTGATTGGGATCGTTGGGTGTCTGCGGAGCTGCGAGACCTCCATCAACTAATACGAGTTTCGTGGGCCGCTGGTTGCATTCCCTTGAGCGGACTATCGAGCATCGCCGGCGGAAGTGGCAACCGGGCTTCAGCGTTGGCCTGGGGCAAGAGCCTTGGAAGTGATCCCTTGAGGTAGGTGACTTGGTGGCCTTGGTTGGTCTCAGCAACGGGGTCGTTGTGTGGTTGGCCGGCTGGGTGGTCAGGGTTGCCTTCATCCCCTGCGGATTGTCTCTCGCATCCTTTCGTGCTATTATACTCAGGGGTAACCGAGCAATGGCCGGCGCACCCCGCCAACTGCAGTTGCAAATGAATCCCGCCATATGCGCAGATGAATCTCTCAAGTAATACCTCACAACAGGTTTCACTCTTAACGACCAAGCTCTACGTCCCACCAACTCGCCCTGATTTTGTTTCCCGCTCGCGCCTGCTTGAGCGGCTGAATGAGAGTCGGCACCGCAAGCTCACGCTCATATCCGCCCCGGCGGGGTTCGGCAAGACCACATTGTTGAGCGAATGGATCAGTCTGGGCAAGACGCGTACGCGTGTCGCCTGGCTTTCGCTGGACGAAGGGGATAACGATCCAGTCCGCTTCCTGGCTTATTTTGTCACTGCCTTGCAGACGGTTGAGGCAGACATCGGTGATACACCCCTGGCCGGGCTACAATCCACCCAGCCACCCCCTCTTGAGACGCTTCTAACTGGCGTGATAAACGAAATCGCCGCAATCTCAGTCCCCCTTACTCTCGTTCTCGACGATTACCACACTATCGAAGCCCAGCCCATCCATAACGCTCTCACCTTTCTGCTCGACCACATGCCGCCACAGATGTACCTGATCATCGCTACCCGCGTCGACCCGCCCCTGCCCATCTCCCGGCTGCGCGCTCGTGGTCAACTGACTGAACTGCGCGCCAATGACCTGCGCTTTACAGTTGAAGAAACAACTGGCCTCTTGAACGAGGTGATGGGGCTGAATTTGTCGGCAGCGGATGTCAACGCACTCGACGCTCGCACCGAGGGCTGGATTGTCGGTTTGCAGATGGCCGCCCTTTCGATGCGAGGGCGAAAAGATGTATCGAGGTTCATTAAAGCATTCAGTGGCAGCCACCGATTCATTCTGGATTACCTGGTGGAGGAAGTACTCGAACAGCAACCCGGTGACGTTCAGGAATTCCTACTCCAGACTTCTATCCTCGAGCGTATGACCGCTGCCCTGTGTGACCTCATCACGGGTCGGGATGACAGCCAGACGCTCCTGGCTCAGTTAGAACAGGCTAACCTATTCTTGTTTCCCCTGGATGACGAACGTCATTGGTATCGCTATCACCACCTGTTCACCGATTTGCTGTACAGTCGTTTGCGACAAATGTATCCAGGCCAACTTCCCGATTTGCACCTCCGCGCCGCGACATGGTTTGAGAAAAACTATTTCATTGACGAGGCCCTCCACCACGCGTTGGCTGCAGAAGAACAGGATCGCGCTGTGCGGCTCATCGAGCAGAATGCTATGGCTAGGTTGATGCGTGGCGAGTTGGCGACCCTTCTGAGTTGGATCAAGTCCATCGAGCCTCTGGCTCATGAACGCCCGTGGCTGTGCATTTATCAGTCCTGGGTGCTTACCCTTGCTGGGCGATTGGATCAGGTTGACCCCTGGCTTCAGGAAGCGGAGCACCTCGTTTCAGCACATGAAGTGGCTGGTGAAGTGCAGGATATGTTGGGCCATATCGTAGCGATCCGTGCCTATCAGGCAGTCCAAAGGGGTGAGGCGTCACGTGCCATCGATCTCGCGGATCAAGCACTTGAGCATCTACCGGAGAGCAACAAGGCCATCCGTAGTGTCGTCATGCTTGCCCTTGGCATAGCCCACCGGTTGAGCGGAGATCTGGCAGGAGCCAGCCACGCCTTGGATGAAGCCGTGCGTATCGGTCAGGCAGCAGGGAATACTTACCTGGCGCTTGGCGCTCTTTCTGGTCTGGCTGACTTGCTATTTGATCAAGGAAGACTCCACCAGGCCTTCAGCACCTATAGTGAGATAGTGCAATGGGCGACTCGTCCAGATGGGCGATGCTTGTCGGCGGCAGGGATGGCTTATTTCGGCCTGGGCATGATATGCTACGAATGGAATGATTTGGAAGCTTCGCTGCAGCACGTGGACCGATCTATTGAGCTCTGCCGGAAATGGGGTAATGTGGGGATCTTGATGGCAAGTTATGTGCTGCTATTCTGGGTGAGACAGGCACGAGGAGAAATAGAGAGCGCAAGGGGTGCCTTAAGCGAAGCAGTGCGATTGGCGCGTGCTAATCCGCTGGCTCCGAGAGCAGTAAGTTGGGTGGAATCGTGCCGGGCGCGTTCCTGGTTGGCCCAGGGCGATATTGAAGCGGCCGTGCGTTGGGCCGAGCAGCGCGGGCTAAAGATTGATGACGACGTTTCTTATATGCGCGATGCAGAATATCTTACGCTTGGGTGTGTATTCCTGGCGCAGGGGAAATACGACACGGCCTTGATGTTGCTTGAGCGCCTCCGTAACTCGGCAGAGACGATCGGACGGATAGGGAGTCTGATTGAAATCCTCGTTCTCCAGGCGATCACATTCCAGACACAGAGTGATATTCCTCGTGCGTTAGCTACCCTGGAACGGGCATTGGCCCTTGCTGAGCCGGAAGGCTATGTACGTACCTTCGTCGACCAAGGCGAACCGATGGCCAGATTGCTGCGCCGTGCTCTGTCTCAAGGTATTGCGCCCAACTACGTGGCCCGGCTTCTGGCTGCCTTTGGCCAAGAGGTTGAACTGACGTCTCCTGCGATGGAATCACTGGTTGAGCCTCTCAGCGAGCGCGAACTGGAAGTGCTGCGCCTGGTTGTGGCCGGCCTGTCAAATCCAGAGATTGCCCAGGAACTGGTCATCGCCGTGAGCACCGTCAAATCGCACGTCAATCACATTTACAGTAAGCTCGGCGTAGAGAGCCGCACCCGGGCAGTGGCCAGGGCACGAGAGTTGGGCCTGCTGTAGCCCTAAGCGCGAAATTCCCCTATTAGCCATCAGCCATCAACGATCGGGCAGAAGTGAGAACCCGTTCGACGATGGCTGATGTTTTTCCCCTATCCAACCTCAAATCCAACCCTCGATCCAACCCCGGGTGGATGACACCCCATCCTCTTTCGTGGTACAGTGGTTGCAGAATTCGGCAACAGAGACCCATGAAAGGGGTATTCAACTTGTTGCGGGAGTTCTTCAACTGCTGGATGGATCGATCAAAGACCCTGGTGGCATAATAATTGGACATGGCGTTGATCCAGACCGGTATCTTAAAGATATAAAACGGCTGGGAATGAGTGTGCAAATTACGCAGAGTCGTATGGAGGGCAAGTGAGCGATGAGAATGGAACACCTGTCCATCATCAAGGCCCATGAGGATTTCGTGCGTGTGTTACGGGCTTCCGGGGTGCCACACGCGATCATTCGACCCACCGGCTACTTTTCCGACATCGGCGAATACTTTCAGATGGCGAAATCAGGCCGGGCCTACCTGATCGGAGATGGCAAGAAACACCTGAACCCAATCCATGGCGCCGACCTGGCCCAGGTCTGCGCCGATGCCGTCACCGGCGTGGCCCCTGAGATTCCCGCCGGGGGGCCAGTCGTCTACAGCCAGAACGAGATCGCTGAGTTGGCCTTCTCGATTCTGGGCAAACCGCCCAGGATCACCCGGATTCCGACCTGGCTGGCCAGCGCAGCGATCCGGGTCATGCGCCTGTTCGATCAGCACGCCGCTGATCTGTTCGATTTCTTTGCCACCGCGGGCCAGTACGAAAACGTGGCTCCCAGGTTTGGGGCACACAGGTTGGACGACTATTTTCGGGAGTTGGGCTAACCAACTCATTTGCTTCGGCAGAGCTGCTGGCTCTGTTCATCTTGATCATCGTCCTGTAGCAAGGAGCAGAATTGATGGACAAACCCGTCATCAAAGACAAGATGACCCACGTTCTGGATCAGTATGCTGGGTCACAAGTGCCTGGCCTACAATACATCGTCGTGGAGGCCGCCGGGACTCTCTTCGAGTACGCGGGCGGCTGGTCTGACATTCAGAATCAGAAAGCGATGACGCTTGAAACTACGCTGATGGCGTACTCGATGACCAAGACCTTCACAGCCATCGCCATTCTGCAATTGGTGGAGCAGGGAAGAATAGGATTGGACGACGAGGTTGATCGTTATCTGTCGGACAACCCTTACAGCGGCTGCCACATCACCGTCTGCCAACTGCTCGATCACACTTCCGGCCTTCCCAACCCGATCCCCCTCCGCTGGGTGCATCTGGCGGAAGAGGACGCGAGTTTTGACGAAGACGCAGCGCTTGCCCAGGTTCTACATGGCAACCCCGATCTGGCGTCTGAGCCGGGCGACAAGTTTGCCTACTCGAACATCGGCTATTGGCTCCTCGGCAAAATTGTCGAGCAATTAACAGGACAATCGTACCCGGATTACGTGAGAGCCAATGTCTTGCTGCCATTAGGTCTATCGGCGCCAGAGATGGACTTCGTCATCCTCGACCAGGCCCGGCACGCCAACGGCTATCTCGCCAAGTACTCCCTGACGAATCTGGTGAAGGGGTTCGTCACGGACAGCCAATTCTGGGGTGGCTATGAGGGTAATTGGTTGCGGCTAAAGAGCCACTACCTCAACGGCCCGTCCTTCGGCGGACTGGTCGGCACGGCGCGCGGCTTCGCCTGTTTTCTGCAAGACCAACTGCGGTCAGAGTCGGTTCTATTCAGCCCGGAGACCAAACGGCTGTTGGAGACTCAGCAAATAGATAGTGCCGGTAAGCCAATTCCAATGACGCTGGGCTGGCACATCGGCGAAACGAAGGGCGTGGCCTACTTCTTCAAAGAGGGCGGGGGTGGTGGCTTCCATAGTGAGATGCGGCTTTACCCGGCGAAGGGCATCGCCTCAGTGGTAATGGTGAACAGCACCACGTTCAATTCAACCAAGTTGTTGTATCGCGTGGACGGCGCGTTTTGGGAGCCGTGACTGTGATGGACACAGCGCGGGCTAAGGGAAGTGGAAATAGTGAACAAATGCCAAGGGAGGGCAGTGACATGACATTCAACATCTCAGGTCGAATAAGAAGCCATTCGCTTCTTACCTACTTTATCCTTGCTTACGCTGTTTCCTGGGCGGTAGAGATTCCACTCGCCCTCAGAGCACAGGGTCTGGTCGACGCGCCTATCCCGTTCTCCCTTCACTATCTGGCTGCCTATGGGCCCCTGCTGGCGGCGATCGCTCTGACCTGGCTCACCGGTGGCCGCGACGGGTTGAGAGAGCTTTTCGGGCGGATGTTTAAGCGGCGCGTGCGCCCGGCGTGGTGGCTGGTGGCCCTCGCTCCCCTGGTGTTGTACACATTGGTAGCCATCGTGCTCCGGTTCATGCAGGGCCACCAGCCAGACGTCGGCGCACTGGGTCAAATCGACTTCCTCCCCAACCTGGGTCTCGGCGCCCTGCTTTTGTGGATTCTGACCTTCGGCCTTGGTGAAGAGACCGGTTGGCGTGGCTACGCCCTGCCCAGGTTGCAGCGAGGCCGCAGTGCGCTCCTGGCTACGGCCATCTTGTGGGTCTTCTGGGCACTCTGGCATTTGCCCTTGTTCTTCTACCTGTACGATGTCACGATCGTGGTGGGGTTTCTCCTGGGCCTGCTGGCCGGGGCCATCACGTTCACCTGGCTGTACAACAGCACCCGCGGCAGCATTTTGATGGTTGCCGTGTGGCACGGTGCATTCAATTTCACGACCGGGTGCGTAACCTGCAAGACAAGCGCAACTGCTGCGGTTCTGAGCACGCTCGTCATGGTGTGGGCGGTCGTGGTCGTGGTCTGGTTCAAGCCAGCCACACTCTCGCGCACAGACAAGCAGGTGATGTGAGGTCCACACGAGCAAATGTGGGTGGAAATGCGATTCTACGAAATCAAGGTAAAAGGTCATCTCGACGACCGTTGGTCTCACTGGTTCGGTAACCTGACCGTGACGCGGGATGAGCATGGCAACACGACTCTTTCTGGACCCGTCGCCGATCAGGCTGCGCTGCATGGTCTGCTGATTAAGGTGCGCAACCTGGGCCTGGTACTCCTCTCGGTCAATCAGGTGGAGCCACCCGGCGACTAACGCCAGCCATTTGATCGAGAAACTGCTTTTGGCCAGGACATTGTCCGCGACAGCCTCGACATTCGTGCCCGCCTTGGGCCCCCGCAAGGGGTACCCCTACAATCCATTTTGAATGCACCCAATTGATTCCAGGCATCGTAGCGACGCTCCTCACCTCCGAGTTGTATCTGATCAGGTAAGATACGTACCCTTAAACTCGTCTTAGGGTTGAGGCAAGTGAAAACCCGAAACAACGGAACGAAAATACAAAAGGGATCGACGTGACCCAACCGGCTGATGCCAGGCTATTGGTTCAAGAGACTTTGCGGCGTTTGGGCCGGATCGACGTCCTGGCGCAC
>CAYTNQ010000184.1:0-9391 GCA_964439175.1 uncultured Anaerolineales bacterium | reverse complement strand
CATCAAGCCAGTGCCTTCCAGGAGGCCTGGAGAGGGCTCTGGGTTGGGGTTGTGGTTGACCAATCTCCTGTTGCAAAAGTATGCAGGAGAAATTTCGATAGAAAAGACAGGAGCTGACGGCACGACGATGCTTGTCAGCTTGCCTGTCTCAAGACCGTAGAATCTATGAAAATATGTAAAAATCTGCGTCCTAAATACAAATCGCCAAAGTCGAGGATGAAATATTTGCGTTATATTTACGCTCGGAAAACTACAATCGCTTTATAATAATAGCAGTGGACACTATTTGAAATTCTAACCGAATTCAAATATAATTCCAATACAGTTCTAACAAAGTTCTAAGACCTGTCAGGTACCAAAATGGTATCTTATTATCATAGGCTTTAACGTGTGGATGCATTTATAGAGTTGATCATGCCTGGTAACGTCAACTATGTAGCAAGTGACGCCAGGAAGGGGGACCTTATGATTGCCCGCATTCTTATTATTGATGATGAACCCAGATGGATAAATTTTGCCAGGGACAACCTGGGAACGACGTTCGAAGTGGAAGTGGCGACTGATCTGGAAGAGGCCCTGGCTAAATTGAAGAAGGACCGCTACGACCTGATCATCGCCAGTTCGCGTCGGTTGGATGCTTTGGAAGCTATCGGCAAAGAATTCCCGGAGAAGCGGGTTGTCGTCGCCACTGGTCAGCCAACGACTCGCGAGGCGATAAGCATATATCGTCTCGGAGCTCTTGATTACTTTGCCAAAGACTTTCGGCGTGAAGTCGTATCCGACAAGATCTGCGAAGCGATCCAAAAGCCGGTCAAGGCCTCTGGGTAGTGACGCTTCGTAGGGCCAGAAGGGGGATGGCTCCTGTGGGCAAGCGTGTTTTAGTCGTGGATGACGTAGAAGATTGGCAAAAGACGATATTGGGTTTGTTGACGGATGAGGGCTACGAAGTCGTGGCCGTCGGCGATCGTGAATCTGCGCTTGAGGCCGTTAAAGTCGACAGGTTTGACCTGGCGGTTATTGATGTTCGCCTGGATGAGACCGATGAGGACAACACTGCGGGACTCAGTCTGGCCGGCGAGGTCAAAAGCGTTCTGACGGATCTGCCTGTAGTTATAATTACAGGCTACCAGACTCCAGACACCATCGCCCGGGCCTTGCGGCCGGATGAGATGGGGCAGACGCTCGCCGTTGATTTCGTGCAGAAAACGGACGCCATCGAATTGGTAGACATTGTGAACAGAACGTTGGGTTCATCCGATACCTAAAGCCGCAAGGGGACGGCCAGATGTCACAAGGTCGCATACTAGTGGTAGACGATTTGCCTGATTGGCGCGCGACGCTGTCAGGCATTTTGCTTGATGAGGGCTACGAAGTCCGCGTAGCAGGGGACTGCGGGGAGGCGCTGCGTTTGCTAGAAATTGAACGATTTCACATAGCCATCTTGGACGTGCGCCTGGACGAGGCTGACGAGGACAACCTAGATGGCCTCTTGCTTATGCACGAGATAAAGAAAAGAGACCCAACTATTGTCATCATTATCTTGACGGGCTATTATGTGAGCGTTAAGATCGTACAAGAGACCCTTCAGCCCAATCGCGGAGGTGTTTCTCCGGCGTTTATCATTTTGGACAAGAGTGAAACTGACCAACTACCAGAGCATGTGAAGCATGCCTTTGAACGCGTGGTACGAGTTAACACGATATTGAAAATTCAGGATGCAGAGCAATTACTGCCTCTATTACCCAGAATTCTTCGCTTCACCCGCCAACCTAAACCTCCAGACAGCCAGTTGGGTTCAGAGGTTGAAGAGCTTCTGCGCAAACTCTTTTTCACCTGTGAAGAGATCACCCTTCGTTTACTGAAACAGGGATTCAGTGGGGCGGCGGTGTTTCGGGTTGAGCCACGCTACCATCGTAGAGGGCGAGGCGAATGCGTGGTGGCTAAGATCGGTGAATGGCCACTCATTGAGCGGGAGGAACGCAATTTCGCCCAGGCAGTGCAGGGCGTGGTGGGTGGACATCGCCTGCCTCAGCGCCTCGATCTGGCCAGGACTCGCTCCCTGGGAGGGCTTGTCTACTCCTTTGCCGGGCTGGGCGAGGCCACGGGCTTTGTCGAATTTTATACCAGGGCCGCGCCATCCGATATTGTCTCTGTTCTGGAGAATCTGTTTTTGGAGACTTGTTTTCCATGGGGCCGGCGCGACAAAGTATTGCAGCCCTCGTTCAACTTCACCGAGCATTATTTCTCGCATCTTCATCTCGATTCCGCCAAGCTTCAACGTTCCCTCGCAGCCCTTTTCGACAAACAGCATTGTCTTTCCCCCCTTGTTGACACTGGCGCCGGGCTTCGGTTTCTTGAGGATATCTCCCTCATCAACCCGGTTGAGTTCATACTCGACCGGCCTTTGATCGAGGACGCCTATCTCACTCTGGTGCATGGGGACCTGACAGGTTACAACGTGATCCTCGATCACCATCAGGAGACCTGGCTGATAGACTTCGCCGGAACTGGCCAGGGACTGCTTCTGCAGGATTTCGCCTCGCTTGAGAACTTTGTCAAGCTCTCCCTTTTGGAGTCCGGCGATCCCCGATCGTTCTTTGAATGGGAGAGAGAATTGGCCAACAGTCTCACCTTGCAGCCGTCCACCAGGTTGCTTGACCTGGCCCCACCGGACGAGTACTCAAAGGCGCACCAGGTGATCCTGGCGATCCGTCGCTTGGCTTACCAGGTGTCCGGTGACGATCATCCGAAGGAATACTTGATCGGCTTGCTGTTCCATGCGCTTAAATTGATTACGATCATGAGCCTGAAGCCCATTCAACGCGACCTGGCAATGGTCTCAGCAGCGCTCATTTGCCAACGGCTCATGGCAGATTCCGCAGACTGACAAAATCAGTTGGGTGCATTCAAAATGGGTTGTAGGGACACCCCTTGCGGGTGTCCAGGGCAGGTGCACCCGCAGGTCCCCTCTGGGGAAGACCTGCCCCTACCAACCCATTTTGAACGCGCCCAAATCAGTTAGAGGTATCTGAAAAGTAAGGTGGAGCAGCCTGGAAAGGCTGCTCAGGCAGGCCCCACGGCTTTCAGATAGCCTCTTGGAGAGAGGCATAGTCCTATGGCCTGGATCCTGATTGTTGACGATAACCTTGATTGGCGAAAGACCCTTCGAGGGTTGCTTGCTGACGAGGGACATCAAATAACCACCGCTGGGGACGAAGCGGAGGCGCTGGCGGCCGCTGGGCAAACGTCGTTCGACCTGGCTATTATAGACGTTCGCTTGCACGGAGATGCTGAAGATGATGAGAGTGGACTCAACTTGGCTCAGGACTTGAAAAGAATTGCTTCCCATATGAAAGTGGTTCTGTTGACCGGTCACCGGACACGTGCTGATCAGGTGGTCAAGTCAATCAAGTTTTTTGGGGTAGAAGATTTCATTGAGAAATCCAGCCTTGGAGGAGCCCGCGGTGTGGACCTGGCCGCAATGGTTAAAGAGATTCTTGACAAGCCATGCTTCGAACCTGGGCTGGATCAATTGTCACTCTCATTTGAATTGGGACAACCCATTGTGGTGAGAACCCGGGGCGCGCATGTTTGCGCGCTTAGAACTAGCAAAGTCTGCCAACTATCGGTGCCGCTCTACAGCCGTCGAGCTCAGGAAGCGCGGGCTGCCCCTCACCCGCGCTTCAACGTTAAAGTTATCGGCCGAGACCTGTATCAGGGCATATTTGAAAGTTGTAAGGAAGTTCTCGCCACCTTTACAGAAGCCAGAGCCAAGAGGCAGCCTCTTTGTTTATCGTTTGAAGGGGCTAGAGACTTCATAGGTATCCCCTTTGAATTTACGTTCTTGGATCAGCCAGCGGAATATCTGATCCTGGAACACCCCGTCACCCGATTTGTAAACGGCGTCGTTCCCAGGCGAAAGGCGCTGTCGCCACAGGCCTTCGCCCAACTCAAAGGTGAGTTGCGGATTTTAATTGTGGCTTCCAATACAGATCCACCTATGCCTGGCGTAGATCAAGAGGCGCAGCAACTGGCCAAGTTCCTGAAGCGACAAGGATACGTGAATGTGCGGGTTGATCTGATCCCAACCGAAGAAGCGACCATCACCCGTGTTAGAAGGGCATTAAGGGATTGCCAGGCCCATATCTTCCACTACGCAGGCCATAGCCGGTACAATGAATTGTCTCCCGAGAAGAGCGCTCTCTTCTTCTGGTCGCGGAAGAATCGTGTGGGCACCATCGAGTCGATGTCTGCCGCGGATCTGAAGAGATTATTGCACGACTCAGAGGTTCGTTTTGCTTATTTCAGTAGTTGCTATGGCTCGACCACTGGCCCTCAGTCCGGGTTGCTCGACGACGATTTTCTGGGTATCACCGATGCCGTCGTCCAGTCTGGTGTGCCTTCAACGCTGGGATTCCGCTGGCCTGTCTCCGACGTGGGTGCTCCAAAGCTAGCTGAGGCTTTCTACCGCTCGCTGCTCAGGCAGGGTAGCCCCGAAATCGCCCTTTGGGAGGCCCGGCGCGAGCTGGCGGGCCTGAACCGTGACGACCCTATCTGGCTCTCGCCTATTCTCATCCATCAGGTGTAATCATCTTCAAGAGTTAGTGCCCCCTCAAAGTCATCTTGATTACCCGTGGTGAAGGTCTTGGTAAGACCATTCTCCTGTTGCTATTGCTCCTCCCCCGTGCTATAATGCCTATGTAAACTGCGTGGATTGGAGGTCGGTGTGCCCCGTTATACCAACCGGCAAGTGGCTGAGATTTTCAATAAAATAGCCGACTTGTCTGAAATCAAGGGTGAGGCCATCTACCGGGTGCTGGCCTATCGTAAGGCGGCTGGCAATATCGCCAACCTGGGGCGCGACATCAACGATGTGTGGCGAGAAGGGAAGCTGCAAGAGATCCCGGGCGTTGGCCGGGCCATTTCCGACAAAATCCACGAACTGCTCAGTACCGGACATATGAGCTTTTACGATAAGCTGGCGGCCGAAATCCCCCCCTCGCTTGGGGAGATACTGCATATCCCCGACGTCGGCCCCAAAAAGACGCGTATTATGTGGCAGGAATTAGGCCTGACCACCATCGCCGAGGTAAAAGCGGCGGCTGAGGTTGGCCAGTTGCGCACTTTGCCCGGCTTTGGCGCCAAAACTGAGGCGAAAATCTTGGCCGGGATCGAATCTCTGGCCCGTCGCGTCACCGACCGTGTGCACTTGGGGGTTGCCTTCCCGGCAGCGCGTGACTTGGTGGTGGCGCTGGCTCAACTGCCTCAAGTGCGGCGCGTCACCTATGCCGGCAGTTTGCGCCGCTTTTCCCCTACCATCGGCGACCTGGACATCCTGGCTGCCACCGACGACCCCGCCAGCGTAATGGCTGCCTTCCGCCAATTGCCCCAGGTGGAAACAGTCTTGTTGAGCGGTGAGACCAAGACCCGCGTGCGGCTGCTGAATGGCCTGGAGTCCGATTTGCGTTGCCTGGAAGAGGCGCGCTGGGGGACGGCCTTGCAATACTTCACCGGCAGCCAGGCCCACAACGTAAAGCTGCGCGAAATGGCGCTCAAGCGAGGCCTCAGTCTTAGCGAATATAGTCTGATCCGCACCACCCCAGGTGCGGGTAGGTCCTCTGCGCGGAAAGGTGAGGACGGCTCGGAGATCCTTTGCGCCGAGGAAGAAGAAGTCTATCAGGCGCTAGGGCTGCCCTTCATCGAGCCGGAGCTACGCGAGGATCGAGGGGAGATCGAGGCGGCCCTGGCGGGGGAATTGCCACGGCTGGTGTCAATCCATGACATTCGAGGCGAGGTTCACTGCCACTCAACCTGGAGCGACGGGATGGCCAGCATTGAGGAGATGGCCCTGGCCGCCGAAGCGCGGGGCTATGAATATCTGGTCATCAGCGACCATAGCCAGAGCCTGGGGATGACCGGCGGCCTCACTCCAGAGCGACTACATGAACAGCGGGCCGAAATCCAGGCAGTGCAGGCTAAGTTGGGACGGCTGCGGTTGCTCCAGGGTACCGAAGTCGAAATCAAAGCCGACGGCTCCTTAGACTTCCCGAACGAGGTGCTGGCCGAATTGGATGTCGTCGTGGCTTCAGTGCATTCTGGATTGCGCCAGGATCGGGAAACCATTACCCGTCGCGTGGTACGGGCTATGCACAATCCCCACATAGATGCCATCGGGCATCCATCGGGACGTCTTCTCACCCAACGCGAGGAAAGCGCGGTGGACCTGGATGAGGTTTTGCGTGTTGCCGCCGAAACAGGTACAATGATAGAGATCAACGCTGCCCCAGAGCGGCTGGATCTGGACGACGTCCACGTGCGACGTGCTGTTGAGTTAGGGGTGCGATTAGTCATTAACACCGATGCCCATCACCCTGACGGCTTTGATAACTTGCTTTTTGGCGTGGCCACCGCTCGACGTGGCTGGGCAGGGCCGGAGCATATCGCCAATACCCTTCCTCTTGAAGCGTTGTTGGCTCCCAGAAAAGGAGGCGCGTAAACGATGCCTACGATCCTTTACGCTGAAGATGACCGAGACTGCCGAGAACTCTTCGCCTATGTGTTACGCCAGAAAAACTACCAGGTGTATGAAGCCATCAATGGCGCCCAGGCAGTGCAGATTGTGCGCGATGAGCCGATTGACTTGGTGATCTTGGATGTGCGTATGCCAATGATGACCGGCTACGATGCAGCCCGGATGATCGGCAAAGAGTCCCCTCACATCCCAATTGTGTTCCTGAGCGCCAAGGGACTGCAGCGCGAAGTGCAAAAGGCTTTCGACTGTGGCCCTATGGTGGTAGATTACCTGGTGAAACCGGTGACCCCCGACCAGTTGGTATGGCGCGTGGACGAGGTACTCAAGGTCGTTCGCACTCAGGGGCTGGAGGCGGTGCGCCAGCAGAGCCTGGCTCGCGAAGAACTGGCCTACGTGCGGCATTGATCACAGTGGCGGATGGCTAAAGGCGGATAGCCCAGGTAACAACCCTGACGGGTTTCAAAAACCTGTCAGGGCTTTATATAATACCCTCAGCGCGCAGCCGCGTCACCTCAGCCCGATCTAGCCCCAATTCCAGCAGAATCTCCTGGGTGTGCTGTCCGGGGTATGGTGCCCCCTGCCGCACACTGGCGGGGGTGTCACTGAAACGAGCAGGAAAGCAAGCATGTGCCAGGCCAAAGTCGTCGGTGAAAATCTGCCCCCGGTGAACGACCTGCGGATCGCTCACCACCTCATCGAAGGTCAGAAGGGGAGCGATGCATGTCTCTTCCAGATCGAGCAAGCTCAACCATTCGGCCAGGGTGCGAGTTTTGAAAAGTGCACGCAGGTCGGCCAGCCGTTGAGCGCTATCTTCCCCAGTGTTGAGAGCGTGGGGTAGCAGGTCAGGTCGTTGGATCGCATCACAGAAGGTTCGCCAGAATTTGGGCTCCAGTGCGGCCAGCGATAGGTATCGGCCATCCTTTGTTTCGTACACGTTGTAGCATAGAGCTTCACCAGTCAGCATGCCGGTTCCAATCCCCATATCGGTCAGCGCCGGGTTGTGGCTGAGGGGGAGTAGGAAGTAGCTCCAAGCCAGTGTGCCATCAAGCATAGACACATCGATGTATTGGCCCCGACCTGTTCCCTCGCGCGCGATGAGGGCGGCCAGGATGGCAATCACAGCCGGTATCGCCCCCCCGCCCACATCGGCGAGCTGGATGGGCAGCAAGTGAGGCTGCCCATCGTTGCCCCGGTTCAAGTTCAGCAGCCCGGTCAAAGCCATATAGTTACTATCATGTCCAGGACGTAGGCGATATGGTCCATCCTGTCCAAAGCCGCTGATGCTGCAATACACTAGCTTAGAGTTGACCCCCTGCAGTACATTGTAACCTGCGCCCAAGCGGTCCATTACACCGGGGCGAAAGCCCTCCAGCAGCACATCCACCGTGACGACTAGTTGCTTCAAGAGCTCCAGGCCACGCGGGTTTTTAAGGTTGAGGGTGAGCGAGCGTTTGTTGCGGTTGAGAGCGGCGCGGTAGGGGGTGGCCGGTTCGCGGGGGATGGCAAGCTGGCGATCGCCGGGCACTTGAGGCGCTTCGACCTTGATGACGTCAGCTCCCAGGTCGCCCAGCCACATGGCGGCGAATTCACCAGGCAACAGATGGGCAAGATCCAGGACGCGCAGGCCATCCAGTGGGCCGGACGATGGCGCGGCGTCGGCCATTGGTTTAAGTGGCTCTGTCATCATTCATTACCTTTGAACGATTTGTTGCGATTGTTATTACGAAACCTCGGGGAGACAGCGATAAGGTTGCTCCAATCATAGCAATTAAGGTGCAGGGTGTCAATCCGAAGTGCGTTGCACGGCCACTAACTGAGCAGTGACGAGGATCGAATGATTGTGCCCTCGCTGCTTGCCGTGGGTGGGTGTGCGTAGTGGTTGACACAAGCTACAAATCGTTATAAAATAGCATTGGGGGGGTAAAGTGTCTTCTTGTTCTGTTTTTCACCCTTTTTTCCTCATTGTGAAATGACGATTTAGCACACGTCGCACCTGATAGATCACGGACAGCCTGTCGCCCGCACTGTTTCATGTCTATTAGTGATATTAGTCACGACTACATGTGATGAATGTCACTATATAAAGGGTGAATAAATGGTATATTGTGTGGGTAAAATTGCCCATGCTAATACCCAACGTTGTAAGGGTTTTGAATTTTAGAGTCGTACCGCCTCTGGCTGTAATTTCTGCCTGAGATATGCTGTGTCATGCAGAGGGCGGGCGACTTTTTGGTGTTTCATCTGCCCATTTTGATACCCATCAGGAGGCGATGGCTAATGGATCGAGGCCGCGTGGGGATAGTAGTGGCCACAGCAATGGTGATGGGGTTGATCGGAGCGGTTCCGGCGCTGGCCGAGGGACCCAGGCCGCAGGCAGGGGAGAACCAGGCCTGTCTGGCGTGTCACGGGAATCCGGACCTGACGTACGAATTTTCGACAGGGGAAGTGTGGTCGCTGTACGTGCCGGGGGAGAGCTTTCGTAATTCGGTACACGGAGAGCAGGGACTGGCGTGCACGGCGTGTCACACAGACATTGAGGGCTATCCGCATCCGTCGCTGGAGGTGAACAGCAGTCGCTACTACCAACTGGAGCATTACCAGACGTGTGCGCAATGTCATAACGAGGTGTATCAGAAGTCGCTGGACAGCATCCACGCACAGGAGATCGCGGCGGGGAACTGGAATGCGCCGGTCTGCACGGATTGTCACAGTGCGCACGACACGACGCCGCCGGACCAGCCGCGAACGAAGATTCCCAAGACGTGTTCGAAGTGTCACGCGGCGATCTACCAGGAGTATCTGGGGAGCGTGCACGGGCAGGCGTTGGTGGACGAGAACAACCCGGACGTGCCGACGTGT
>CAYTNQ010000183.1:0-9395 GCA_964439175.1 uncultured Anaerolineales bacterium | reverse complement strand
AAGTATACACGAAAAAAGGGCGTCTGTCTTTGCGCGGGCGCAAAAAAGGTAAGGGGAAAAGGTAGACGCTTAAAGGTCTTCTGGGGGAATGTCGGGAGACAGATCCTCGGCAACGGCTACCAGGGCGTGGGGATGGCGGATGAGTATGCGTCTCCGTCCTGCTTCGACCAGACCCTGATGCTCCCAACGGCTGAGGATACGACTAACTGTGTAGAGGGTGGTGCCGGTCATCTCGGCCAAGTCCTCACGGGAGAGAGGCAGGCCAATCAACACACCATCTTCCGTCCTCTGTCCAGCTTGTCGGGCCAAGCGTAATAGAACACGGACTACACGCTGCTCCACCCGCTTTGTGACCAGTTCCTGGTAGCGGTCCAGCAGTCGCGTGTAGTGTCCGGCCACCAAGCCCAGCACATTGAGGGCGATGCGGGGATAGTGTTCCATCAGCCGCGCGAGCCTTTCACCATCCCAGACCAGGACCAGGCAATCGGCTACCGCCTGAGACGAGAGTGTGTAAACGGCATTATTCAGGGCAGCAATGACACCGAAGCACTCGCCAGGCCTGGCAAAGCGCACGAGCATCTGGTGGCCTTCGGACGTCATCCGAGTCAGCTTTGCTTCTCCCTGGACGAGAAGGCAGAAGGCAGTAGCCGGATCGCCCTGATGAAAGAAAAAGGCGTTGCGTTCGACCTGGCGGCGCTGGGCAACCTGGAGCACGGTCTGAAGATTGGCCGCACGCAGACCTCGGAAAGGTTGAGATTCAGCAAGGAGCTGGGTGAGATCAGCAGGAACTTTTATATCAGTAATACCTGTCATCTGTTGAACTGAAGAACAACTCACGCCGTTCTGAACCAGGCGATGTGAGTGCAGGAAGGGGTGGGCGAATGGTCCCCCCGGCCCACATCTCGGAGGCCCAAACAGAGAGCCTCACATTCAGCTATGGGCTAAGGCTGGTTGGATGACCTTCCAGCTTCCTTCTGACAAGCCCAGTTGGTCCAGCATTTCAAACGCCTTGTGGTTGATCAGGAAGTTCCCAGGCCCGTCCAGACCCACGATGACTAGCGGATACTGCAACCTAGCAGCAAACTCTTCCAAGGGTTGCTCGCCAGCATGTGAGTCTTCCGGAGGCAACTGGTAACCCATCACCACCAGGTCCAATAGATTCTGCCGGAAGCAGCGAATCAGCTCCACCTGGTATGCCCCTTCACACAGCTTGAAGGCGACCTCGGTAAAGTCACCCAGCTTGGGCTCGTAATATCGGCGAAGCTGCAACTCGAACTTATTCAAAAGCTCAGGGGTAACGGTCACTGTTCCTGTGGGCTTAAAGAGATCATTGTGAACAATGTCGCGCCGAATCTTATATGGCGATGCCAGCCAGTGACAGATGGTTAGCTGCCACCCCCGGGATCGAGCCAGATTGAACGCATAGTCAAAAGCCCACTCATCTGTCTCCATAAAATGCGTGCACAAGCCAATGGTTTTCATTTTCTGCCTCCCTATGTAACATGATGGACACATCGAACAAATGGTCACTTTGGAGATCAGCGGTGTCTTCATCCAATTGATGGCATACGGGACACTGAGCCAATTCTGGTCTGGCCTGCGCTTCGGCTTCCTGCTCGTGGCAGGTGACACAAGCACCATGCATGGCATCTGTATAACCAGGTGCCATGTAATTAAAGGTCGCTTCCCCGGCTCCGGGTTTCATCGTCTGGTGGCATTCCAGGCAGGGTTTGGCCGTGTTCGGCATGTGCTCTCCAATGTGACATTCGACACAAGCAGCGTTGCCACCCAGGGCGACCTGATGCAGGGTATGGTCAAAAATTGACGTGGGCAGAGCCATATCCTGGTGACATTCCCAACACGGGGTTGCCTCGTCGTTGGGTTTACTCAGGTGATGGCAGACCAGGCAGGCACTCTCGCCAACGGCGACTGACTCCTGCAACCGCTCCTGGTGGGCCAGGTGGTCGAAGTTCACTTGGTTTTCATCGCGGTTGCCGTTGATCAATAACGTTGCCCAGCCCTGGGCAGATCTGACGGGCGTGCGTGGTAGTGGCTGACCCATCACGACGCTGGGAGGCAATACAGCAACGGTTAGAGCGATAATGAGTATTGCCAGGCCGGAACGTCGGACAACCGTGCTTCTGAGAGAGTCTTCCACATACACCAGGGTGCTCTGGTCAAACCGTGGCCTGGCATAGGGTGAACGCCGGCGCTCAGGAATCTTTTCCTGCAGGGCAGCCAGATTCTCAGCAAACAAGAAGTATATCAAGCCAGCCGCGGCGGGAATGGCAAAAGCGATGGCCACTTCAAGCATCGAGGGAACATATCTGGTACCCTCGGGCAGCCGCATCGTCCACATGCTTAACGACATCCTCTGGGAGACGATGCCCAAGGTAGTCAGTATCCCACACGAAATCAGTCCCTCGCGACTATTGCGTACTCTGGAGACCAGCAGCAGCGTGGCGGGCAGCACACCCCCGATTAATATCTCGGCAGCAAAAAGAAAACTCTGCCAGGAACCATCCAACGCCCGCGGAATAGTGCTACGCCAGATGAGGTCGCCCAAGCGCAAAATGAGGTAAACCCAGAGAACAAATCCAGCGATTTTCCCAAGCTGAGAGAGGAGCTTCATATGTAGTTCTCGCCCAAAGGAATGAGCCGCAATAAACCCATCCAGCACGACTGCCATCAAGCCTAACCCAATCGCGGAGATGAGAAAGAACACCGGGATCAAGGGGCTGTACCACAATGGATGAACACGGAAGGGCATAATCAGAAACAACGAGCCCAAGGAGGATTGGTGCAGCGTGGACAGCACAATACCGGCGATGACAATCGGGATCGTCAACCGGTGGAGTACGCGAGACAGCCATTGAAAAGCTGGATGTTGAAACCAGGGATGCTCCAGGATCACAGGGCCGAACTCCAAGTTCAACACCGTGAAATAGAGCATCACACACCAGGCAATCTCGAACATGACCGAGTGGTGATTCCAATGAATGATGGGCATATAGATGTGCCATGGTATGCCCAGGTCAAACAGCAGCGACACGATGAAAGCCCCGTATCCCAGGAGTGCCATCAGAATCGCACGGCGGAGAATCGGGCGGTACGTATCCAAGTGGAAGATATAGACCATCGCGGCCAGAGTAAACCCGCCCCCTGAAAGGGCAACGAAGGTCAGTTTAAAGGCGATCCACAAGCCCCAAGGCGAAGCATCATTTAGCCCAGTGGCATATCCCAGCCCCAACGCCAGGCGCACAATCGCGGCCACAGTTCCAACACAGACGAAGATCCAGAGAATATCTTTGACCAATGTACGTCTACTCATCAGTTTTCGCCTCTTCCGAGTGCTCCTGAGCGAGGTGTGTTTCGACAGATGTCACTTTCCCTTGCGGTCTGGCAGCCGCCATTTGCATCCGTCGTTGAATCACCCAGTAAGTGCCAGCCATGAGGGCCATAACCCCAAAGGATATCACTGGCGTTTTGTTGAGCCATGCCCAGGTCAAATCAGGTAGAGGCTCTTGGGCCAGATTTCCTCTATAGCCCAGGCAGTCCAGCAAGACGTCAGAGACGTAAAGAACAGAGGTTCCGCCCGCCTCGTGTTCACCGTACACTTTCTGGATATATTTCCCTGGCTCGACACGCAGTCGTTGATGCGCTTCCGCCAACAATTCGTCGCGCTTCCCGAAAACCATCGCTTTTTCCGGGCAGGCTTCGACGCAGGCAGGCCATTGCCCTTCTTGGAGCCGCTCGTAGCACATCGTGCATTTGCGCACATAAGGGACAGCTTGATCCCAGTCGTAGCGAGGAATGTCATAAGGGCAGGCCATCATGCAGTAGCGGCAGCCCATGCACCGCTTGGAGTCGTAAACCACGGGACCTTCAGGTGTCTTGACCATAGCACCCACCGGGCAGGCCGAGACGCAGGCCGGATCAAGGCAATGGAAGCAGCTTTTACGGATGTTACGCCCGCCGGGTTGCGTGATGATGGTCGCCCAACGCCTTGCTGATAAACCATCGGGGGAATGCTGCGGAAGGAGCAGGTCTTCTCCCAGGTGGTGCGCTTGCGCACAGGCTTCTACACACTGGTAACAACCGATGCACTTGGTGACATCTACCAGGATACCAATCATATCTTCCTTCCTTCAGGCCCATAAAGCGTTTTGACCACGTCACTTCCACCCTGGGGCGTGAGATGCCACGCAATCTCCGACCCCAGCCGTATCAGAGGATAGAGCACACAATGGGCGATTTTAGTGAAGGGAATTAGGGCCAACAGCACGACGCCATTGATGGTGTGAAAGAGCATAAGACCATCATATGGGATAGGATTCCACGTCCGCCCAGCCACGTAGCCTGAGACGAAGATGTTAAGGATCAGCAGTGGTCAATACCCATTGGACATTCGAGCTTGCAGCGACGGCAGGCAGTGCAGCGATAGAATAACTCGGCCATCTCGTCGATTTTCTTTTCGGTGAGAAAGCCATTTCCTCCCAATCGGCTGCCTAACCAGCCAGATGGGGTATAATATCGCCGGTATACGTCCAGCAGCAGAGTGGTACGGTAGCAAGGGACGTCACGCGGGTCGCCCGAGGCCTGGTAAACCTGGCAGGCGACTGCACAGCGACCACACTTGCTGCTGGTATTGACGTACATGTCCAGTAAGAAGCGATAGTTGCTATGGCGCAAGATCGCGGCAAAGGCAGTCAAAAATCTTTTCACCCGATCACCGTTATCTGGCGGAGACTCGATGTGGTAGGGATACGAGTAGGGTTGATGCTTGCTTTGGTGTGAAGTGTTCTGTGCGAGGGTGGTGGGCGAACTCACCATTTACTCTCCATCCTTTCCAAGGGATACTAAGTACTTGTCCGCTAATAACTTTGCATTTTAATCGGCAAATCAGGCGTAAACTGATGGCAAAAGCACCAAGTTATTTCTGGACAGGTGCTAATCCACCGGCTCCTTTACGGACTCAGGGTGAAGAATGATGACAGCCACGGCTGCCTCAGAGCCAGGGTTTCTACAACAATGTAAGATATTTCCATTAAACGACAGGCTATCACCGGGCTCTAGTCGATAGCATTTGCCGTCAGCCTCATACTCGATTTGCCCACTGAGACACAGCACAAATTCGTGTGAGTAATCGCCGATGATGTCCTGTCCATCTTCGGCGAGGTCGTAAACGCTAAGTGCAGGTGAAGATTTTTGAGGCACGATGCCACACGCCAGGGCACCTAGTGCCCGGTCGACTAGTTGACTCGCAAAGTAATCCCTGGCCCGGGTCAGAATAACTTCGTTGGGGCAGATTTCCTGGAGAAGGGAACTCGCCGACACGCCCAAGGCAGAGGCGATTTTGCAGAGTGTCTCTACCGTAGGAGCAACCTCACCGCGTTCCACCAGGCTGATGGCGTTAGTCGAGAGACCGCTTCCGGCTGCCAGTTGCTTGATCGTCAACTGGTCTGCCTTTCTTAGATAGCGAATTTTCCGACCGACGTTACGCCATGACTCTCTTGCTGGCATGATTACAATCATATTGTGAATAATGTTGAATATTCAGCTAGATAATACCATGATAATGTGTGTTTGTCAAGTATATTGGTTACATATTTCTTATTTTGTTGCTAAAAACCCAATTCTTTATATATGCGTAACATTAAACATGATGAGTCTGTTTTTCACAATGTATTTGTCAAGAATCCGGAAAAGTAATAGAATAATTCACAACATAATGGTTCCGTGATCTAATACCCGCACGTGGGTATAACAGGATAACAGCAAAATGGAAGTGTTTTCGTTAGGGGCAAAGCTGCGTACTCTGCGCAAAGAGCGGGATCTGACGCAAAGAGAGTTGGCCAGCCAGGCTGGTATCTCTGCGAATGCCGTTAGCCTGATCGAGCGAAACGAAATCTCTCCCAGTGTGGCGACGCTTCAGCGCCTGGCAACGGCGCTTAACGTGAAGATGAGCTATTTCTTCGACGAGGATGGGCAAACGGATGTCATGCACATCAGGGCAAGCGAGCGCCCATTCATTGAGAGCAAAGGGGTAACGATTGAGAGCATTGGCCAGCGACTGCGGGGACAGGAGTTGGAGCCATTCTTCATCTCTCTGGCTCCTAATTCAGAGAGTGGCAGACGGCACGTAATCCATTCCGGACACGAGTTTGTCTATTGCGTGCGGGGCAAAGTAGAATATGAAATCGACGGAGAGGTCTATTTGTTAAACGAGGGAGACTTCTTGCTGTTCGAGGCGCAGCTACCGCATCATTGGCGAAATCCGACCAATGAGAAAGCGAAATTGCTTTTGATTTTGCAAACCCCTAACGAATCTGACGAATCGGTACGCAGGCATTTTTCGAGTTATCCATCGTTGACACACATTGGATGAGGCGGCAGGTTAGCGCGTTGTCGTGTATGCCATACACTTAGTACTTGTCCACTAATAACTTTGCATTTTAAATGGCAAATCAGGCGTAAACTGATGGCAAAAGCACCAAGTTATTTCTGGACAAGTGCTTAGCTGTAGATACCTACACCTTTGGAGCTTACAAGCGTCAACCACAAAATCCGTTAGAACCAGGCATTTCACTATCTGCCGCTTGGCTGCCCCACCGGCCCACGCCAGGGGATCAAACGCGGCACCCGGCGCTGGTAGGCACGGTAATCCTCGCCAAACTCGCGCACCAGCCGCCGCTCTTCGAAGAAGGTACCTACGTAGAGATAAATCGATAACACCACAAAGAAGGCCAGCCGGTTGACCGTCATCTGAGGTGTCAACCAGATAAAGACCAAGCCCCAAAAATAGAGCGGATGTCGCACCCAGCGATACAGGCCAAAGACGACCAGCGGCGGCCTGCAATCCTCGCGTCCATCCAGGGGCATATCAAAAAGCTGGCACAACCCCAAAAAGTGCCAGATGTTGGTGAGCCACAGACCATAGAGGATGCCCACGGCAGCCACCAACTGCCCCAGTAAAGCCAGCCACAGCCAGGGCGGTGACATTGTATACAGCACCCTGTCGGGCAGCCAGACAAGCATCGGCAACAGGGGCAACAACATCAGCCCGGCTACCACGTTGTAGGCCAACCGATACCATCGATCAGTGGTAGCTCCAAAGGCCTGGCGGGTCCAATCCTTCATACGCTGACTGGCCAGCCAGCTATGCCCCACCCCATATAGTAGCGTGTATCCTACAATAATGACCACGCTCGCTATAATAATCGTCGCTTCCAATCCTCGATATCCGCTCTTTAATTGTTATCTTGGCTTCCCCGGCGGCAGATACTCTATCGGATCGACCTGTTCTCCGTCCATACGGACTTCAAAATGCACGTGGGGTCCGCTGGAATGGCCTGTGCTGCCTACTTCGCCGATGAGCTGTCCCCGCTCCACCCAATCCCCCACCTGCACCCACTCCCCTTTCATATGGCTATAGAGCGACTGCAAGCCTTCACCGTGGTCAAGGATCACCGTGTAGCCGTAGCCGGTACGTGCCCAGCCTGAGCGGATCACCCGACCCGCCCGCCCCGCGTAGACCGGCGAGCCATAAGGCGCACCGATGTCAATCGCCCGGTGACTATCAGAGAAGCCCTGGGTAAGAACACCCACCAACGGCCAAGCAAAGGGGCTGTCGGGGGAGGGTTGGGGCGTCAGGTGAACCAGTTCTTTGCGGCCGTGGGGGACGATGAGCTTTTGCCCCGCCTGTAAAGCATCGGGATTCGACAGATTGTTCAGCGGATAGTTGAGAATATCGGCCTGGGAGACACCGTAACGTTGAGCGATGGCATCTAGCGTTTCTCCCGGTTGGACAATGTAGTAAACACCTGGCACGGGCAAGATCACTAACTCCATGCCCACCGACAACAGGTCAGGGTTGCGTTCCAAATCGGGATTGGACCAGCGCAGCGTGTCCACGTCCAGGTCGAATTGGTTGGCGATGCTCCACAAGGTATCGCCGGGTTGGACATTGTAGGTGATGATCTTCTCCCGGCCCGACCGCTCGGCCCAGGAGAGCTCTACCTCATCTACGTCGTCAACGAGATCATCGTCTGTCGCGCGGGCGGGAAGCATAGGAGTAAGGGAAAGCGTAGCAGTAGGTGTGATCACGGCCGAACGGATCAGCACTACCCGCCCACGATCAGACACAGATGGCGAAGGGGCCGGCGGCGAATCAGGCCGAACCCGTCGCCCCCAGGCAATAAAGATCAATACACCCAGCATCCCCCCGACCAATATTAGCCGGCGCCAGGGACGCCGACGTGGGGGAAAGAGGGGATAGTCAAGATAGCCATGTCCTTTGCGAGGCCGGTTCATTTGGCTTATTTCCTCACTCTTTCTTACTGGCGACCGTCATTTGCTCATCGCTGCGCGTAGAATAAGGACCTTTGAGAAGTAAACCACGCCGCCTAAGTAACCAAAGTTCTGGGATGATCTCGGAGATAATCTCACCATCATCAAAAACTCGCACGACAGAACTTTCTGATACTACGACTGCGATAGCGTTCGTCTGTCTGGTAATCGAGGCGGCAGCCATAGGGCGGTTACCCAATCCTAGCGGAAGATCGATCCCCTCAGAAATAGTGCCAATTTTTCTTCCTTCTCTTCCCTCTCGGGCGATTTCGACAGACAGAAGGATAACCTGCTGCAGCGTCTCAAGATTGATGCCTCTCTTGTCATTACAAATATCGCGAAGTAAGTCTGCTTGATCTGTGGGTATCATGACTCCACTCCATTACAATGTTCCGTCGCCACCGCACACCCCCTGGAGCACCCAATGGTCCCCCTCGGGGCAGGCCTGCACAGGGGAAAGCCCTCCACGGGGCAGGTTTAGGCAACCACCAGAACGGAAACCGTCCGGTCCTCTTTCTGCGCTATTATAACACAAGGTATGACCAGGGGAGAATCATCAAGGAGTTGAATGCGACATGTGGCGGCAATGTTCAAGCCAGCACTATTGTTGGTGCCGATGTTCCAGGAAATGGAAGCATCTCAAGCATTCTCTGCACCTTAAGATTCTCTTAAGCTAATGATTAGCTGAGTATAAAGACAAGCAGGCCGGTTTTGGTTTATAATATTAGGCAGAATTTAAGATGAAGCGTCGGTACTGCAGCCACGTTCTACGAGCAGTAAGTAACTGGTATGACGGGCAGCCTTCCAAGGGCTCAGGTTGCTGACTGAGATCAACTGCGGTTGTAGTACCGTAGATAGCCTGAGTCGCAGTTAGTGCACCGGGCATATCTACCAGGGGATTTTCTCCTGAGCGGTAACACTAAACAATCGACGATCAGCATAGGATCGCGAGTCATCACGCTTCTAGGCTGACGCCTATAAGAACCTTTTAATAAGGAGGTGACTACGATGGTTGCTGGTGATAGGATTCGTGAGTTGATAGGCAG
>CAYTNQ010000182.1:0-9455 GCA_964439175.1 uncultured Anaerolineales bacterium | reverse complement strand
GAGGTCAACACGCGCAAGCGCTATTTCGATTTTCAACCCCTGGCCGCTCGATTGCGCCAGCGTGTCCTGGCGCGTATCCGTGAGAAAGGGCTACGCTATGGTCAAGCCAGAAACTGTTGACTCGATTCTCAGCAATCTCCGTGGCTTTCAGGATAAGTTAAACATCCTGGCCCAATCCGACTTCGAAGAGTTCGCACAGGACTTCACCAAGGTCGAAAGTGCCAAACACCTCCTACAGGTATCCGTTGAATGTTGCCTTGACCTGGCCCACCACATCATCGCTGACGCTGGTATGCGAACACCAGCCGACTATTACGACTCCTTTGTTGTGCTGAATGAAGCTGGAATTCTGCCCGACGATTTTATGCCAACGTTGCGGCGCATGGTCAGTTTTCGGAACCGAGTTGTTCATCTGTACTGGGATGTGGACGAAGGTGTTGTATACGACATCCTTCATAACCATCCGAGCGATTTTGACGCGTTTGTACGCTATATTTTGGATCACCTTTCTACTTGATAAATACGCGTGCGCTCGTTTTCATAGACGACGGTCAATTGGCTCTGCGCTGTCATCTCGTCGAATTTTTGAAACCCGGCGGGCATATAATGAGTCACTCCCCACTGCAGCAGCGATTCGGTCAGATTTGGGTTGTAGAGCGTCTGCTCCAACTGGCCGATGTAGATGTACGAGATGTCCAATTCCTGGATAAGCTGCCAGGCGCGCGCCGGGTCGGAGGTGTTCCAGAATTCTGCGTAGAGCCCATCGCGCTGGCCGACCTGGTCCGGCCAGCGTTGCTCGTTCTGATGCAATCCCCCTAATGGCATGGGCAGGCCGGTGTAGCTGGCGACGCGCATCCCCCCTTCACGGTAGTAGCCGATTTTGGCCTCGGCCAATACGGGCGTCCCCTTCACATGAGCCTGTAGCCAACGAATAGCGTCGTAATCATACTTCAACTCGATAGGGTTGCCCTGGGGCCAGATGAGGGTGCCGGCGGTCATGTAGGCCATACCGTCCAGGGTGCCCAGGGGAGGCGAGTGATCGAAACGGTCTCGTACGCGAGAAGGGGTACCGAAAGCCGGATAAACCAGCGCGGCGGCAATGAGCCCGGTGACTATCCCTTGCCACGACAGATTCAGGGCCGCTCGCCACAAGCTCCCCTCCTGGGGGGAGGCCACTTGCGGCCCGTAAGGGGTCGCCCCTTTCCGCAGCCGCCGGGCACCCCCCTGGTGCACCAGCAGGTAGGCAACGGCGACCCCCAGCATGACCCACACCTGGATGTAAAACTTGAAAAGCGTGTTCATCCGGTAGTATGAGCTTCCCCCCAGAAAATCGCGCAGAAAGAAAAATTCAACGCCGAGCAGGATAAGCAGGCCGGTGAAGAGGAGCAATCCGGCAAAAGCCTGACCGGCGTCCGGTTCCGGGCGTAACAAGAAGAGAAAGGACAACCAGACCAGGGGCAGCAACAAGCCCGGAACGCGATATTCCAACGCCCAGAGACTTATGGCTATGCCCACAACGATCAGCGACGACCAGAGCACAGCCCAATAGCCGCCCCCGGTGCGCCGCACCAGCGCGCCGTAGACATTGGCCAAATGGGGGGCCACGTTCCAACGGCGTAGAAAGAGGCTGATCGTGCGCAGCACCCCCATACGTGAGTCTGGGTACACGAGCGTCAGCAACAGATAGCTGATGGCAACGAACAAAGGCAATCCCCAAATGGTGACGAACTGTCCCAAATCGGTCTTGTCGTGAACGAGCCCCAACCCGACGTCGAGGGGTTGATAATGAGCGAAGAAGGGACGATAAAGGAGATAGCTCACCCCCAGCGTCAGTGCGCCGAAGAATACGGCCTCTTGCGTCGAGGCTATCCAGCGGGCGAGGTTGGATAGTTCAGACTGCGATACCCCTCGAGCGCGCCGCCGGTAACGCACCAACCAAAAGGTAAGGACAATGACTCCCAGGTAGGTCGGCAGGTCCCAGGTATTGATGACCGCCAACGCCCCCAGGCAGAAGGGCAGCGCCAACCAGCGCAACCCGGTTCGCCACGAGAACTCGCCCAAGAAATCAAGGACCTCCAACAGAAGTTGCCGGTGAATGCCCACCGGGGGAGGTGCAGCATCCAATGAGAAGGTATCGTTAGAGGCGTGCGGCGTAGCCATGTGATTGGGTATTGCCTGCCCTGGCGGGTAGGCCAGGGGGTATTGGGTATTGGGTATTGGGTATTGGGTATTGGGTATTAGGGACTGGGTATTGGAGGTTGGGGCGGGGCGCAGCCAGGTATAGGCCAGCGACAAAAATAATACGGTGAAGGGAATCCCGATCATATGCGGGTGCAGGTCGGCGAAGAGAAAACTAAAATAGGGAAACTCGTTGATGGTATCAGGGATGACGCGCGACGGGTCCCAATAGTTGTAGGGAGGCAGTTTGCCCCCCTCCAGCAGCAACCCCTTCAAACCGGCCAGTGCCCGCACCGCTGCTTCCAGGCCGGGGATGGCGCTCTGAAATTGGCTGGCACCATACTCGCCCAGCATGCGCACCAACTGGGTGAACCCGGCCAGGTTACCTACTAAGAGCACCAGCAGCACTGCCAGCGCCCCCACCGCCAGTGCCCGAGAGTCTTGCAGCGGGTGCAGTGACGAGCGCGAGTCGAGCCGGCTGGCCCCCAGGTTGTAGCCCAGGCTGAAGACACCCCCTGCCGTCAACGCGGCCAGCGTCGGTACTGCCAGGTTGAAAGCAACCGCGGGCTGAATACCGGTCAACTTGACGAGCACCCCCACCAGGAAAAGGCCGTAGTAGTAATAATTGATGTACCCCCCGGCAAAATAAGGGTCGTAGGGGGGCATGTGGGCGCTTTTGACGATGGCGTTGAGAAAGCCGATTTCCAGCATCTTCTCGCCGCCGTTCCAGGGCTGCCATAGGTCCGGGTTGAGCAGCCGCAAGCCGACGAAATATAAAAAGACCATGGTGAAAATCGTCTCGCCTACCAGGATCAGCCCCAGTCGGTGCCGGGCGAAGGACAGCGCATCTCCCCCCTCCCGGCGCAGGAGCCAGGCCGCGACGGCTCCCAACACGACCAGCATTCCGGCAACCGTCGGAAGTGCATTAGGCAAAAGATGCAGGCTGGAGACTAGCCACACCCCATACCCCACCAACAGCCAGCCCAGGCTCTTCGACAGCAGATAGCCCCGGTCGGGCAGGCGACGGAAGAGGCGATGTGCCAGCGGCCAGGCCAGCCAGCCTATGATTTGGATCGCCAGCCACCAGGCGACGATGGCCACCAGCGCCGACCGCTTGGCGAGTGAGTTCCAATGGAAGTCGTCCACCACCGGCAGCTCGTCCACGGGCCGCTCCAGCAGCAACGACTTTGTGTGACTAGGGATTGGGTATTGCCTGCCCCCCGGCCCGCTGGCGCGAGCCAGGGCGGGCTGGCGGGTAGGCCAGGGGGTATTGGGTATTGGGGATTTGGAATCTGGCCCTTGCCAGCCGCGCAGGCGCATTAGCAGTGTCGGCCGCCCTACGTAGCCGGGGATTGCACCCTGCCATGTGTCGCCCAGCAATGCGTCCCATTCGGCGTCGCTCAACTGGCGCGTTTTCTTGAAGATGATGGGCCGAGGGTGGTCGTACACGGTGAAGCTCTCGTCGGCGGCCTGGTCGTCAATGACCAATGGCCCCAGGCGCGGCGGTGTAGTCAGGCTCTTGACCACCTCAAAGCCCAACTCGCCGTCGAAAAGGGCCTGGTAATAGCGGGTGCTCATCGGGTAACGCTGGGGCAGACGGGGGATGGTGCGCCACAGCCGGTTCGAAGCCAGGGCCAGATAATCACAATCGCGCAGCGTATCGCGGATGGTCTCGAACTTCTGGCGGGTGTCCTCCTCGTACATAGGCAGCAAAGGTTGGCGGTAGCCGTGCGCGCCCGGACTCATCCCCGGCTCGGCCCAGGCACGGGGGAATCCCTCTTCCCAGTGCTCCTGCACAATGCACGACCCGTCGGGTATGTTGGCGTACACCCAGCGCGAAGCGGTAACCCACGAGTGTTCGGTGCCATACACCCCGTTGACGAAGGCCAACGACCAGACAATGGCCCCCAGCAGAGCCACCCCGGCTATAAGATTGGGGATTGGGGATTGGGGATTGGGGATTGGAGACTGGAGATTGGAGATTTGCTGATCCGCTGATTTGCTGATTCCCTGATTCCCCGATTCCCTGATTCCCTGATTCCCTGATTTGAAATTTGAGACCAGTCCCGCCCCAAAGATTACGAACAGCGGAACCACCGGCACCATGTAGCGCATAAACTTGGCCAGGAAGAGGCCGGTCGGGCCGAAGTAAAGAACCACCCACGAAAGGAGAATCCACTCGCCAGGGCTAGCACGGCGCCAGAGGGCGCGTATCAGGACCCAGGCCAACCCGGCAAAGGCCAACAATCCCAGCGGCCACCCCATCCCCCATTGGATCTGCTGCTGGATGAAATACAGATAAGCCGGCGTGCCGCGATACTGGCGGGTGAAAGGCAAGTCTGCCACGCCGCTGACCATATCCCCCTGCTCTTTGACCACCGCCTGCCAGAAACCCTGGAAGTCCAGAAAGACAAAAGGGGAAGTGACGGCAAACACGACGAAGGAAACCACCCCGGCGATGAGCAGGTGGCGCAGGGCAAGGCGGCGGACAGCCGCGCGTTCTTCGGGTGCTGCTCGCATCACCGACAGGACAACGGCGACCAGCGGCGCAGCCACAATGGGCAGCGCGCTGAACTTAGAAGCGACAGCCAGCCCGATGCCTACGCCGGTCACCACGGCCGCCCCGGTGCTGCGCCGGTCGTACATGCGAATAGCCCCGTAAAGGGCCAGGAAGGTGAAAGTGGCCGAGATAGGATCTACGGCGAAGAAGTGGGCAAGCTGAATCTGCAGAACGGTGAAAGCCGAAAAAGCGGCTGCCAGCAGGCCGGCCCAGGTTCCATACAGGCGTCGTCCCAGCAAGAAGACCAGGTAGATAGTGGCCGTATCGGCCAGGGCCACCAGAAAACGCCCGACATAAGCGAAGCCCTCCGGCGACCGGGCCTGGGCCATCACCTGCACCAGGGACTCGGGCAGGCCCAGGCGGCCGGCCAGGGGAGCCAGCCGCTCGGCGGCGCTGGCTGTCAGAACCAGGGTGTAGAGTGGGAAGTGGCCGTAGGTGTAGCTGCGTTGATGCCCACCGTTTACGTCCCAAAAAGGATTGAGGGTGGAGCGGCGCGGATCCAGCGCCGTGTTCAGATCACTTGGCCAGCGAAGGGAGGGGGCGACAAAGGCCACCGTGGAGCGTTCGTCGGGGTGGGGTAGCGTTCCCTCATCCCAAGCGATGTTGTAAAAGCGTAACGTAGCGCCGATCAGCAAAATCGCCGCTAGCAAAACAGTCTGGATAAGCGATAAAGCAGAGTGCCTTGAGAGTATGGAGCGACCAGACGATAGCGTGTCAGTTGTTGGCTGCATACCGTGCCTGAAACGTGCGAGATATACCCACGTAGGGGTATGATAAAAACCCGGCCCCGGCACCGCAGCACTGGTACCGTGCCTGCACGGTACAGTGTGGCCGCAGGTTACAGGGCCCGGCAGATTACCGCACTATTGTATCACCAGGCTGGAGGAGGAGCAAACTCTATAAATGTCTTCAATTCGTGCTTTTCGTGCTATTCGCTCTTTCGTGTTTCAATCCTTTGCCATATCACCCAGAGTAACATAGCCGCTCCGGCCGCGTCGACCAGCCAGTCCAGCAGGCTGGGGGTCCGGCCAGGAACAAAACTCTGGTGGAACTCGTCGGATGCGCCGTACAGGACCGAGATCAGGAAAGCCAGGAGCAACACAACTTTGCGCCTCTCCTCTCGCCCCGACGGCTTTCTTTGGAGACTTCGCAGCGCCCGCCACCACCAGAAAGCCAGGAGAGCATAGAGGCCGAAATGTGCGCCGTTGGTGAGTAAGGTGACGAGCCACGCTTCCGGCGGGCTGGGCAAGTCGGGCTGTGCGGATAAGTAGAAAATCATCCCCATCCAGGCCAGGAGGGGCAGCCAATACCAGGCCAGGGTGCGGATTGTGTTTTGCCTCGTTGTCCCTATGTCGCTCATTGGTATGCTCTTTCGACCTCCTGCACCAAGGTATCCCAGGCAAAACGCTCTCGCATCCGGTGCGCGGCGGACACTCCCATACGGGTCCGCAGGTGGGCATCCTGCAATAAGCGCAGGACCGCCTCGGCGAAGGCAGCATCGTCTTCCGGCTCGACCAGCGAGCCCGACTCGCCCTCAACGATGTACTCGGCGTTCTGGCCTACTGCGTCGGCCACGACAGGCAGACCGGCCGCCAGCAAGTCGGTCAGTTTCACCGAGCATTTGGTGCGATTGATGGGCGTGTCGTCGTAGGGGAAGATGGCGACGTCAGCCGCAGCGAAATAGCCGGGCAATCGCTCGGCCTCCACCCAGCCGGTGAAGACAGCGTGATCCGACAATCCTTCAGCGTTCAACATCTCATCCAGTTCTGACTCCTCACCGAAGAGACCCTCCCCGACAACCAGCAATTTGGCCCGGGGCTCCTGTGTTACTACCTGCCGCAGGATCTCGACAATCCGCTCCAGCCTGAACTCAAAGAACCGGGTATAAAGCAGAATGACCAGTGCATCATCCAATTCCCAAAGCATGCGTACGATGTGGGCAGCATCCGCAGGAGGCGGCTGGTGGCCGCTTTCATCGACCGGTGAGGGAGAAACGCCGTTGGGTACGTAGAAAATTCGGCCGGGCGGGACGCCTATCCGTTCAACCAATCTCACTAACTCACGGCTGGCGACCACTACGGCATCGGCGTGCCTCAATCCCCAGCGCTCCTGCCAGGCAAAGACACGCTTCTGGGCAGGTGAATAGGCTTCTACCTCGTTCCAGGCCTGCTCCCAATCGTCTTCGTCCACTACCAATCGCAGGTCGGGAGGGAGCTTTCCGCTGGCAAGATGCAGGCGTCGCAGCCACCACAGGATGAAATGCGCCAGCCCGGCATAGGCTTTGGGCTTGAAGCAATGGACCACGTCGGGACGTAGAGCCAGTGCGCGCCGGACGAGCTGGCGTGCGAGCACCCCATGGAAAAGCAAAGGCAGCCGGGGCGGGAGTGGCACGTTGACAACCCATACGCCATCTTCCTCCCACTCACGCCCGGCGTCGGCGGGGTGATCCCAGGGGGGAATGAGCAGTGCAACGGAATGTCCGCGCGCGGCCAATGTTTTGGCTATGGGCAGCGCGCGGACGCTCATCGTGCCTTTTGGTCGCAGGCCAAAGGGCCCAATCATCACAATATTCATAGCTGGTTAGGGGCTATCAGGCTTACGCAGCACGCAATACGCAACACGTAAGGCGTGTTACGTGCTGCCGTCTCCGATGAGTGTCTCGAGTATGGCCGTTGATCGCTCTTTGACCTCGGCATGGAGGCTGTTGCCGTGGCTATCCATTGTGACCACAGCCGGGAAATCCTTGACACGAATGACCCAAAAGGCCTCGGGCACACCCAACTCATCCTTTTGATACACGTCAACCACGTCTTGCACCGAACTGGCGATGAGAGAGGCAGCGCCGCCGATGGCGTGCAGATAGACTGCTTTGTAGTCCTGGCAGGCCCGCAAGGTTTTAGGGCCCATCCCCCCCTTACCGATGACCGCCCGCAGGCCAAAGTGCCCAATGACATCGGCCTCGTAGGGTTCTTCGCGAATGCTGGTGGTAGGCCCAGCCGCCACAAAATGCCATCGGCCCTGATCATCCTGGCTGACCACCGGGCCACAATGATAAAGGACTCCCCCCGCCAGCAACTCCTTGAGGCGAGCGTAGAGGTCGGTGTGCTCAACGATTTGGGGAGTCTGAATGAACTTTTCAATCATCAGTTTGTGGGCGGCATCCCGGGCGGTGACGATAACACCCGACAAGCGAACCTGGTCCCCCACGTGCAAGGCACTGATCGCTTCTTCGCTGATGGGAACTGTGAGACTGTGCAGCATAGCTTGCTCCTTTGCCTCGCCCCTATTACCTACTCGAACGCAATTTCATCATCGCGATAGGTCATGGTGCGCCGCCGGTCGGCCCAACACATGTATGAAGCGGTGACGAAGTAGCTGGCCGGCAGGCGGTGCAACGTATCCACTTTCACCCCCAGCACTGTGGTCTTGCCACCGAAGCCCATGGGGCCGATGCCCAGTTGATTGGCTTCTTGGGTGAGACGCTTTTCCAATTCAGCCAGTTCAGGGACCGGGCTCTGGTCGCCCATGGGGCGGAAGAATTGCTCCTTGGACCGGATATAGCTGGTGCCTCGGTCGCCGCCGACGGCAACGCCGATGATGCCCGGGGCACAGCCCAACCCTTGAGCCTGGTCGACGGCGTCCAGCACTACCCGGCGCACGCCTTCCAGGTCACGACCTGCGTGCAAGGTCACATTGGGCAGTTTGTATTGGGTGCCGACATTTTCGCACCCCCCGCCCTTGAGCAGCAAATCAACCTTCAGGTATGGGTCTTCCCACTCATGGAAATGGAGCGAGGGAAAATCGTCGCCCAGATTGTCGCCGCTATTACGCCCGGTCAGGGTATCTACGGCGTTGGGCCGCAGATAGGATCTGGCAGTGGCGGTAGCCGTCGCCTGGCGAATCTGGTCGCGCAGCTTAAGAGTGGACCAGCCGGGGGGATAGTGGATATAGAAGATGGGGGTGCCGGTATCCTGGCAAATCGGGGTTGAATTCTGTCGAGCCAGGCGGATGTTCTCCAAAATGGTGTCGAGGGCACCCTGTGCTGCCGAGCCTTCTTCCTCCCGGTCCCGAGCGGCACGCAAGGCATTTTCCACATCAGATCGCAGGTCAGTCGCCGCCAGGCGAATCAACTCCACGAATTGATTGGTCAAATCAGGCTGTTCCATAAGTTGCACCTCCTTATGCGCCTGAGCTTTCTCGGAAAGTCCTTTATCATCTAAGTGCCTGGCCTGACGGAACACGGACCACGCAACACGTTCGTAGTGCGTAGTGCGTATTCCCCACCACGATCACTTTCCGAGAACTCTCGCCTCTATCAGTGTAATACAAGGTAGCGAAAGGCCTCACGATAGACAGTACGGCCATATTCGTCAACGGCCTCGGCTCGCTGGCGCACCCGCTCGATGACTGCCTCTGGGTCAGTTAATTGGCTGGCGTGCGCCTGGATGGCCCGGATTTTCAGGTCAATCACCGGAGTGATGTCTACCCACCGGTCTGGCTGCAATGCGCCAGCCAGGTATATTTCGCGGACTGCGTGGGGCATCAACCCCTCATCCAACAAATCGGGGTGATACATCCGGTTGCGAGCTGCCGGGAAGATAGCTTCCAGCGCCACCTGTCCTGCTGCCCGATGATCGGGATGGTTCACGTAGGTGTTGCCAAAATAGTACGCACTTGGATCAGGACATATGATAATGTGGGGCCGGTGCCGACGAAT
>CAYTNQ010000181.1:0-9570 GCA_964439175.1 uncultured Anaerolineales bacterium | reverse complement strand
TCAGTTCGATCTGGCTCAAGTCCCAGGCGGTCTGGGCCGGCACGCTGAAGGTGAGAGTATGTGTGATGGATTGGGTAAGCACAATGGTCGTCAGGATTGGTTCATGTTCAGCGGCATAGTAGTCATTGAAGGTGCTCAGACGAGTGGTGCGTTTGCCCCACAGTGGCCGGCCGTCGAGGGTGATATTCCCCACCCGGTTTTGCTGGGGCGAATGCAGTCCCTTGCCGTCTCGATCGGGCCAGGACAGTTTGAGCACTAACACCGTTGGGGAATAAATATCTGGCAGAAAGACTTCCGCCGTGGCTGAGCCGCCGTCCCAGGTGATGGGGTCAGGCGACGTGGGGTCTACACCTAGCATGATGGTCCCTGTTGGCGTGTCTTTAAGCCACGAACACACGATAGGGTGGGCGCAATTGTCACGGGTGGTGACGTCACCAGTTAGTGTCATCTGTTCGGGGACAATCTCCCTAGTATAGGCAGGTGTAAGCGCTACAGGAGATTCAGATGGGGCTGCTTGAGAAAAGCGTAAGCTCACTAAGAGGAGACCACTTAGACCAAGGCCAACCAAGAGAGAAATGGCCAGCTTGATACCTGCGTTTGATCGGTGTAGCATGATGTACCTCCCTGTTGCCAGGTGCAGAAGCACAAGGCAGTCTGCAAAAGTGTTTCGGTTATCTATGACAGTTCGGTGCTATTACTGATAGATTGACCCTCGGCTAACAATGGCTCAGGGTGGGAACGGGATATGGCCTGCATTGAATGTGAATTCGGTGATTACCCAGCAGCCGGCACTGTTCCTTTGAAGTGTCCAGTGATCTGATCCATATTGGGTGGGGGGACCCAGGTGATCTAAGGTGGATCCATTGTAGATATCCTGCCACTTTCCACCGCCCCCTTTATATTGGCCATTATTCCCACTGATGTAATAGGCAACAGTCTCGGTGATCCCGGGCCCGGCCGGTAGAATGTCGAAGTGGGTAAGATCCCTAAAGTCAAGGTTTGCGAAGAGGGTTTGGTAACGGGCCATCGGGTCGTGCCATTCATTTCCATTGGCTGCATCCCGGATGATGGCGTCTTCGGCAAAGATGGCCTGGATAATGGAAATATTCTCGCAATTGACTGCTTCACTTTCAGCCCGGATGAGTCGGACAATCGTTTCTGCATCGGTGTCAGCTTCAAAGGGGCAGGCTGCAAGCCTAGGTTCTGACATACTTGGCTCAATCACACTTACACAGTATTGGTCGGCGTACGCCTCCTCCCATTTCAACACGACACAATTGACAACTTGAGGGGCGGGTAGAGAAATATCAAGCCATTGCGGATCATACCAGTCGCTGCCCCAACGTGTGTTCATATCCCCATCTATAGCCTTGTCAGCGAAACACTCTTGGCAGTTGGAATCATTCTGTGCTGATGAAGCACAAGCCTCTCCGCTTATGGCAAGGTTGGTGTCACCGCTGCCGGGACCATATACCTCTACCTCCCACAGAGAGTCTCCATACTCTGTTGCTCTGTGTGCCATATCAACACGCACCCGATCAACCGGTCGTGGCGGCTTTACTGCCAGGATTTCAGTGCCGCCAATCCCGCTTTCTGTGCAGTAGACTCCTGATTCTTCAATAGCAATTCTGGAGCAGGGCGTGGGCGTTGGTGTTGGTGTATATGTTGGTGTGGCGGTTGGTGTTGGTGTTGGCGTGTAAGTCATTGTGGGCGATGGAGTATTGGTAGGAGTAGGGGAGGGAGAAAATGTTGGAGTTGGCGTATTTGCAAGGGCTACCAAAGTTGAAGGTTCAGTTGCGGCAACCACTTGGATGGTCAGGCTCTTCACAACAGCACCGCCGGCACTTTCCACCTCAACGGTTACAGCATCCGGTCCAGGTGTGTCAGATGCTGTATAAAGGACAGAACCACCTTCACCAGTTATTGTTCCCCTGGCTGCTGTCCACCTAAACCTGAGGTTCGTGCCAGACGCCTCGACGGACAGGGTTGCTGTCTCGCCGACTGGGATTTGATTGTCTGGTTGAATACTGATGCTGCCCACGTGGGGAGGTGGTGACGGGCCACAGCCAAGTACCGCAAGAACCGTGATCAAAACCAATATAGGGAGCAGATGTTTTGCTTGACAATTTGATGGCATTTTGTACCTCCTTATGCCGAAGACATGGTTACGGTCAGGGTTTATCCTCGACAATTTCAATGTGCAGCCCCGCAAACGTCTGGTATGCTTTGCAAGGTGACTTGACCAGGACTGCGAGAGTATCTCGATTCCCTGTAATTGAAGTGCTGTATTGCGTCGCACATCCTCCTGCCGGAAGCAAGTTTCCTTCGGTAGTAGACCAGGCACACGAGATGCCTGGTTGAGCTGACGTCCTAGCTTCCACGAGGACCATTGTAGCTTTTTTGATTTGTAACAAGTCGCCGGGGGGATAATGGTGAGTCTGACCGTCAGTATGATGGACGAGGAAGTCTTGAATCGTAGGAACGTAATCTGTACTGAATGGAGACGAAGCCGGAAACCAAAGTATCCCGGCGATCATAAAAAATGCAAAGGCTTGGATCAATAAAACGGGATCAGATAATGTCCAAGGGTGCAATCGATCCAAAAGCCGCGCAAGTGGTCCGATTGGGATTTTGATGGGACCTATTTGAATGGCCAGGTCTGCTGGAAGTGAATCACGCAAGAACCGCCAAGTCAGATGGAATAATTCCAGGGTGACAATTGCTGCACTAAATCCAACCCCTGCAGAAGAGACACACCCTGAAGGAATTCTGGACCCAAATAGAAGTCCCACAGTCATGAGAATGACTAGATTGAAAAACAATATGATCCATGGAGAAAGGTTTCCTACTTGGGCTTGGCGATTACCAGAATTGGTACTCATTGCTTTCTCCTTGACTGCCCTGAGCCGTAGTAAGCAACAAGCTGCTACCTCGCCTCAGCGAGAAGCAGCTTGAAATCATTGTCAAGTGGTCATTTGTGCCTCTCAATAATCAGGAGCTCAAGGATGTCTGGAATCATATTTTTGCTGTGGCAAGAAGCACTTCTGAGCGACTTATAAGCTTCAGGGTATCCGATAGTCGGTCCACGATGTCCTGCACTGCTGCCGCACTTGCTAGTGATAGGCGGAAATATCTTTTTAATCGGCTATAGGAAGTGTTGGTTCAAGTGGGAGTGATGCATGTCTCGAGAACGGAGAGAAGAGAAGAAAGCAAGCCAACAACCAGGAGAAGAAAAACATGTATAAACAGGGGAATAAGGGTTGGTGGTAAGGCCCCTTTAGTCTTGTAAAAAGAACAGCTCTGTAATTTAACACAAGTTTATCACAGCTTACAACCCGTGTCAATCATTTTTGCCCGCGATCCGGCCATAAATCTGCCAGACAGGCACATCGTGGCCTCATTACTTCACTATGCTGGCGGGATCTGGCTGAATCTACCGTATTAGAGCCGATATTTGTTCGAACTACTGTCCACTGTCTACTACTCTTCTTCCTCAAACACTTCGGCGCTGAAGACGTAAAGCTCGGCGTCGCGCCAGGCACCAGTCGGAAGCCCGGCTTTGAGGCAGATGGCTCGCAGAAACTCTTCGCAGTTCCAGTCCCGATCGCTGGCTACCTGGGGCAATAGCAGGCCGACGCGGAAATCTTTGCGAATCAACAGGCCATGTCGCCCGACCTGGATCTCGTCGGGACTGCGGATCGGCCGGAAAGGAGAGAGGACGGAGATTTCGATGAGGATCTCATCCAACTCGGATTCCATAACCGGGGGAAAGCGAAAGTCACTGGTCGCCGCGGAGATAACGCAGTCTTGTAAGGTGCGGTAAAGGGGTTCCGACACCTCCACGCGTCCGATGCATCCCCGCAGTTCGCCATCTCGCCGCCGGAGGGTGACGAAAGCCGCCACTTTCTGCAACAGCCCCGCATCTTCGTGAAACTCGGCTGTATAGTCTGGTATGGTGCCGGTCGTGAGATACTGGGTCAGCGTTTCGCGGGCGATCTGCAGTGACTTTTCCTTTTCAGCCTCGCTCAGGTGAGGGGTGTTTACCTGCTCGTCTGTTGAATACAATAGGTCTTGAGCGTTCATACGGCACCTCACGGATCAGCCTGGAGGGTTGAGATTGGAGATAAATGGTTGGTGATTAGAGGTTACAGATGGCAAATACGCAATGCGCAACACGCAATACGCAGTACGCAATACGCAGTACTACGTTCTATTCTATCACTTTTCGACCTACTTTTCAATCACCTTTGTGGTCTATTCTTTTTCCTTATTGCACGCAATTCGGATCAGGTCTCAACACTTCCGGGGGTACGAGGGCCCATTCGCTGCCACTGTCCGGCGGTTGCCAGTACCATTCCAACCAGCGCGGTCCATCGGTGAAAAGCGCTTCCAGCCGAACGGGATGTCCGCCAACTCCCAGATCGAGGTAAGCGACTTCTTCCCTCAGTGCTCTCCGGTGGTTGTCCTCGATGAGGAGCTGCCCGTCCACGATCAGGCGTGCGCCGTCGAATGACCGGACGCGAAACGCGTACCTGCCCGGGGTATCTGCCGCCAGGCAGCCAGTCCAGGTAGCCTGCACCGGGCCGGCCAGCTCGCGCGTGAAGTCACGGTAAGCGATGAGGGGTGCAATTTCTCGTCGTAGGGGAGTCCCCTCCTGTTCAAACACACCCAATAGCCCGCCAGACCATACCCGGTCCCATAGCAGATAGCGGGGCACCGCCTCCCACGCCTCTCCATCCTGTCGCCAGTACAATTGCAGTGCTTCTCCCTCTCCTGGCATTGTCGTCCTGGCCTCGATGGGGTGCGGTCCGGCGGGCAGGTCGAGGTCGAGGGCGAGGCCGCCACACGACTTATCCGCGCCAGGGGCACCGATCCGGGTACTGTCAATTTGGAGATAAGCCCCGCCTGATCCTTGCCCCGCTGCGTAGGGGAGGCAAAACTGGCGTGGGCCATCCTCGGGCAGCCAGAGAGTCCCGTGCCAGGCTACATTCTTGTCCATTCCCCCTTGTAGAGAATAAGGATGGGGGTTCGCAGGATCGGCCGGCTCCAATGATCCCTCTTCCTGCTGGCCGGCGGGAACAATATGTGCTGCCAATCCCTGTCGTTGGCGGATGACCTGGGCCGGGACGGAATAGGTGGCGAACATCAAATGCCCGTTCTGGTCCAGGTAGGGTTGATAGTTACCCTCGGGGTAAACGCTCTGCAGATAGGGTAGCCGGTCCAGGTGCGAGGGCCAGAGAAGGAATAGCACATCGGGTGGGTCGGGCTGGCGCAGCGGGACCCAGCCGGTCACGTTGACCACGTCCCAAACAGTGGCATGGGGGGCCTCAAAACGAAAGGTGCCGAAATCAGCGTACATATTGGGTGTGCCCATCAGGTAAACCTGGGTGCTGGCGGGCAGGGCGGCCATCAGGTGCGCCGCCTGGGTCGAATCCAGCGTAGGCCGCCGCTGGCGGATGTAGCGATTGACGTAGGCGTCGTAGTTGTTCCAGCCCACCAAAGCCAGCAGCGCGATGACGGGGATAAAGGCCAGCAGTCCCCTCAGTGCTTTTCCATTGAAAATGGACTGTCTCGCCTTGGCCAGGAGGCTATGCCTTTGACCGGCGGGACCTATTTCAGTTGGGGGGCGAAGCCCTCCCCGAGTCGTCCCTCCCTCCCCTGGCAGGGACAGGCCCCTTGGCAGGGACAGGCGTATCGGGGAGGGGAGCAACTTCCACCAGCCTCCCAGGGCCACCCCGGCCCAGATGAAGGGCACCGGCATCAATACGACCAGGCGGGGCACGAAAGGGGCGTCAACGGTCAGGATGCTGCCCAACAGCAGGTGCGGCCAAAACCACAGGTGCAGCACCCCATGCCCGCCTTGCGGCAAACGCCGGAGGCTGAGACCCAGCCCCACTACCAACAATCCGGCTGTCAGCTTGTCGAGCATTGGCTCGTCGAAACCGTATTGCCCGCTGCTGTCGCCCCGAGCGTTGAAGACTAGCAGGCTTCTGATCGTCTGCTGGCGCAGAATCTCTCCCCAATCGTCGGTGTGATAGGCCGATTCCAGGTGCGGCAGATTGTTGAACAGAAAGACGCCACGCTGGCGGGAGACGAGCGGCTCCGGGTGTTTCACAAAATAGACTAGCTGCGGCGCGATAGTGAGTGTCCCGGCAATAACCAGTGCCAGCAGGCCAGGCACATACTGTCGCCATTGGCCCCGGTTGCGCCACGCAGCCAGTCCAAACATCACCCCCACGATCAAGGGCATCAGCCGGGCTGCGTAATAAGTGTAGAGTCCCAGTCCCAATGCCAGGCCGGTCAGGGCGTAGTCCAGCCGGTGCTGCGTGTGCAGCGCGCGCCACGCCAGGTAGACCGCCCAGGCGGCGAAAAAAGTGGCCTGAATGTTGTTGATTCCGAGACGGCTGAAATGGACCGGCCAGTGACCCACCGCCATCAGCGCCGCCGAGGCCAATGCTACACGTCGATCGAACATCGAGCGCGCCAGCAGGTAGACCGGCAGCAGCGTCAGTGCGCCAAACAGCGCCGACGAGAGGCGCAACCCGGCGATGTCGTCGCCGAAGAGGCGCATCACACCGGCCTGAGCTGCGAAGCTGGCAATGGGGAACTGGTACCAGCCCACGGCGAAGAGAGTAGGCTGCTCGCCATGCAAGATAGTCCGGGCGTTGAGGCCGAATTGGGCCTCGTCGCCGTGGATAGCAGGAGGTAGATGGCCCAGGTGGTAGACGCGGGCAAAAAGGCCCAGCCCCAAAACTACCCCCAGTGCCAGAATCTCCACCTGGGTAAACGGTTGCATGCCTTGCCACCAATCCCGGTCGACCAATGCCACCAGGAGCGCCAACAGGCTGAACCCCCACAGCAGCCCGTCCCATGGCCAGCCCTCTTCGCTTGCTGCCAGAATCAGCACCCCTGCCTGAGCCAGCCAGGCCGCTACCAGAAGCCAGCGCCGTATTCTCTGGGCTGATTTCTGCCCGACGTGCCTCTCTCCGCCACGGGCAGAGGGAGCTCCCTGGACCGGGGGGGCAGGTCGCCCTGCTCTCATGAGGCGAGAGTCCTCGGTCTCCCAATCAGGGAAATAACGAATCGCCAGCCCCACGGCGATCAGGAACAGGGCTCCTACCTCCAGGGAGGGAGCATTGTGGCCTAGCCGCTGTTGGGCCAACAAGGCTAGCGCCAAGGCGGCTGTTGGTCCGATCCATTTCACCGGCATGGTACGCTCAACTTTTGGTTGGGGTAGCTGGTGGCAAGCAGCAGGGATATTGTAGCACTGCGAAACGGACAGGCCAAGTTAGAGATGGGAGCAAATCATATTTCGCTTGGGCCTGTCCAGTAGGGGTAGGTCTCAGACCTGCCCCTATCAAAAATTCTGGACGCACCCTTTCGCTTTAGCCATTTGTCAAGTCCATTGGTGAGCGGTATAATATGGCTTCCGAACTTGTGTTCTATTGTCGTTTAGGAGGATAGCTAGTGCCTGAATTCAAAGTAGTATCCGACTTTCAACCGACCGGCGACCAGCCGGAGGCGATTGAGCAATTAGTCGAGGGACTGAGCGAGGGTGTGGTGCACCAGACGTTGTTGGGAGCGACCGGCACCGGCAAGACGTACACGGTGGCCAAAGTGGTCGAAGCGACCCAGCGCCCCACGCTGGTAATGGCACACAATAAGACGCTGGTCGCGCAACTATACAGCGAGTTCAAAGAGTTCTTCCCCAACAACGCGGTTGAGTACTTCGTCAGTTACTACGATTACTACCAGCCAGAGGCCTATATCCCTCGCACCGACACCTACATTGAAAAAGACGCCAGCATCAATGAAGAGATTGACCGGCTGCGGCTGGCGGCGACGCAGGCCTTGTTTTCCCGGCGCGACGTGCTGATCGTTGCCTCGGTCAGTGCCATCTATGGCCTGGGCGACCCGGTGGAATACGGTAAGGTGGTCGTCAACCTGCGGCAGGGGGAGATACGTAAGCGCGACAAGGTGCTGCGCCACCTGGTGGACATCTATTACGCTCGCAACGACTACGAACTGAAGCGAGGTACCTTCCGCGTGCGGGGCGACACCCTGGAGGTCATGCCTGCTTACGGCAACCTGGCCTACCGGGTGGAGTTCTTTGGTGACGAGATCGAACGTATCACCGAGGTCGATGCCCTGACGGGCGAGGTGCTCACCCGGCATGTGAGTCTGGACATCTACCCGGCCAAGCATTTCATCACCCCCCAGGAAAAGCTGGCCAAAGCATTAGAGGACATTGAGGCGGAGTTGGAAGAACGGCTGGCCGAACTCAAAGCGCAAGATAAGCTGCTGGAAGCGCAACGGCTGGAACAGCGCACCCGCTACGATTTGGAGATGCTGCGCGAAGTGGGCTATTGCGCTGGCATCGAAAACTACGCACGCCACCTGGGTCAGCGTGAGCCCGGCTCCACTCCCTGGACGCTACTCGACTACTTTCCCGATGACTTCTTGATGGTGGTGGATGAATCTCACATGACTATTCCTCAAATCCGGGGGATGTATCACGGCGACCGCAGCCGCAAGGAAGTGCTGGTGGATTACGGTTTTCGCCTGCCCAGCGCCCTCGATAACCGGCCCCTCAACTTCCGGGAGTGGGAGGACCATCTGCACCAGGCCATCTACACCAGTGCCACTCCCGGCCCGTATGAATTGGAGAAATCCAAGGGGCACGTGGTGGAGCAAGTTATCCGCCCCACCGGCCTGGTAGATCCGGAAGTCATTGTGCGTCCGGTGAAAGGGCAGATCGATGACCTGCTGGCCGAGATCAACCAGCGCGTGGGACAGGGCGAGCGGGCGTTGGTTACTACTCTCACCAAGCGCATGGCCGAGGACCTGGCCGACTACCTGATGGAGATGGGGATCAAAGTCCATTACCTGCACAGCGAGATTCAGACCCTGGAGCGAGTAGAGATTTTGCGCGACCTGCGCTTAGGCGTGTATGACGTGGTGGTAGGCATCAACCTGTTGCGCGAGGGGTTGGACCTGCCGGAGGTATCCCTGGTGGCCATTTTGGACGCCGACAAAGAGGGCTTCCTGCGTTCCGAGCCAGCATTGATCCAGACCATCGGACGGGCGGCGCGCCACGTGAACGGCACGGTCATTATGTATGCCAACACGCTTACCGAAGCCATGCGCCGGGCGATTGATGAAACCAACCGCCGCCGCGCCAAGCAAATTGCTTACAATCAGGAACATGGCATCGAGCCGCGCTCCATCGTCAAACAGGTGCGGGATCTGACTGACCGGGTACGCAAGGTAGCTGAAGAGGGCGCACCCTACCTGGTCAGCCGCGAGATGCCTAAGGACGAGATGGCTCGGATCATCAAAGAATTGGAGAAACAGATGAAAGCCGCTGCCGCCGAATTGGAATTTGAAAAGGCGGCTGTGCTGCGGGACCAAATCTTTGAGCTGCGTCAACAAATGCAAGAGATGGACACCCGGCCCGAATGGGAGAAGATACGCGAGGAAGCTTTGGAGTAGATTCCCAAAGGTAGGGCTGAAATGCTTCGGGTGCATTCAAAATGGGTTGTAGGGACACCCCTTGCGGGTGTCCAGGGC
>CAYTNQ010000180.1:0-9648 GCA_964439175.1 uncultured Anaerolineales bacterium | reverse complement strand
CCCCCCCGCCCCCCCCCCCCCCCCCCCCCCCCCCCCCCCCCCCCCCCCCCACCCCAAGGCAAGTGATCCAAAACTCACTCCAAAATTGAAATGCACCCAATAAGTAGCGATAGTGGCGAAAAACGACTGTATTTGGTATAATTAAATGGGAATAATTACTCAGCTACCCTTGCAAAGGTTGAGAATAACTTTGTCAACAAGGCAATCTTCGGTAGGCCGAGGCATTTTCGCTCTGAAAATTCTCGCCAAATCTTCGCAAGGGTTATCTGTCCTGAATAGTTACTAAATGGGAACATATAACGCATAGTATTTAGTAAGCAATACGCTAACTACTCAGTCAAAAGGTGCGGAACGAAGCCCCCCTGTGGGGCTGCACCTGGGCCAGCTTGAGCAGTTACGCCATATGCTTGGAGGCAACGAAGTGGGTTCAGGTTTGTTCAGAAATGGTCTTGTATATCTCTTGATTATTGTCGCCATCGCGGCCTTGATTTTCAGCGTCTTCTCTGGCCCCCAGCAGACATCGGATATCGACATCACCCAGGTGGCATCTGACATCAAGAGCGGTAAGGTCAAAATGATAACGGTGCAGGGCGATAACCTCACCATCGAGTATAACGATCCCAGCCTGGCGCTACGCACATCGCGCAAGGAACCGGATATCACTATCTTCGAATCCCTTAAGAACCTGGGAGTGACGCCTGCTAATTTGAAGAACGTCGCCATCGACATTAAGTCGCCCGGTGCCTGGGGCGGATGGACGAATCTCCTGGTCACCATCGTTCCTTTGATACTCTTTGGGGCCCTGCTCTTTTTTATGGTCAGACAGGCGCAAGGCACCAACAATCAGGCGCTTAGCTTTGGCAAGAGCCGGGCGCGCATGTTCACCGGCGACAAGCCAACCGTCACCTTCGACGACGTGGCCGGCGCCGACGAGGCCAAACAAGAGCTGACGGAGGTGGTGGAGTTCCTGCGCGAGCCGGAGAAATTCATCTCGCTGGGCGCCCGCATCCCCAAGGGGGTGCTGATGGTGGGACCTCCCGGCTGCGGCAAAACGCTGATGGCCAAAGCGGTATCGGGCGAGGCGGGGGTGCCCTTCTTCAGCATCTCGGGCAGTGAGTTTGTGGAGATGTTCGTCGGGGTGGGTGCCAGCCGGGTGCGGGACCTGTTTGACCAGGCCAAGCGCAACAGTCCGTGTATCGTGTTTGTGGACGAGATCGACGCGGTGGGACGGCACCGGGGCGCGGGACTGGGTGGCAGTCACGACGAGCGAGAGCAGACGTTGAACCAGATCCTGGTGGAGATGGATGGGTTTGACACGGACACGAACGTGATTGTGATGGCGGCGACCAACCGTCCCGACATCCTGGACCCGGCGTTGCTGCGTCCGGGCCGGTTTGACCGGCGGGTGGTGCTGGATCGGCCTGATTGGAATGGACGCAAGAAGATCTTGGAAGTCCACGTGCGCGGCAAACCACTGGCCTCAGACGTAGACCTGGAAAAGATCGCCAAGGGAACCATCGGCTTTGTGGGGGCCGACATTGAGAACCTGGTGAACGAGGCCGCCATCCTGGCCGCCCGCCGCAACAAGAAGGCGATCAGCATGACCGAGTTCCAGGAAGCAGTGGAGAGAGTCGTGATGGGCCCCGAGCGCAAGAGCCGGGTCATCACTGCAAAAGAGAAGGAAATCGTCGCCTACCACGAAGCAGGCCACGCATTGGTCGCCCGGATGACGCCTGGGTCCGATCCGGTACACAAAGTGAGCATCATCGCCCGGGGGATGGCAGGCGGCTATACCCTCCTCCTGCCGGAAGATGACCGTACCCTCATCAGCAGGTCTCGCTTCCTGGCGCGGCTGTCTGTCTTTTTAGGCGGGCGTGTGGCCGAGGAAGTGATGTTTGACGACATCACCACCGGCGCCAGCAACGACTTGGAGCAGGTAACGCGCATCGCGCGGGCTATGGTCACCCAGTACGGGATGAGCGACAAACTGGGCCCGGTCATCTTTGGCGAGAAAGAAGACCTGATCTTCCTGGGCAAGGAGATCGGTGAGCAGCGCAACTATAGCGAAGAGGTGGCCGAAGCGATTGACGAAGAGGTGCAAAACCTGGTCAACCAGGCCTATCGCCATGCCCACGACGTGCTCACCCGCTACCGCAATAAGTTGGTGGCCATCGCCGAACGGTTGAAAGAAGAGGAAACCATTGACGCCGAAGAATTCGAGGCGTTTTTTGCCGACCTGCCCCCTCAAGAGAAGTTGATTCTCGCTCCACAATCGGTGGCGGCGTGAGACATGGCATCTATGCAAATGGCGAGACAGAGCACCCGGGACCTTATTTCACTTCGATCTTAGCAGGTTTCTTGGGCGGCTCCGGTTCTTCTTCTTCCTCCTCGATGGCGGCGTCGAGGAGACTGCGCACCGCCAGCAGCATCTCTTTGCGAGCAGCCCGCGTGTGCTCCTTGAACTGCTCGGGCAAAATTTGCCGGCGTTTGGCCTTGCCCTTCAGCGTGTGCCGCAAGCCCTTGATGCCGTCAGCCAGCCACTCTTCCAGGTCGAACTCTTCTACTTTCTTTTCCTCTGCTTCTTTCTCTTTCTCGGCCATTGAGATACCTCCTGGTTCTCGCTCTACGTCTATTTCTCAGCAATCGCAATGATGCTCGTCCCCACCGGCAGACTCACCCAGCGCAGCAGTTGCGCCTCCACCCACCCCACCCCTGTCAGGAGGGCGTTCACCGGCGGAGAAGCGGGCTCCATCTCCACCTGGTATTCATCCTGGCTCAGGTGATGGGAGGCCAATTCCGGCTGGCTGTTACGCCCGCGCCGCAGCAAGATCAGCCCCGCCGCCATGGGGAAGACGAGGAAGTTATTGTAGGTCATACGGCGCACCCGGAAACCGGCCGCTTGCAATTTGTGCCGCAATTCGCCCGCCGTGTAGCGCCGGACGTGGGCGTTGATGTCGTCGTTGTGGCTCCAGAGCCACATGAAGGCCGGCACGGTAACGATGGCGTGCCCCCCCGGCCTGAGCACGCGATGCATTTCGTGCAGGATGCTCATGTCGTCCCGGTTGTGCTCGATCACGTCCAGGGCAGACACGGCATCGAAACTGGCATCGTCGTAGGCCAGGCCCTGGGTGGCGTCTCCCTGCTCGACGTCGTAGCCGCGCTGTCGCGCGACCGCCACCGGGCGCGGGTCTATTTCCACACCCTTCACCTGCCCGTAGCGACTCAAATGGTGGATCATATTGCCCGCGCCGCAGCCGATGTCCAGCAATTTCAACTCCCGGCCGGGCAGGATCGGGTCCATCATAGCCAGCAACGCGCGGGTGCGGCTGGCAAACCACCAGTGTTTGTCCTCTTCCAGTTGTTCCGGCCGGCGGGTACGAGATGAAGCCGCTTCAGTCACAATCGCCAAATCTCCTTAAGGATATTTTACCTTGGCTCATAGCTGATTCTAGAACACGATGAGAGTTAGCGCAAGTCAGGAGGTTGATGGGGAGGGGGAACGGCACGAGGCGCTGCTGGCCTTTACTCACTGCTTCCGCCCGCAGGGCAGCCGCATATCTCGGATCGGCCGCACCTCGACGCCCCCCATCGTGCCGTTTGAAAATCCGGGTTTCGCTGGTTCAGCCGGACAGGCTGCCAATCCGTCGCTTGAGAAACCGCCGCTCCGGTTCTTGCTGCGTCAGGCTGAGAGCGCGTTCATAGGAGTTTCGGGCTTCCTCCCTTCTCCCGAGCCTTCTGCACAGGTCAGCCCGTGCCGCGTGTGCCAGGTGGTACTCAGCCAGATCGCCGCGTGCCAGGATGGAGTCGATGAGCGCCAGACCCACCTCAGGGCCATCGCGCATCGCCACAGCCACAGCCCGGTTCAGCTCAACCACAGGCGAGGGATCTGCCTGCAGCAGTACATCGTACAGTCCGACGATTTGCCCCCAGTCCGTTGCGCTGACGCTGGGTGCGTTGGCGTGCACCGCCACGATTGCCGCCTGGAGTGTGTAGAGGCCGACCCGGCGTGACGACAAGGCCCGTTCCACCAGCGCCGAGCCCTCCCCGATCTGATCCCGGTTCCACAGGCTGCGGTCCTGGTCTTCGAGCAAAACCAATTCGCCCTGGGGCGATGTGCGTGCAGCGCGTCGCGATTCGTGCAACAGCATCAGCGCCAGCAGGCCTATCGCCTCTGGCTCCGGCATCAATTCCGTGAGTAGCCGCCCCAGGCGTATCGCCTCCCCCGAGAGATCGGCTCGCGTCAGCGACTCACCCGACGAGGCCGAGTACCCCTCGTTGAACACCAGGTAGATCACCTGGAGCACGGTGTCAAGCCGGTCGGGCAGGTCAGCCTGAGACGGCACCTCATAGGGAATGTGCGCGTCGCGTATCTTGGCTTTGGCGCGCACGATGCGCTGGGCCAGCGTCGGGGTAGCCGTGAGGAAGGCGTGCGCGATCTCCTCGGTGGTCAGGCCACATACCTCCCGTAACGTCAGTGCCACCCGGGCGTCCGGCGACAAAGCCGGATGGCAGCAGGTAAAGATCAGCCTCAACTGATCGTCTGCGACCGCTTCATCGTTTGGCTCCCCGCCATCCCTGGTGCCGGCGTCGATTTGCTCGGCGAGGATGCTTAGCGATGCGTCGAACCTGGTACGGCGGCGCAGGCTGTCGATGGCCTTGAAGCGCCCGGTCGAAACGAGCCACGCCCGGGGATTGGTGGGTATGCCATCTCGTGGCCATTGTTCCATTGCGGCCCTGAAGGCATCTTGTAGCGCATCCTCAGCTAGCTCGAAGTCGCCCAGCAGGCGAATCAGCGTGGCGAGGACCCGGCGCGATTCAGAGCGGTAGATAGCGTCTATCTGCTCCCGCAGGATTTCGTCCTGGTTCTTGATCATGGACCATTCCTTACCCCTATATGCCAATTTAGGTACACTATATCCCCTTTGCTCTTGGGCGTCAACTATCTTCTCGGGATCGCGAGAGTCTGCCCAATTCGAAGTGACGCCCAGGGTGTGAGGCAGTCCGGGAACTCATAGGCATATTTGGAGAAGGCCGGGGGATTGAGGGTCCGCCTGGACGTTATCAGGCCATCACTTCCAAACGTACAGAAGGATTGCGTTGATTAGGACCACTCCCCCCAACACGATGCCAAGGGTATCTTTACTGGTCGTGATCAACGCCGCGACCGCCAGCCCGAACAACAGGAATTTCAGGGCGAGATAGGCGGCTCCTTGGAACCGCATGGAAGAATTTGGCGCCATGAACAGGCCCCAAATCACGGCCACCAACAGCGGGATACCAATGCCCAACCCAATCTTTGCGATTGTGGACTGGCCGGTATGGAAGCCCCAATAGGCAAATGTAGCGAGCATCGCCAGCTCTAGAAAGAAAGCCAAGGCAAGATTGAAAGATTTCAGTACGGAAAGCATGAACACCTCCCTACTATTGTAAGTATGATTGAAGGAATGAGTGGATTGCAGAATCTTTGTTGCCTATGACCTCCCAGCCCAGGTTTTCAAGCCAGGCTTCCGCTCCCCTCATGCTGCTTAGCGATGTCATTTCTGGCCTGCTACCTTTAAGGCAGCCGGGCGATCCTGTGGGGCCATGTTGCGGTTTGCCATATTCCACCCAATCCAGATGCATGCAACCATGATTGATAGCCCATGCAAAACCCGGACGATCTGAGGTGTGACATATTGAGGAATGTACAATCCAAAGCCTACAGCAAGTAGAATTCCACTCCATTTGGGAAGGGCATGTGACTTCCAAATAGCAATCGCGAACAGGATCGTGCCCACTCCAATCAGGAGTAGCCCTGTCCCGAAGAATACAATTCCTACCCCGAAGCGAATAGAATCTGCGAGGGAAAGCAGGGCTGCATTGTTCTGTTGAAGAGCCTCCTGGCCGATGGCATGCAAAGCATAGGTTTCAGCCCCGTAGTAAGGCAGGGTCCATCCAACCCCAATCCAGCTAAGAATAAGCGCCAAGAACGCGAGACGCTCAACTGCCGTCTCCTGTAGATGGCTGTACAGGCCGCATAACCCCAACGTAAGCAGTATGAATGCTGCTATGGCCAATGAATGCGCCACAACCCAAGAGGGGGAAGCGAATGCTGCTGCCCCTTGCAAGGATATTTCGTCAGAGAAAGGCCGGATTGCTGGATACAAAACAAAAAAGATGCCGGCTAGAACGAGAGACAACGCTGCCAGACGAATCCGAAATATCTTCCTATCCACCGCATCTGGATATCTGTCGACCATAGTTACAACCTCCTGAAACATTCAGAATTTAGACGAATAAGTTAATCGCAGTGTATCAAAAAGCTGGGCGACCGGAAACAGTCAAAGGATGTATTCGGGGTAGTAGTGGGGGGGGAATTCATAAACAGAAAGGCGTCCATCGCAAAGATGGGCGCCTCGACTGACTTGGGACTTGTTGTTTACACTAGCCCTAACTCTCTGGCCCTGGCCACGGCCTGGGTGCGACTCCCCACCTCAAGCTTGCCGCAAATGTTGCTGATGTGTTTTTTAACCGTACTGACGGCCACGACCAGCTCTTGCGCAATCTCTTGATTGGAATAACCGGCCGCCACCCGCCGTAAGACTTCCAACTCGCGCTCGCTTAAGGGTTCAACGAGAGGTTGTGGGACAGCCGCGGCTTCACCCAAGGCATCCAGCAGGCCCAGGGCATAGGAGGTGTGCAGATCCTGGGCCACCGCTTGACGCAGCAATTCGGCCATAGGCGCGCCTTCATCCAGAAAAATACGGGCAAACCCTTCCGGTTCAGCCAGACTCAGGGCCTGTTCCAGCGCAGACAAGGCCTCCTCACCGCGATCCTGGGCGGTGAAGGTGATAGCTTGCAGGATCAGAATCTCGATCAGACTGCCGGTGCGTTCGGCTGATGCGGCCCCCCGGTGCAGCCGCAGGAGCAAGGTCTCGGCGGCCTCCAGGTGGCCTTGAGCGATCAGCAAACGGGCCAGCGTCAAGTACTCGACTTCATAGTGATAGGTGATCGGGGTATCAGCCGGTTTCAAGCCACTGGCCTGCGCCCAGAGGTTGGCTGCAGCCAGGTCCCCCTGCGCGATCCACAGCCGGGCCTGGTAGCAGGCAGCCTGGGGCAGCGGCCAAAAACGGCTCCCCTCGTATTGTTGGTCAATTTGCAGGGCAGCTCGAATGGCTTCCTGGCTGCCGCTCACATCCCCCTGAGTCTGGCGCAGCCAGGCCAGCCAGGCGTAGCCGATAATCAAGATTCGGGGATGGCCCCCTGCCTGCCCCAGCTTGATCCCTTTTTCCAGGTATTCCGCCGCTGTGCTCAACTCATTTCGCTCGCGTAACAGGTCACCGAAGGCCACATACACAAAGCCAACCGCCGGGAAATGATGCCAACCGCGCCGGGCGACCAACTCCAGCCCTTCCTGACAAAGCTGCAGCGCCTGTCCCAGGGCGCCCCGGGCCCGGAGTAATTGCGTGTTGAGGTAAATGGCCGACAAGATGCTTGACACGCGTTGAGTCGTTTGGCCGGTGGCAATGATTCCAGTGAGCAGTTGGTAAGCCGGCTCAAAGTCACCCTGAAAGTAGTGAGCAATGGCCAGATTAAAGGTGACCATGGCCCGAAGCAGCGAGTCTTGCTCAGGCAGATGGGTTAACGCCTGCCGGGATAGGGCGATCGTCGCGGCAAAATCGCCGGCTAACCGCGCCAGGTAAGCTCGTATGGCGGCGATGTGAGCCTGCACTTCGGGCGTCTGTTTGGCTTCATCCGCTTCAAGCATGGTCTCGACGGCTTCCAGCCGAGTTGCGGCCTGCTTGTTTTGCCCGCTAAGAAATAAGACCCAGCCATAATGTAGCGCTAACAGCGGCCGGGCCTGGACCTCATCCTCCGGTAAAGCGCCTAACCAGGTGAGCAGCCTGGCTAATTCGCTGCGCTCAATCATGGCCGGGGCGACCTGCTCTACCAGCGTGGCGGCCCGGCCGTACGCCTGAGCTGCCAGCGCATGCCGCACCGCCGGACCGGTTAAGCCCGCCTGCTCGTACCAGTGACTGGCGCTCAGGTGCAGTGGGGCCACCCGATCGGGATAAGCCTGTTGGAGCCGGTGGCGCAGCAGATCGGCAAAGAGCGGATGATAGCGATACCACTGGCGTTGATCGTCGAGGGGAGTGATGAAAAGGTTGGCGTGTTCCAGATATTCCAGGAGGGATTGGGAGTCAGCACTCAGGGAATCAGGACCCCGGTGACCTCCTAATCCCCCCGGCCCGCGCGGCGCAGCCGGGACGGGCTTATTCCTGACCCCCAATACCGTATCACACAACGGACCGCAGAGCCGGTCCAGGATAGAGGTATACAGCAGAAAGGTTTGCACCTCGGCCGGTTGTCCCTGCAACACCTCGTCCACCAGGTAGTCCATAATATAGTGATGGCTGCCGCTAAACTCTTCAATGAACTGAGACACAGCCGCCGCCTCTCGCTGCCGCAGTGAGAGGGCGGCCATCTGCAGGCCGGCGATCCAGCCTTCGGTGCGCCGATCGAGGGCAGCCACCTCAGCCTCGGTCAAGCTCAAATCGGTCATTTGCTCCAGAAAGCGGGCGGTCTCGGCCGGGGTAAAGCGCAAATCGGCGCTGCGCAGTTCATTCAACTGCCCACTGGCTCGCAGCCGCGCCAGGGATAGGTTGGGGTCAACCCGGCTGGTCAGCACCAGATGCACGAGCGGCGGGAGATGGTCAAGGAAAAAGTCCAGGGCTTGATCGATGGTTTCATTTTCGATGCTGTGGTAATCATCCAGCACCAGGATGAATCTCTCTGAGATCGCCGTCAGGTCATTGATGAGCAGCGTGAGCAGCGTGTGACTGGGTGGCAGGGGTGATGACTGAAGCAGGGCCAACACCTCTGTGCCCACTTCGGGCTGGATGGTCTGCAAGGCGGCAATCAAGTAGGTCAAAAAACGGGCCCAATCATTGTCATCTTCATCCAGCGAGAGCCAGGCCGCCGGGAGGTTGGCGTGCTCCAGCCAACTGCTGACCAGCGTGGTTTTGCCAAAGCCGGCCGGGGCGGAGATGAGGGTCAATTTGCCAGGCAAGCCTGCATCCAGTCGCTCCATCAGGTGCGGGCGAGGAATGAAGCTGGTCCTGAGCCTGGTCACAGGATCGGGGCGAGTCACAGGGATATAGAGTTTGGTCTGCAGCAGGGGCGCGTCCATACAGCCGAGTATACCACAGTCAAAAGTGGATGAAAAGCGTACGATTCATTACTGCTGAGCCTTTGCTCTCCAATCGCTGAGAGTCACTAATTCACCCTCTCAATCGTCTATTTTTCACTTCGAAAAATCCTAACTTATGTGATAAAATTGCTGATGATATCGTCAGTGAAATCGATGATGACTGTTAATATAATATTTAGAGGTGTTTGATCGTGACGGTAAATAAGATTAGTGGTTTCGATTTTCGGGTTGGCGCTGCCCGTCCTCGCCGCCAGTTCGCCGGCAGCGCCGCAACCGATCATTGGCGCCGACCAGACACCAGTTGTCAACAGGTCTCTCGCCAATACAGAGTGGAGGCTCGAGTCGTTCGGCCACATTAGAAAGGAGCCACAAGAATATGCATACCAACGCTTCGCAAGAGAAACTGCCCCTGAATTACTTCTTGTTAGTCTTCGTTCTTGCCGTTCCCTTCTGGTTGT
>CAYTNQ010000179.1:6491-9654 GCA_964439175.1 uncultured Anaerolineales bacterium | reverse complement strand
CTTGAAGTTTGGCATTGAAGTGCCGGGCACCTTACCCCATGTGGGTAATCACCAACTAACTCCCAGTTCCCAGTTGGATTCGGCGTCGGTTTGGCGACGGTTTGAACGATGCCTGGAGACTGGCTACAAGACAGCCGCCTGCCTGTCGCATTCACACCAGTTCATGATATAATTCCAGATAGCAGTAGCCGACGCCCAAACCAAAGCTCAGGAATTGGCGAAGCTCAACGGCGTCCAATTGGATGCTGTGGTCGGTCAGCATCAGCGAAGTGATCGGCGGCGGAGGTAGTCACTACAGTGGAAGCTTTCGCGAAATACCGGCTGCGCTTGAGCTAGGTGGCGGTCCCGTCTCTCCGGGTGAACTGGAACTATCCTTGCAACTGCAGATCGTTTACGCCGTCCAGTGATGGCAACCAGGAGTGCTATAAGTGACCATGTTTCGACGCCAGGCTATTTGGGTCTGGCTGGCCCGTCTCTTCATCACCTTGGCCATACTACTGATGCTGGCCGCTGTTGGCATGGTGCGCTGGCTGGTGGTAGATCTTCCCGCGCCCGACCGTCTGTACGAACGAGCGGCTGCTCCCTCCACGCGCATCTACGACCGGAAGGGGCGGCTGCTGTACGAAATTCTCGATCCACACGGCGGTGCGCATACCCCCCTCTCCCTGGAGGAGATACCGCCCGCTTGTGTGAACGCTACCATCGCCACCGAAGACGCCAGCTTTTACCATAACCCGGGCGTGGACGCCTGGGCCATCGTCCGCGCCCTGTGGATCAACCTGCGCGGCGGCGAGATTCTGTCGGGGGGGAGCACCATCACCCAACAACTGGCTCGCAACCTGCTCCTTTCCCCAGAAGAACGGGCCAGGATCAGCCTGGAACGCAAGCTGCGCGAGGCCATCCTGGCCTGGCGATTGGCGCGAACCTATAGCAAAGATGAGATTCTGACACTTTATCTGAACGAGATGTATTACGGCAACCTGGCCTATGGCATCGAGGCAGCCGCCCATACTTACTTTGCTAAAAGCGCTGCCGAACTTGATCTGGCCGAGTGTGCTCTGCTGACCGGGTTGCCCCAGTCGCCTGCCCGCTACAACCCAATGGAAAATCCCCAAGCTGCCAAAGCCCGGGAAGAGGTGGTGCTGGGGCTGATGGCCAAGCAGGGCTACATTTCACCCCAGGAAGCCCGTGTGGCAGCCAGCGAGAAGTTACACTTTGCTTCCGTCCCCTTCCCCATCAAAGCGCCTCATTTCGTGATGTACATACGCGGCCAGCTTGAAAAAGAACTCGGACTGGAAGCGATTTACACCCAGGGGTTGCAGGTTTACACGACACTGGATCTGGACGCCCAAAACACAGCGGAGCGCATCGTTCGCTTCCGGTTGGAACAATTGGCCGACACGCGCGAGGGACTCCCCCCGCGCAACGTGCACAATGCGGCCGTAGTGGTAATGGACCCGCACACGGGTGAAGTGCTGGCTATGGTCGGCAGCCCCGATTACTTTGACGCACGCATTGATGGTGCGGTCAACGCTACCGTGGCCGCGCGCCAACCCGGCTCGTCAATCAAGCCCATCACGTACGCGGCTGCCTTCGACCCCAACCAACCCCATCCCCTGACGGCAGCCACGATGGTAATGGATGTGCGGACAGCCTTCGTGACCCGCGAGGGGGAACCCTACGTCCCGCAGAATTATGACCACCAGTGGCGAGGGCCAGTGTTGCTGCGGCAGGCATTGGCCTCCAGCTACAACCTGGTTGCCGTCAAGGTGCTGGATTACGTGGGCATCAAGAAAATGACGGCGCTGGCCCGCTCGCTGGGGATTACTACCTTTGACGGCGTGGACCGATTTGGCCTGGCGTTGACACTGGGTGGAGGTGAGGTTCGCTTGCTGGAGCTGACGACTGCTTACAGCGCCTTCGCCAACGGTGGTCACCGGGTAGAGCCGGTGACTATCACCCGCGTAGAAGACAGTCAAGGCCAGGTACTATCGGTGGGTCCCTTTCGAGGACCCGGCCCTCAGGTGATGGACGAACGGGTGGCCTACCTCATCACCGACATCCTGAGCGACAATTTCGCCCGCGCCTCTACGTTTGGGGAGGGAAGCCCACTGCACCTCACGCGCCCGGCGGCCGCCAAAACCGGCACGACTACTGACTGGCGCGACAACTGGACAGTGGGCTACACTCCCGATTTGGTAGTCGGCGTGTGGGCCGGCAACGCCGACAACGAGCCCATGCAGCACGTGAGCGGCGTGATGGGCGCTGCTCCCATCTGGCACGACGTTATGGAAATGCTGCACAAGGGCCGGCCTGTGCACGAGTTCGTGGAGCCGCCAGGAATGGCGCGCATGGACGTGTGTGCTGACAGCGGCTTGCCGCCAGCAGACGCCGGAATGTTGGAAGGTCGGAAGGCTGGGAAACCAGACCAATCTCCCAATCTCCCGGTCTCCCAATCTCCCAATCTCCCAATCTCCCAACCTTCCATCCTCCCAACCTTCCAACCCTGCCCTCGCACCATCAGCGAACTTTTCATCGAAGGTACCCAGCCTACCCGGAGCGACGACTGGCATTGGCTGGTGCCCTTGGACACGCGCAATGGCCTGCTGGCCGGGCCGGATTGCCCACTCCAATTCGTCACCCAAAGACTCTACACCCTCTATCCGGCTGAAGCGCAGGACTGGGTCCGCCAGCAAGGCATCCCCCAGCCGCCCGAGTCGTACTCACCCTTGTGTCCAGGTCAGGACTCAGGGGTCAGGGACTCAGGACTCGGGGAATCAGGAATGAGGAGTGGGGCTTCGGGAGCCAAAATCCCGATTCCTGATTCCCTGAGTCCTGAGTCCCTGACCCCTGACCCCCTGATTATGACCAGCCCCGATCAGGGGAGCCGTTATCGCCTGTCTTCGGAGATCCCGCGGGAGGTGCAGCAAATCGCCGTGGCCGTCCGCCCTGCCGACGGCGTCAACCCGCGCCAGGTGACGCTGCTGGCCGACGGCCAGCCGCTGGCGACGCTGGCGCATCCACCCTATCAGGTCTTATGGCCTATGACGGTCGGGACGCACGTCTTTACGGCGGTAGGAGTGGATGCTGAGGGGAACGAATTGCAGGGGAACAGCGTTACCATACAGGTGGTGAAATGAGTCAGCGAGTCAGCGATCTGCTG
>CAYTNQ010000179.1:0-6481 GCA_964439175.1 uncultured Anaerolineales bacterium | reverse complement strand
TACTGGTGTTTAATTTTGTCCGCGCGTCCCCTTTGTGCTGACGCGCTGACTCGCCTAGACCGCTGGGAGAGAATCTGTCACTTGTACGAAGGAGTTACACGATGGAAGATCAAGATTTTGCCGAGAAGGAGTTTAGAGATATCTGCAAGGATGTTCAGGATCGGGATGGCTACGACTTGGAACTCATCCTGCGAGTCAGAAACTTTAAGCTGTCACGTCCAATTACCTGGGATAATCAAGAGGAGCAATCTTGGAAATCAGTTGTTGGAGTCGTTAATGAGGCTATTCAAGAGGCCAAAGGGAGTGACGACGTATGCGCTGCACTGGGGAAATTATGCGAAATATATGGCGTGGGCGTACCTTTAGCTTCTGTCTTGCTCGCTGCTTCAGATCCTAAGCGTTTCACCATTATTGATGATTGGATGTTCAAATTCTTTCAGCTAGGAGAAAAAGCTTATGAGGCAATGAAGGAGATCTTTAATATTGACACCGATGATGAGAAACTAAGAGGCAAGCTAATAAAGGTAAAGGAAGAATTTGATAAGGCTTACAACAGTCCATGGGTAGAAATATACCCCAGGTATCTGGAGATGTTAGGCGCTATACAAGATATGGCATCTCTCGCGAATCTAAGAGATGTTGAGTGGAAAATATGGCAATGGAGCAAAAGTCACCCTGTCAGATAACTTGCCTGCAGAAATGTGTGATGCACTTCGGAAGGACGCCGCACGTCTGCAGGATTTTCTGGCTCACAGCATTTTGACCTATCTGCATCACATTCAAGCAACTTCTGCCAGAGAAGCGTTTAGAGGATGTGCCTGAATCCGCACAGAGCCGATGGGGATAGTCTCGATGAGTGAAGGCGTGTAGGCCAACAGAGTAAGAACTTCATTCACCGGTGGCCCGGTGATAACTTCCAACACGAGCTGGCATAACTCGTCAGAAAGTTCGCTTAAGCCAGTGAGGGGAAAGCTGCGTGGTCCAAGTTCCGTGGCTTGGGCTAACATAGAATAATCAAATAGCGTCAGTCCAATTGCCCGGCGCTTGGTTTTGTCTAAACGTAATAAAATATGATCGTTGAGTTCAACGCCAGTACCCTTCTCGCCAGGCGCGAAGGCAATATAGAGAATGTCACCATCTTCATCATAAGTGTAAACTGGATCATTCACAATAACTACCCTACTCCTGAAATCAGTATACCATAAGATTGAAGATTAGAGAAGCGGAAATTGGAGATAGGGTGCGTTCGGATTTGGGGGCAAATTGTCCTGATGACCTAACCCCCCAGCCCCCTTCCCTGCGAGGGAAGGGGGAGAACTGCCTCCCTCCCCGGTGCGGGGAGGGGCTGGGGGTGGGGTTAATCGTCATAAGTTAAGCATTTTGGTGACTTGTCAACTGTAGCTTTCCGCAACATGTCATTCTGAGCGCAGCGAAGAATCCCTGAGATTTTTGCCTTACAATCGATCGTCACAGGGATCCTTCGGCCTTCAGCCTCAGGATGACATGCCGTAAAAGTTACGTGAATCTCGCCTTGACAAATCCCGAAAATCCTTAACTTATGACCATTAGGGGTGGGGTCCGCCCCTAAAAGCGAACGCACCCTTGGAGATAGTAACGTTTCCGATCCGCACATTATAGGAGGCACATACAAGGCATATGAAACTCAATAAACGACACTTCGCAACCCTAGTTTCTATCCTGACCATCCTCAGCACCCTGCTATCGGCGTGCCAACTGGGACCTATACCGGCGACACCAGCCACTACGCCGCCAGCGACTGCGGAGGGAAGTACGGTTGACGCCCAGGCAGCAACCACCCCGGCTGCGCGCCCCACCCAGCCACTGCCACCCCAGGTCCTTCAGGTGACACCGGCTCCGGGTGAGGAGCAGCCGCTTGACGCCCCGCTGCAGGTCATCTTCGATCAGCCGATGGATGCCAGGTCGGTGCAGGCAGCTTTCACCATCGCGCCGGCTGTTGCCGGGGACTTTGAGTGGCCTTTCCCCCACGTCATGCGCTTCAAGCCAACAGGCTCAGGCTTTGAGCGGGCGGCAAGCTACACTGTCACCCTCAAAGAAGATGCCCGCAGCCAGGTTGGCCTGCCCCTGAAAGCCTCGGTGCAATTCCGCTTCACCACCGTCGGCTTTTTGGAGGTGGCCGCTGTACAGCCGGCTGATGGTACGACTGAGGTTGCCACAGACGCCACGGTCACCGTCCTCTTCAACCGGCCGGTAGTGCCTCTGTCCGCCATCGAGGATCAGAACAACCTGCCGCAACCACTCACCTTTGTGCCGCCCGTGCGCGGCAAAGGAGAGTGGCTCAACACCTCGATTTACACCTTTACTCCCGAAGAAGGTTTCGAGCCAGCGACTACCTATAAAGGGCGTATTGCCGCCGGGCTGTCCGACACCACCGGAGGCACACTGGCTGATGACTTCACCTGGGAATTCACGACCGTTATGCCGGCCGTCGTGGCCAGCAATCCCGGTCCCCAAAACACTTACGTCAGCACTGAGCCCACCATCGACGTCGCTTTCAACCAGCCCATGGACCACAAGTCTGCCGAGGCTGCTTTCGAGCTGAAAAACCTGTCCACCGGCGAGATCATCGAGGGCAGCTTCGAGTGGCACGCCGAGGGATTGGTTCAACCTCAGGAAGACACCTACGAGCCCTACCAATGGTCGTGGAGCGAGGGCGAGGGACCAGAACGGGTGGGCGTGGAGACTATGAGCTTTACCTCCAACCAGCCTCTTGACTTCGCGGCCAGCTACCAGGCGAGCGTGGCAAGTGGGGCAAAGGGAGCCAAAGGCCAGGCCGGCACGCAAAAGCCCTACAAATGGACCTTTAAGACGATTGAGTACCCACGTATCGTCAAAACCTACCCGGACGATGGCGAAGAGAAGGCCGACCCAGGTGGGATGGAAATCACTTTCTCCAGCCCAATGGACCCAGAATCCATCAACGGTAACTTCACCATTCGCCCTACGGTTGCGCCGACGCAGGTCTACACCTACTGGTCCAACAGCGACACCCGCCTCAACCTCTCCTTCCCCACTGAGCCCAGCGCTGACTACCAGTTGGCCCTCAGCGGCGACATCCAGGGGCGCTACGGGCAAAAGCTGGGCGAAGATACCACCATCCGCTGGCACACTCGCGCCCTGGACCCGATGGTCTACCTGCACGCGCCCTACCGCATCGGCACCTTCAATGCTTACACCCAGACCAAGACCTATGTGACCGTCCGCAACGTGAGCCAGGTCAACTTCGCCCTCTACCGTATGCCTCTCAACGACTTTTTGCGCGCCAACGGCGAGAACTCCTGGAATTATCTGGATAGCTACAACGGTGACGAGGATAACCTCCTCCGCCAATGGTCGCTGGACGTAAAACCGGAACTGAATCACAATCTTATTTACGGCACCAAACTGGCCAGTGACGAGGAAGGAGCGCCAAGCGCTGCATCTTTACAGCCGGGTATCTACTTCCTGAAAGTGTGGGCCGATCCCGAGGACGTCTACCCCGAAGCGCAAGGCTATGGCTGGCTGGCACCCCAGAAGCAAATGCTCCTCGTCTCCCGGCACAACCTGAGCCTGAAAACGACGGCCACCGAGGCCCTGGTCTGGGCCACCGACCTGCGCTCTGGTGACGTGTTATCCAGTCTGCCAGTTATGGTGATGGACGAAAATGCCAAGGTCCTGGCCGAAGGCAAGACAGACGGGGACGGCGTATTCGTCGGCGATGAGCACCAGCCGTTAGACCCGTGGAAACCGGTCTTTGCCTTCGTCGGCGATCCTGATCGCCCGGATCAGGACTTCGCTCTGGCCATCAATCAGTGGAGCGACGGCATCTCACCCTGGGAATTCAGTGTCCCGGTGGAAGACTATCTGCAACCCTTCGCCGCCTACTTCTTCACCGACCGCACCATCTACCGCCCCGATCAGACAGTCTATTTCAAAGGGGTCTTACGCAACGATGACGACGCCCATTATTCCCTGCCGACAGGGAGCGCCAAAGTCAACGTTGTCATCCGGGACCCGCAGGGGACGAAAGTCTTCGAGGACAGCCTGCCCGTCAGCGACGTGGGCACACTGGACGGCGAATTCGCCTTGAGTGAAGAGGCAGCCCTGGGCTACTACTCCATCGAGGCCACTTACGAGGACCAATATTTTGGCGCCGGCTTCCAGGTGGCCGAATACCGCAAGCCCGAGTACCAGGTGACGGTTGAGGCTGATAAAGCCGAATACGTCCAGGGCGACAAGATCAACGTCACGGCCCAGGCGACCTACTACTTCGGCGGCCCTGTGGCCAACGCCAACGTGCGCTACAGCGTTCTGTCCGCCGACTACTTCTTCAGCTACCAGGGCAAGGGTTGGTGGGACTTCACCGACTACGACTTCAGCCGCCGTCAGAGCGAACAGTACTACGGCTCTTATGGCGAACTCATCGCCGAAGGGACCGGCACCACCGACAAGGAGGGGCATTTCACGTTCAGCGTGGACGCCGATATCGCCAAGTACATCGCCAGCCAGCGCTTCACTCTGGAGGTGTCCGTCACCGACGTCAACAATCAGGAGGTCAGCAACCGGACCGAGGTCGTCGTTCACAAAGGGCTGTACTACATCGGTCTGCGCCCCGAACGGTACGTCGCTCAGGCAGGCGAAGAGAGCCAGGTCAACCTCATCACCGTGGACTGGGCCAGTGACCCGTCACCCAACCGGAAATTGACCGTCGTCTTCTCCGAGCACAACTGGTACAGCGTGCGCAAGCAGGCAGAAGACGGCCAATACTACTGGGAGAGTGACGTGGAGGATGTACCTGTCTTCACCACTACGGTGACGACGGACAGCGCTGGGAAAGGAACGGCGAGTTTCACCCCCGAAAAGGGCGGCGTCTACAAAGTGACTGCCAGTGGCCTCGACGAGAAGGAGAACGAAGTTCGCAGCTCTACCTACATGTGGGTCAGCGGGCGTGACTACATCAACTGGCGCCAGGAGAACAACGACCGCATTGACCTGGTAACCGACAAGCGACAATACCAGGTCGGCGATACGGCCACCATCCTCATCCCGCATCCCTATCAAGGCCCGGTTAAGGCCCTGATCACCGTCGAACGCGGGCACATCTACCAGCATTGGGTGCAGACCCTGGCGACCAACTCGGAGCAAATCGAAATCCCCATCACCGAGGATCTCATTCCCAATGTCTTCGTCTCGGTGGTCATCGTCAAGGGGGAAGACGAAACCAACTCGCTGCCCAGCTTCAAGATCGGCTATGCCCAATTGCCGATTGAGATCGCGGAGAAAGAACTGCAAATCAAGCTGACTCCCAACAAGGCGGCCGACGAGCACTACCAACCCGGCGAGACGGTCACCTACGACGTGAAGACCACGGACAGCAAAGGGAATCCGGTCAAAGCCGAAGTGGCCCTCAACCTGGTAGACCTGTCGGTGCTCTCTCTGGCCGAGCAGCCCGGGCCGGACATGGTGAGCTACTTCTGGCGCGAGCGAGGGCTAGGCGTGCGCACCGCCAGTGGGCTGACTCTCTCCGTGGACCGCATCAACCTGACAGTAGCACCTGAGGCCAAAGGTGGTGGCGGTGGCCTGGGCGAGGAATTCGGTGTAGTGCGGCAGCGCTTCCCCGACACTGCTTACTGGAATCCCAGTCTGCGCACCGACGAAAACGGGGAAGCTACGGTCAGCATCGACCTGCCCGATAACCTGACCACATGGCGCATGGGCGCTCGAGGCGTCACCGTCGACACACTGGTGGGCCAGGCCGACGTGGACGTGGTGAGCACCAAAGATTTGCTGGTGCGCCCGGTTGCTCCCCGCTTCTTCGTCGTCGGCGACCAGGCTCAGTTGGCGGCCGTAGTCCACAACAATACCAGCCAGCCGCTGGAGGTAGAGGTCGCCTTCGAGGCGGATGGCCTGCAAATCAGCGAACCAGCCAATCAGCGCATCAACATCCCGGCCAATGACAAGGCCGAAGTGACGTGGCAAGTCACAGTGATGGACACGTCCGAGGTCACGTTGCGCTTCGGCGCGCGGGCGGTCGGCCAGGGAGCCGACGCTCTCCCCTCTCCTGATAGGGGAGGGGCCGGGGGTGAGATCGCAGCTCTCCCCTCTCCTGATAGGGGAGGGGCCAGGGGTGGGGTCGCAGCTCTCCCCTCTCCTGGTAGGGGAGGGGCAGGGGGTGGGGTCGCAGCTCTCCCCTCTCCTGGCAGGGGAGGGGCCAGGGGTGGGGTCGCAGCCCCACTGCCTCAGGGCCCGACCGACGCCGTCGAGATTCCCCTGCCGGTCTATCGCTACAGCACGCCAGAGGTAGTCGCCACCGCCGGCCAGTTCGAGGCTGACGGGCAGCGGGTTGAGGGCGTTGTCCTGCCTCCCAGCTACGATCCCACTCAGGGCGAACTGTCGGTGCAAATAGACCCGTCGCTCGCGGCCGGCACGGTAGATGGGCTCAAGTACCTGGAGCACTTCCCTT
>CAYTNQ010000178.1:0-9670 GCA_964439175.1 uncultured Anaerolineales bacterium | reverse complement strand
AATCTTGCTCTGTTTGTAAAGAATTCGGACCCTCAAGGATTTCAGGCCAGATAACTCTTGCGAAGGTTTGGTGAGAATTTTCAGAGCAAAAATGCGCAGGTCTACCGGAAATTGCCCCGTTGGCAAAGTTACTCTTAATCTTCGCAAGGGTGGCTGAGTAGTTACAGAATATCAAACTATGGTTTGCCATTTGATATATCAACGTTGACACTTAACCGGTGCGGAGGCTACTATGCCATCACAACAGAGGACTGCGCAACGTATTTTGATCGTAGATGACGACAAAGAAATCGTGCGCCTGGTGCAGGCTTACCTGGAGCAAGCCGGCTTTCAGGTACTGACCGCCTACGATGGCGAGACCGCTTTGCACAGCCTGCGCCGCGACCGGCCCGACCTGGTTGTCCTCGATCTGATGCTACCGGGCCGAGACGGATGGGACGTTACCCGCATCGCGCGCGGTGACAGCGCCCTGGCCAAAACACCTATCATTATGCTCACCGCGCGGGTGGAGGACACTGACAAAATCGTCGGCCTGGAATTGGGTGCCGACGATTACATCACCAAGCCTTTCAACCCGCGCGAGGTGGTGGCTCGTGTCCGCTCCGTGCTGCGCCGGAGCCAGTTCAGTGAGACGCTCAGCCAGCAACGGGTATTGCAATTAGCAAGTTTGCTGATGGATCTGGATCGACACGAAGTGATGTTAGACGGCCAGCCGGTAGAACTCACTCCTACCGAGTTTGACCTATTGCGGACTTTGATGGAGAATCCCGGCTACGCCTTCACCCGTATGGAACTCATCGAGCAAGGTTTGGGCTACGAGTATGAGGGTCTGGAGCGCACGCTCGATAGCCACATCAAGAATTTGCGTAGAAAGATTGAGCCCGATCCCAAGAAGCCGACCTACGTCCAGACCGTTTACGGCGTAGGCTACCGACTGGCGGGACCGTAAGCCAAATAGCAGATTGGTAAGTTGGTAGACTGGTAAGTTGGTAGACTGGTAGACTGGTAAGTTGGTAGACTGGTAGACTGGTAAGTTGGTAGACTGGTAAATTGGTAGACTGGTAGGCTGGTCACCAATCTATCAATTTACCGATTTGCTATTTGATCTGGAGATTGGTCATGAATCGACTCTGGATACGTATGAGCCTGGCCTTCGGCGCTGTCGTGTTGCTTGGGATGGGGGTGATTGTCCTGATCTCTGTGCTACTGGCTAACCCTGGCTTCCGCCAACGCTTTGTGGTCAACGAATTAAGGGTTTCGGACGGCCTGGTGAGTGAGCTGGCTGATTATTATCAAACGCATGGCAGTTGGGATGGGGTTGAGACTATGTTGGCAGGTGCCCAGGGTACGCTCCCGCGCGGGCCTGGGGATCGCTTGATCCTCTCGCTGGTCGATGCCCAGGGACAAGGCATCTACCCTAGATGGGCCGGGGAGCCGGGCCCTCCACAAGGCCAGGCCGGGCGGACAGACGCGCTGCCGATCCAGGTGACTGACGAAGGGTCCGAAGGTTATAAAACGGTCGGCTACCTGCGAGTGGAGCGTGTTCCGGAGCCCAGACCCGTACCTCCCCAGCAGTTCCTGCTGGGCTGGCTGAGCCGCTCCCTGTTGCTGGTTGCGGCCGTAGGAGGAACGCTGGGTATCCTGTTCGGGGTGCTGGCCAGCCGCAACTTGACCGCTCCGCTGAGTCGCCTGGCTGAGGCGGCCCGGGCTATCGGCGCGCGGGATCTCAGCCGCCGGGTCGAAGTAACCGGCAGCGATGAGGTGAGAGAGGTAGCCCAGGCTTTCAACGACATGGCGGCCACATTGGAAGGGGCCGAAACTTTGCGCCGTAATCTAGTGGCCGATGTAGCACATGAACTGCGCACGCCGCTAAGTGTGCTGCAGGGAAACCTGCGGGCGATGCTCGACGACGTTTACCCGCTGGATAAAGCGGAAATAAGTCGTCTCTACGACGAAACGCGCCTGCTGAGCCGGCTGGTGAACGATCTGCACGAACTGGCCCAAGCCGAAGCCGGGCAACTCCGGTTGAATCGGCAAACCACTGACCTCGCTGACCTGATTCAATCCACGGCAGCGGCGTTCAGCCCGGCTGCCGAAGCCAAGGGCGTGATTCTCAGCACTCAAATCCCCCCCGACATGCCCCTTGTGCTGGCCGACCCTGCTCGCCTGACTCAGGTGTTGCACAACTTGCTGGCCAACGCCCTGGGCCACACCCCGCCTGGAGGCACGATTTCCCTGCGCGCCGGGCGTGAGGTAGGGGAAAAAAGCGAAGTATGGCTGGCGGTGCAGGACAGCGGTGAAGGTATATCCTCCAAAGACCTGCCGCACGTATTCGACCGTTTCTACCGGGCTGATCCTGCTCGCAGTCGAGCCACGGGGGGGGCCGGGCTGGGCCTGGCCATCGTGCGCGCCATCGTCGAGGCCCACGGCGGCCAGGTCAGTGCCACCAGCGACGGTGTACCAGGCCATGGCAGTACCCTCAGGGTGCAATTGCCTCTTTAGAACCTACTCCCACCCGGACAATATCCACCATTGACATAAACCGCCTAGTTATGGTATACTAAACGTGCGCCACACATAGGGTGCGGGTTGATCCTGCCACGTTGCCGGGAGGTACTGCCGATGAGTACACTAAGCGAACGCTGGAGAAACTCGTCAAGAGCTTTTCGCGTCCTTCTATTGCTACTTATTTCCATCCTGCTGATCTTGATCTGCCTGCTGATCTTATTGTATTTTGTGCTACCCATCATCAATCCGCCGGGAACAGGAACGCCGACCTCAACGCCGACGACGCCACCTCCAACGACCATAACCCCGACGGAAACGGTACCCTCGACCGAGAGTCCAACACCGACTAACACACCGGTCGTCTCAACGGAGACCCCCTCGGCGACGGAAACCGCCCCGGTGACCGTCAGCCCGACGACCGTCACGCCTACCGCCACGACAACCGGCACGGTCACCCCTGTCGAGATTGGCAACGTACTGCGCAACGGGAACTTTGAAGAAGGCTTCCAGCCGAACCAATTGGGCAAGTACTGGAACGGATTCAACAACGGCAGTGCCGACTTCAGCTTCCACATTGACGACTGGCCGCTGGTAGTGGTCGAGGGCAAACACACACAGCTCATCGAAATCAAAAATGCCCTATTGCCGGATCGTTACCTGGGCATCTACCAGACGGCGGACGTCATCCCCGGTAAGAGTTACGATTTTTCAATGCGTGGCCTGATCCGCACCAACACCGGCGATGTCCAGCAGACGAAGTACGGCTACCGGCTGCAAGTAGGCTTCGACCTGACTGGTGGCCAGGATTGGGAAGCGGTGAAGAAGTGGGTCGAGTTGCCGTGGGACGAGCAACTACGGATCCAGGACAGCTTCCGCACTGATGCATACACGACGACACTCACCGCCCAAAACGACAAGCTGACGGTCTTCATCCGCGCCTGGAAAAAGTGGGCTGACTCCGGCGAAGGAGACTATGACGTAGACGATATTCAATTGGTGGGGCCGGCCCCTGCCACACCGGCGGCACCGGCCATTCCCGTCACCGGTGACGCGCCGGCTACCATTTGGGACAACGTCCGCATATGGGCCACCATCGCTCTGCTATTGCTGTTAGTTGGCGGTGCAATCTGGAGGTTCGGGTGGAAGCAAACGTAAATCATCCTCAGACTGGACCTGACAAGGATCTTGAAGCTCAAAAGCGAGAAAGCGGCCAGCGACGCATCACGCTTCTCTTACTGATCATCGCCATCGGGGCTTTGGCCCTGATCGGGGCAGTGGCTATACGACGCCTCCTGACCCCGAATCTCGCAGCTATTGGGCCTACCCCAACGGCCACCCCAGCGCCAGCGCTGACTGCCAGTCCGCCGCAAACAGCTCAGCCAACTCCCACAGCAACCCACGTACTGGGCGAGGCTACAGCATCGTCTCCCCCTCAAGCTACCACCACCACAGCAGCGGCAGGTGTCGCGCAAGTATCAGAACCGGTTTTCAGTGAGCGCATTCGCAACGGAAGCTTTGAGGATGGCTTTAAAGATCATCGTGTGGGGCTAGATTGGACCCCCTTCGACAACGGCTCGGCTGTCTTTGAGTTTATGGACGAAACCTGGCCGCCGGCTGTGTTCGATGGCCAGCACGCTCAGCGCATCCAAGTGCGCGAGGCGAGCCAGCCTGACCGCCACGCCGGCATCTATCAGACGGTGAGTGTGGTACCCGGTGAAACGTACGATCTTTCTTTACACGGCCAGATTCGCAGCGGTTACGGCGATGTAAAAATTAGCGAATACGGTTATCGCATAGAGTTAGGCATTGATTATAACGGTGGACAGGATTGGACCGCCGTGAGTGATTGGACTAACCTCCCCTGGGATGAGCAGCGGCTCGATTCGGATTTCCTGTTCTTTTACGACTACGTGGTCCCCATCGTCGCCACCGGGCCACGATTGACGATCTTTATCCGTACTTGGAACAAGTGGCCTGATCCGGGCCAGGTGGAATACACCCTGGACGACATCAGCCTGACGGGACCCACACCTTCAGAAGAAATCGCTTTCAATGAGCCTTTACCTGCCACCGGCGGCGTGCCTATGTCGGTCAGTGGCATAGTGCGCACCGTGCTCAGCGTCGTGGTGTTATGTTTACTGGTGGCAGGTGCTGTCTGGCAAGTTCGCCGTCAGGCCGGTTGAGCGTCAATACCTTATTGAGATACCTCATATTTGTGTATCTTCTCAATAATCTGCGGTAGGGGCAGGTCTTCCCCGAAGGGGGCCTGCGGGTGCGCCTGCCCACCAAGGCGACCGCAAGGGTTCGCCCCTACCTTCTGAGAAGATACGTATTCGTTGTCTTTGGGGCCAGCCCAGGCTGGCCCTTTATGACTCAATAACCTGGTACTTTGGTTTCCTTGACAAATCGTCATGATCTGGTTATAGTGATGTACACTTATAATACCCGCCCGTAGGGTATATTTCATCTGGCTAAGGTAAACTGGGTTTATGCAGCGGACAAATACCAAGCCCCCGCGCCAATTCGACTGGCTAGAGCAGGCAGCCGTGCTAGCCACCAGCCTGATTTGGACCGCCATCGTTCTGCTGGTTATCAGTTTCTTTTGGGCCTACCAGGATGTCCAGGCCCGCTGGGAGGCGCTCCAACAGCAGCCAACCCCAATCCCGGTAGTTCTGCATCCTTCGGACATTGCACAGCCCACGAGCACTCCGACGCTCCCTACCGACACAGCAACTCCCACACCGTCACCAACCCCAACGAACTCACTTACCCCAACCGCCACCTACGTTGTGGGACTTGCCGGCGTGCCGCCGGAGATTCTCCCGGAAACACCTCTCGAAGGAGAGACAACGCCAATTTCGGCGGACGATGGGGAAGCTACGGCTGAGGCAGTTACTTCTCCGACGGACACACCTGTTCCTCCGACCCATACACCGGTTCTTCCGACTGATACCCCCACGCCTGTCAGCGCCCCCCCGCCAGCTAATCCCCCTGTCCCCACGCCACCACCGCCCGCCAGTAGCGGCCCTACCCGGGTGGTCATCAAGTCGGTGGGCATAGATACACCCGTCATACCCGTTGGTTGGTCTGTTGTTGAGCAAAACGGTCGAGAGTATAGCGTATGGGACGTGGCCGATTACGTGGCCGGCTGGCATGAAACCAGCGCCCTGCCCGGTCAGTTGGGCAATACCGTGCTGTCTGGGCATCATAACATCAAAGGAGAAGTTTTCCGCTACCTGGTAGATGTGCAAGAAGGGGACGAAGTTGACCTATACGTGGGGGACACGGTATACCAATATTACGTGGAACAGAAGCTCATCGTCAAAGAGAAAGGCGAGCCCATTGAGGTACGACGGCAAAACGCACAATGGATCGCTCCGACGAACGATACGCGGGTGACTCTGGTCACCTGTTGGCCATATACCAACAATACGCACCGGGTCATCGTGGTTGCCAAGCCTCGTTCGTGAAACGTCAAACGTCAAACGTGAGGAGCTTGTCATGTTTCATGTTTGACGTTTGACGTTTGACGCTTGACGTCTCATTGCCCGTTGCCCAACAGGCCCAAGTGCGAGTGGTCACCGATGGTAAATTTGTAGGCACGGGGACGAATAGGGGAACGGTGAATGACCACGTGGCGTCCGATAAGGCTGTCCTCGATGCGTTGATCCAGATTACGAATCTGGCTGTGCTCCAGCACGATGGAACGGCTGATTTCGGCGTTTTCGATGAGCACGTGGTGATAAATCGAGGTGAACGGCCCTACATAGGCATTGACGACGCGGCTATCCTCACCGATAATGGCCGGGCCTCGGATTACGCTGTTGATAACCTCCGTTCCCTTCTCGATGGTCACCCGGCTGTCCACCTCGGAGGCGCGGTCCACGTACCCCTCAATGCGGGGTGTTAGTTCTTCCAGCACCAGGCTGTTGGCTTCGAGCATGTCGCCGGGGCGCCCGGTGTCAATCCACCAACCTCGGTGGATGTAAGGGTAAACAGAATAGCCGTGCTCGACGAGCCACTGGATGGCGTCGGTGATCTCCAACTCGCCCCGCCACGAAGGGGAAATGCTGTCCACCGCCTCAGAGATGGAATGGTCGAACATGTAAATCCCGACCAATGCCAGGTCGCTGGGAGGCTCTTTAGGTTTTTCGATGAGGCGCACGATGCGACCTCCGCTGTCCAATTCGGCCACGCCGTATTGCTCCGGCACGTCTACGCGGGTGAGAACAACCTGGCTGTTGTAATCACTGTTGGCGAACTGGGCAATGAGCGGACTAATACCGCCCTGGATGACGTTATCGCCTAAGAACATCACAAAGCGCTCGTCGCCCAAAAAATCTTCCGAGATTTTCACTGCGTGCGCCAAACCCAGCGGGGCTTCCTGGTGGATATAGCTGATGTTCACTCCCCAGTTTCCACCCCGCCCAACTGCCCGTTGAATTTCCTCCGCAGTGTCTCCCACGACAATGCCAATCTCTGTGATGCCGGCATCACGAATGGCTTCGATGACGCGGAAGAGCACAGGCTTATTGGCGACCGGGATGAGCTGCTTGGCGCTGGTATAGGTGAGGGGATACAGCCGGGTGCCCTTGCCCCCACTCAGAACAAGTCCTTTCATAAGTCGACGGCTCCATTTTGCAGTAGACAGTAGACAGTAATCAGTAATCAGTAATCAGTGGTCAGTAGTTAGTAGAGGAAGCTCAAACTACCGGTTGCTGATTACTGACCACTGACTACTGACCACTGACTACTGTCTACTGATTACTGACTACTGTCTACTGATTACTGTCTACTGATTACTGTAATAGCGTTCCAGGCTGGCGTCGAAAGGTGCATTGAGTAACACCGCTCCCACCAGGCGGGCATTGACCTTCTCCAGGCGATCTTTGGCGGCGCGCACGTGGTCGCGCCGAGTGTCACCTGCTTTGACCACCAGCAACACGCCATCTACCTTGCTGGCCAACAGCGAGGCATCGGTGACAGCCACCACCGGCGGCGCGTCGAAAAGTACCATCTCGGCCTGTTCCACCAGCCGGGCGATGACCTCATCCATTTTGCGGGCAGCCAGCAATTGGCTGGGTATGGGAGGGAGTGGGCCACTGGTCAACACCCTGAGGGTACTATTAGGAATGGATTGCAAGGGAGGGTCATTGAAGGTGGCCTCGTTGCGAAACATGTCACTCAATCCCCGTTCGTTGGAAAGGCCAAAAAGCTCGTGCTGACTGGGCCGCCGTAGGTCAGCGTCCACCAGAATAATGGGGCGATCACCATCGGCCATGGCCACGGCCAGGTTGGCCATGGCGGTGCTCTTGCCTTCACCAGGACCAGAGGAAGTGACAAGCAGGGTGTGCAATGACTCGTCCACGCCGGCAAATTCCAGATTGATACGTAGCGTGCGGTAAGCTTCGGCCGCAGGTGAGCTGGGATCAGTCAGGGTCACGATTGGGTCCATAGGTCTGAGTATGCCTTTCCTTCGGGAAATGATGCGCAATGCGTGCTGTGTAACGCGTATCACGTTTCACGAATCATTCCTCACGCGGTGCGCCGGACGGGAACGAATCGACGTTGTTGCAATGAATTAACAGGGTACTAGCGACTGCTTCCGTCAGACGGGTTGGGGATGTTGCCCAGCACAGCCACGCCGATGGTCCGCTCCACGTCGGCCGCCGAGCGGATCACGTCTTGCTCCAACCATTCCAGGAAGAGAACCACCAGCAATCCAACTAACAGGCCAAACAGTCCTCCAGCAGCGGTGTTGATCTTGGTGTTAGGCGAGTACTTCTGATAGCCCAGATTCCAGACGTTGTCCAGGATGCTGACCTCGATGCGATCTCGCTTGTCCTGGCGTTGGTTCCAGGCATCCCGATCTTCCACAAAGACCTCGGCCATAGTTTGGGCAATGGTCATCGCTACTTCGGGGTCGGTGTCGCGCGCTTCAAGTTCCAGGGTAAAGGTGTCGGCCGCGGAGCTGACGAAGAGTTTACCTAACAGAGTAGTGGTGTCCATATCGAGCTGGGCGCGGTCGATGACCTCCTGGGCCATCGTGTGGGTGCGGATATTTGCCGCGTAGTTGCCCAACGTCTCTTTGGCGACGTTGCTCAATCCCCAATCGGCGCGAGCCGGGTTGACACTCAATTTGACGCTGGCGCTATAAACCGGTGTTTGCAGCCGGCTGAAGCCAAAGGCGCTGGCAGCGGCCACCAAAGCCACCAGAATCACAATCCAGCCGCGCTTGCGAACGATACGTAGATAGTCGGTGAGTTCCATGGTCATCCGCTCCCTAAGTCAATCGTGGGTATTCTACCATCAGGCCATAACAGTGACAAATACCAGATGAATTCATTGTCGTTTGCCAAACCACCGTCGCCGGGCAGGGACCTCAGCCAGCACGTTGATGCCCATCACCTCCAACTCTTCGCGCCCGCGGACGCTATCGTCCAGATAGTCCAGGAGGAAGCAGAGGGCGACGCCGGCAATGAGGGCCAGGATGAGACGTACCGGCAGGTCGAGACGTTGAGTCAAGCTAGGAGGTACCGGGTCTACATTGGGGCCATCGAAAAGTGTGATACGGGGCTGCTCCGATCCCAGACGGCCAAAATAGGCCGGCGACTCTTGCTGCAACACTTCGATGGCGGCATTAAGGATAGCCGATGCCTGGTCGGGATCACCCCAGGTGACGTGGATGGTGACCACCCGATGCACCTTCTCCGAGGCGGTCGAGCTGTGGATGAGGCCGGCCGATACCTGGATGCCCTGGTCGGCCAATCGCTGGCTGACCGCCTGGGCCACCGCCTGGCTGGACACGAAGAGACTGAAATCGTCTACCAGGTACTCAGTGGCCTGCGGCGCGGTGAGGCGCGGATCGAAACCCATCCCCTCCACCGCCTCCAGCGGCGGCACGTCCACCAGCACCCGTGCCGAGGCCTGGTATTGGGCCGCCAGCGGGCGATGCAGCGCCAGACTGACCACCAAAACCACGCCAAAGAGCAGCGCCGGGATCCAGATGCGTTTCCATATAATGTGCCAGTATTGGCGAAGTTCCATATTACCTCCAGGTTCTATCATCCTGGCTCGAGTAGGATCTCTGCTGGAGTTTTCTTTCTTACTCACCGGGCTGGCTCGATAGAGGTCACCGCGTTGAATGTGTTGACCTTTAAAA
>CAYTNQ010000177.1:0-9721 GCA_964439175.1 uncultured Anaerolineales bacterium | reverse complement strand
ACACCTCGTTAATCCAACCCCATTTTGATTATCCCTCACTTTCGCGGGCACTACCGGTCGTCTACACATAGATTGACCCAGTTTTGCTCACATTTTCAACCTCTCAGATAGGCGAGGCGTCGATACCTATCGCTCCCGCGATATTTCACAGTATTGATATCTCCCATAGCGCGACCTAGGCACGGGTCGGATGAGGTTTTTCCACCCTACAAGCCCCGCTACATCGATGCAGGGCCTCAAAGGAAGCTGATCATCAATGAGCGACACCTGCAGCGGGTCATGAAAGAGTGCGTCGCTTACTACGACCACGCTCCTCCGCATCAAGGCATCAAACGGCATACTCCTATTCCACAGGTGACGTCTGAAGTCGAAGGCCCTGCGCACTGTCGAGATGTGCTGGGCGGGATCATTCGTGACTACTACTGCAAGGCTGCGCAGGCTGAAATCTGGTCTGGACGAGGTTTTTTGGCCCTACAGGCTCCCGTGCAGGAAGCCTATCTGTTCTCACAATGCCTGGGCTGTCGTCTCGAACAACATTCCTGTGTAGCAACGCAGACTCTCCTCTCTATTCTGTGTCCACAACGCGTGGCGTTCGACGCGAGCGCTGCCTTGCTGCCAGTAGCCGATAATTGATGAGGAACAGAACCAACAATGTACTTCCACTGTAAAGGACCTGCATGCCTATCTCACTGCTGTCCGTGCCTGCTTTTAGCCCGTGCAGTGTAACAAACGCGTAGGCCGGGAAGGTGAGATAGTGTATCAGTTTCCAGTTCTTCTGCCCCAACCAGCTACGCCAGGCAAAAGTAACGGACGTCAATACCATCAGATACAGGCCGACCGTCCCCAGTCCCACCCAGCCAGGCCGGTATGGGCCGATGAACGGAACGACCAGGTCCAGGATGGTGTAAGTGTAGTATGTGTCCCAAAGCAGCGCGGCTGCGTGCAACACCCCCAGGGTGATCGCGGCCCATGAGATGGCATTGTGCAAGGCCAGAACTGCCGGAGGCGGTGTAACTTCCTTGATAATCTTGGTGGTGAGAATCAGTCCCCAGACGACCGAGCCGCTGAGCAGCAGATAAGCCACTATCGCCGCAGCACGGCTGGCATACCAGGCGGTATTCTCGCCGGCTACGGTGAGTGTTCCCGCGATCAGGTCAGCGAACGGCGTAAACGCGATCAACGCCCAGGTCCCGACCAATACCACCGCCCCCAGAAGTCCGACGGCGACAACCTTGCCAAGCACTTGTTCCACAACACGGTGTTCGGCCCGCGGCTCTGCCTTTGATGTCAAGTTATTCACTCCTGCTCTGTGTGATCGCCGAGCGGTTACTGCCCTGCGATTTGCTGCACCTGTGCCTGCAAGGCGAGAATCGTCTGGTTGAGGCTCTCAATCTGAGCGGTATATGCCGCCTCACGCTCCCACAGGATACCTGCTGTTGCCTCCAGGTCTGAGACAACGGCCCTCGCTGCATCAAGCTGTGACTCGTATTGTGCGATTGTCGCACTATCTGCCTCTGCTTCGGCCTGAAGCTCACCGATGGTCGTCTCCAGTTCCTCGATTGTTTGTTGAGCCGCCTCAATCTGCTGAGCGTACTCGGCCTCACGTTCCTGCATCAGGCTGATGGCGGTTTCCAACTCTTGTTGCTCTTGCAGCAAGGCCTGGATCTCCGGGTCCGACAGCACGTCGGTGGGAGGCTCTGATTCGGCGGGAGGCGAGACCTCGCCCCCCGCCGAAAGTCGGTCGACATTCAGAGCGACAATCGCGACCAATACCACACCTGTAATCGCGCCTGCGGCGATGATAGCTTTCATCCTGGTCATGTTACTTCCTCTCCGATGTGTAAGATGTTTCTGCTTTTTACCCTCGGTGGGCCGTCCTCTGAACACTTCGCTGGCTCAGATCGTCAGCCCACGTGCAACCCGCTAGTACGTATTCAAAATCGCTTTCGGCTCACGCCACACGATCTGTTCGGCCATCGGCCGGTTGGTATGAAGCCTATGCTCTTGGTCGATGAACATCACCGGGATGTTTTCCTTGTTAAGGCGGTCCATACCGTTCTCTATTCCCAGAATCAGGGCTACTTTGGCCCACACTTCGGCCTCAGGGCCGGTCGGCGCGAGGACCGACGCGGTCAACGCATCAGTTAGGGCTGGTTGCCCAGTGCGCGGATCGATGATGTGGTGAGCGGGTTTCCCGCCGCTGAACCAGCTTCGGTGATCAACGCCTGATGTGGCGAGCGCTCCATTCGCCAGCCAGAAGAAAGAGACATCGGCCCTGGATTCGGCACCATCGACCCGGGGTGCCCCGATTGATACCGGCCAGCCGTCCAATCCGTGGGGGGCATCGCCTGCGACGATGTCACCACCCGCATTGACAAGGCATGGTCCCCATATCCCCAGTAACTGTGCCGCCCACTGGGCTGTGTAGCTTTTCCCAATGCCACCAAAGTCAAGTCCAACGTCGGCGGGGAGCCAGGCCGCATGCCCCTCAGGGTTCATCAGTACGTCCTGCCACTGTCCAGGCTGATGTGGGAGCCTCTCTAAGTGTGTGCTTTCCGCATTGCCACTCTCTACGAAGGAGTGGGTATAGCCTGCTGCCCTGAGGGGATACAGCACCGTTGGGTCAAAGAGGCCCTGGGTATCACGGGCGAAGCCAAGAGCCATTTCAAGGACATCCCATAACATCTGGGATACCGGCACCCATTGTTCGGATTGGGCGTTCAGCCGCGATAGCTCGCTGTTTTGATTGAAGCGGCTCAGGCTGCGGACGACATCGTAGAACAGCTCTTCAATCATAACGAATGCCTGTTGTGCCGAGCCGTCGTCTGTATCGAGCCATAGCACGATGTCTGTTCCCATCGAGTGGAAACGATAGTGCGGCCAGTCTGGGTGGGGTGGTGGGTTGGTCATACTCCTGCTCCTAGCTTGATGACGACCGGCCTGCTGGCTGCATAGGGGGGGCAGGTGGTGCAGGTAGCGGTGGCAGACTGCCCACGGATATTGCCGTTGGAACGGCGGGTGCGCTTGGCTGCGCACCAGTGTCCGGCTGCCCGCCCGACGCGGGTGCCCCCTGGGCAGCCACGTTGGGCTGCGGCGTCGGCTGCCGATCCAGCACATATGGTTTGGCCGCAGTCGGGATGGGCCGCAAGGCTCCTATGTCGGATTCCGGAGCCAGCGTCGGAATGGCCGTTGGCCTTGGTGTCGGTGTGGCCTCATGAGCTGAGAGCCACGCTTCCCTGTTCGCCAGCATGTACACGCCGAGCAATGAGGCCCCAAGGCTGCCACTGATCAATAATGCCTTCAACCCGGCATAGGTTTGAGACGAACGCTTGTTAGTCATCGTGGTCATCCTCATGCTCGTCTTCATGCTCGTCATGGTCATCGTCGTGCTGGCCGCCACCGCCTGAACCGGCAGTTGCCGCTGCGGCAGCTTGCTGGGCGTTGTACTGGTCAATGTATGCCTGGAGTTCGGCGATAGTCTGGGTGGCGGCCTGGATCTGTGCGAGGTATTGTGGTTCGCGCGCCTGCATGGCCGCTATCGCTCCGCGCAGCTTGTCGGCGCTGCTGTTGGTGGCGCCAAAGGCGGACTCGTGCTGTGCAATGGTGGCATCATTGGCCAGTGTCTCGCTCTCCAATTGTGCGAGAGTTTCGTTCAGCCTCTGGATGGTCCGGTTCGCTTCCTCAACTTGCGCGGTGTAGCTGTCTTCATTTGTCTGCATCGTCTTCAGCAGCTCTTCCAACTGGCGCCGTCGTTCTAACAGGCTCTCCTTGTAGGAGTCGACATCTGGGGTAGCACTGGCCGGGGCCTCGCTGGGCGGCTTGTTGGCAGCCGCGTGCAAGTTGCCGATCCCCAACCCTGCAATGGTCATCAGTACGATGCCTGCCAGTGTCGCGGCGGCCAGGATTGCTTGCGGTCTTTTCATATGGCTTTTCTCCTGTACAATTCAAATCTGAACGACGCTAAACATCACGGTGAAAGATAAACGATTTGGGAGACGCTGTGGTTAACACAACCCTAAACAACCTTAAATCCACCTTAAATCCACGTCTTGACCGTTGACTGTAAGTCCTGGCTGCGTAACCATCGGGCATGAAGCACGAACGGCAGGCCACTACCAGAAGCTGGGAGAGTAAACGTGACTCGCATACTGCTCATCGATGATGACGCCATGATCACCGGACCGATGACCATAGCGTTGGAAGAGGGTGGCTACTCTGTTCTCGTGGCACATGATGGCAAACTAGGTCTACAGATGGCGCTCGAAGAACAACCCGACCTGGTTGTGCTTGACATCATGATGCCTGGGATGGATGGCTGGGAGGTCTGCAAGGCGCTCCGCGCTGAGAGCACCGTGCCTATCTTGATGCTCACCGCACTCGGCGATGAAGTTGACCGCATCCTGGGGTTGGAACTTGGGGCGGACGACTATATCACGAAGCCCTTCAGCGTCCGCGAGCTGCTGGCGCGCATCCGGGCGTTGCTACGCCGAGTTGCGCTGGATAGTACAGGTATGGACAAAAGGCGGCGGGAGGTTCTCAGCGTCGGCGAGATTACCATCGACCTTGATGCGCGCCGGGTATTCAGAAAGGATGTGGAGCTACATCTGCGTTACAAGGAATTCGAGCTCCTTAGTTTGCTTGTTGACCGGGCCGGTGAGACGGTCTCGCGTGCTGATCTGTTTGACGAAGTATGGGGGACGGACTGGCTCGGTGATACGCGGACACTCGATGTGCATATTCGCTGGCTGCGAGAGAAGATCGAAGACGACCCCAGCAAGCCACAGCATATCCAGACTGTGCGTGGTGTGGGTTATCGGTTTGCTGCCACGAAAGGGACCGAGCATTGATGCAGTGTCCTACTCTACGAACACGTTTGATGGTTGCCTATACGGGGCTGATCGTCGTTGGCTTCGGCCTGTTTTCTGTCCTGGCAGGACGCCAAATCGCGGTTGCTGCTCAGGAGGATTTTGCCAACAGTCTTGAAGCGCAGGCATCACTGGTGGCGCGCGCCCTTTCCGAACCGGTCGAGCACTTCATGGAAGGCGAGGCCCAGCAGCGCGATGTGATGGATGTGCTCCGCTATTATGCAGCCCAGACTGGCGCGCAGCTGACCCTGATCGATATGACCGGTCGTGCTTGGCTGACCAGTTCAGGGGAACCCCCGTTGGAGAACCTGAAGACTTACCCGGAGATTGTCGCTGCCAGCCAAAAGCACATCGTCCGTGAGTACCGCCAGGATGCGTCCGGAACAGAGACGCTTTACGTCGCGGCGGCTGTTATCCATGATGGGCGGGTGTTATCGGTCATACAACTTGCTGCACCCACCAGTGTTGTGCAAACCTCGATCCTCCAACGCTGGGCAGTACTCGGAGGGGGCGTGCTTGCACTCACTCTGTTAGCCCTGGCAGCAAGCATCGTGCTCTCGACGTCTCTGACCCGCCCCCTGGAAGAGTTGCGCCATTCCGTGCAGCGTGTCTCAGAAGGCGATTTCTCGCACCGGCTGCCGGCTGATCGCCGTGACGAGATCGGGCACCTGGCCGCGGCTTTCAATCACATGGCTGTGCAGGTGCAGTCCATGCTTGAGGAACAGCGCGCCTTCGCCAGCAACGCCGCCCACGAACTGCGCACACCGCTGACGACGGTGCTGCTTCGTACCGACGCCCTGCAGAAAGGGGCTCTCAGTGAAGCAACTCGTCGCCAATACATTCGGGAGATTGACGACGAGGTCAGACGGCTGAACGGGTTGGTCGAGGACCTTATTCTGCTTTCCCGGTTGGATGCAGGTCGTATCGGTCTGGGGCATGAGCAGATCGATCTATCGCGATTTGCCAGGCGTCTCGTCGGCAGCCTGACACCCCAGGCTGGAGCACGACAGATCAAGCTCATACTGGATGCGCCTGCGGCTCTGCCTGTCATTCAGGTCGGCCTTAGCCACCTGCAGGTCGTGTTTCGAAACCTGCTTGATAACGCCCTCAAGTACACATCTAAGGGGGGACAGGTCACCTGGAAACTCGGAGTGCAGGGCGACCACATCCATTCGATCATTACCGATACTGGCCGGGGAATCGCACCGGATGATCTTCCCCATCTAACCCAACGCTTTTATCGCGCAGATAGAGGCCATACACGCATTGTATCCGGCGTGGGACTGGGGCTTTCACTGGTACAGTCGATAGTAGAGATGTATGGCGGTGAACTGCGCATTGACAGCCCAGGGGTGGGTAAAGGGACAAGCGTTCTCGTTAGATGGCCGTTATATCTTGAGACCGAATAGGACGACGAGGGTGCTTCCTTTCGTGATAACATCGCGAAACTCCCGTTCGCCGATCTCCCAGCGGTAACCAACAAGGGCCACGTCAATCACGCGTGCCTCGTGGTCGATGATGTAGACGATATGATAGTTGCCAACGCAATAGCGAAAGTACCCCGTAGTGTTCAATAATTTCTATATACTACGGGCATATCCGGTACCGGTTTATACCAGCCTACCCGGGTATCCGCCTCTTTTTCGAAGTTCTCCAGAATCTCTTTTTCAAGTTCGGAATACTTTCCACGAACTGCCATTTTTCCTCCTTACAATCCTACTGCAGACTTCTGGGAGATCACTTTATTCGATGGCTGATCATCGGCCATCATTCATCGATTGTGCCTACGTGAATTGCCCTGGATGGACAAGCAGCTTCACAGGCGGTTTGTCTTCCTTTTTCTCTCTTCTCCCTAATCCTATGAATACACAGGTCACACAAATATATTTTGCCATCGTGAAACTGCGGAGAGTCATAGGGACAAGCCCAAAGGCAAAGCTCACAGCCTGTACATTCATCCTCGTTAACTAAGGTTACGCCCGTCTCTATATCTTTATAAATGGCTGAGCAGGGACAAGCTTCAATACATGGCGCATCAAGGCAATGCTTGCATAAAACCGGCTGGAAATAATGGATGACCTCATCATCATGTATCTGGGGACCAACCTGATAGACTCGAATCAACTCCGGTCCTTTCGGATTACCAAGTGTTGGGTGTGCCGGGTGAGGTGGCAAATTATGCTCCAATTTACAAGCTACGATGCATGCATAGCAACCAACGCATTTGTTACTATCTACGAAGATAGTGAGTTGCATTCACCCATCCTCTGCCTTATACACTCTACAAAGCAACGCCCTGAACGTTGTTGAGCCCATGGCAGGGTCATAGGGAGGGTCATTGCTGGTCAGAACATTGGCATTGCTTTTCCATAGACCATGATCGGGTCCTGGGTCTTCGGGATACCACCATGATGCCTGGGCAACTACCAATCTGGGATCCATTCCCGCAAATAATTGGGTGACTTGTTTTATTCTCCCCCGAGGCGTTTCAATCCATACCCACTGTCCTTCTTCAATCCCCAATTCTCCCGCGGTTTTCGGATGGATCTGTACAACCGGATACGGTTGCCTTTCACGTAACCAAGGGACCTGACGGTACTGTGAATGGAAGTAATACGGCTGACGCCCACCTGCAGAAAGGATTAGTGGATATTCTTCGGCAAGCTCCGGTGTAGAATAGGGGCTTTCATTGGGCTCTCTGTAGTATGGCAAGGGGTCATATCCCAGTTTTTCCATCACAGTTGAGTAGAGTTCCACTTTGCCCGTGGGAGTTGGAAAGCCCCCTCCTTTTCTCCAGTAGTCCGTTCGGTACTTGTAATAGGGCTGGTCTTTCCCCATTTTGGCAAGGAAGCCCATTCTGCTAAATTCTTTCCAGGTTATGCTCGCTTTTCTCAGCTCATAATCCAACATCTCTTCGATACTGTTGAACCAGTATTGGGGAGCAACCCTTTTACCAAGCTCGTTAAAAATCTTATTGTCTGGCCAAGCCTCACCTGGGGGATCCACCACCTTATTTATGGCCCCGATCATGAAACGGGGGTGCATGTCCAGGATGTCATCTGTCTCCAGCCAATGAGCTACCGGCAATACTACATCAGCATACTCAGCGGTGGGAGACATATACAGATCGGCTACAGATAGAAAGTCTACGCTCAACAGCCCTTCTTTCACCTGTTTGGTGTTAGGATAGGCTAGCAGGGGATTCGCCCCTTCGAGATGCATTATACGAATGGGGGAGGTACCCTCTTCCAACTGTTTGAAAAGTGTATGCATATGGCATACGGGAAATGGTGGTTGACCTAGCAGACGAAATTCATCAGCACCAACCGGGGTTCCCTTGGGTGCGGGGACTTCTATGGCAAAATCCTCCATTGGACCTGTATCCGGGGGCACCCAGTTGACCATACTACCCGGTCTTTCGATGTTGCCTGTTACCGCCATCAGGCACACGATTGCCCGCAAGGTCTGTGTGGAGTTATTACTCGCCTCCAGGCTCTCTCCTATTTGTATGCACCCTGGCTTCGCCGTAGCTAATATTCTTGCTGCCTGTATGATTCTATCCTGTGGAATCCAGGTCGTCTCAGCCACTCTTGCTGGAGGGTACTCCTGCACTCTCTCTCTCAGTTTATCGAAGCCATAGGTCCAATTCTCGACAAAGTCCCTATCATACAGCCCCTCATTAATGATCACGTTGAGCATACCAAGTGCCAGGGCAGCATCGGTGCCGGGTCTCACCCTCAGCCAGAGATCAGCCCTACCTGCCAGACGGGTGGCCCTGGGATCTATGAGAATTAGATGCTCTGCCCTGTCAAGTGAGTTCAGGAACCAGACGGCCATTTCACCATCGGCATTAGTGATTTCCAGTTGTTTCCCCCAAGAAATCTGGGTCTTAGGGTATTCCCCACCCCACCCGTGGTAATCACAATACAATCTGCCCCCCACCATCATGCCAAAAACAGCCATCCTTGGCCCGTAGCAAAAGTCGGCTGGCACGCCCAGGTTGGGCGTCCCGATAGACCTGGCAAACCTGAATGTGTATCTGTTGTAGCCCCTCCCGGTCCCCTGGCATATGGCTATAGAGCTGGCCCCATACTGGGCAATGCTTTCCCTCATCTTTTCCGTAATATTTTCAAGCGCCTCTTCCCAACTGATTCTTTCCCATTCGCCCCCTCCTCTCTCACCTTTCCTTTTCAGTGGATACATAATTCGGTTCGGGTTGTAAACCTCCTGAATGCTTGCCAGCCCCTTGGCGCACATAGTTCCCCAGGTGGGCGACTTGGGATTACCTTCAAGGTGGATTAGCCTGCTGTCCTCCACTGTAGCGATGACTCCGCAACCTCCATGGCAGCTTTTGCACGTGCTTTTCATCTTGTCACTTTTTGGATGGCAACTTGACTGTCGCACCGCCTGCCAGCCAGATATCCCGTAATGCCAAAAAACTACATCCGTCCCGAAAAGTGGTTCATCTTCGCCCGCCAATAGAACTGTTACGTTACCTATTGTAGCCCGGTTGTCTCGTAAACCAAACCACCCACCGGTCAGTCGTCCTCGCCCGCATCCCTCAACCCGCCCAGCATGCGGTCGAGCTTCTCGCCGTACTTCGCTTCCGGGTCATCATCAGGCCGGGTAGGTTCACCGGTGTCTTGCCCCACGTGATTCCCCGCCAGCGCCCGCCCCAGCTCCTCGGCCACCACGCGCCATAGCTCCTCGATGTCGACCGGCTCCCAGCGGGCAGCCTCCACCAAACCGCGCCGCCAGGCCTCACGGATGAGCGCGCTGCGGCTCCCCGGCGGGATATCCGCCAGCCAGGCGATCAGGTCGGCGTCGTGCCCGGCATCCAGCCGCACCGTCACACG
>CAYTNQ010000176.1:0-9721 GCA_964439175.1 uncultured Anaerolineales bacterium | reverse complement strand
CGCTAGCTGAGCTACAAAAGTTGCGTCAAAGTCTTTCTCGATCATTCTTCTCCAGCCATAATCAGTTCAGGGTGCTACATTCTGAAGTTTTAGATCTCTCTGCTTGCCGGGTGTGTGTGATTGTAGTCGAGGTGAGGAAAGAGGTCAAGCAGAGGAGAAGGGACAGGAATGCAGCAAGCCCAACCCCCCACTACTCCCATCGCCTATACCACAATATTATGACAGTTTTCGTCATAAATCTGTGGTATAATGGGGTAACCAACACGCCTGAAGGGAGAGACGAATATGAGCAACGTCGCCACGCGCTTGCTCTCGCTGATTTTGCTGCTTCAGTCAAGACCCAGTTGGAAGGCAGGCGAGCTCGCCGTCGAATTGAACGTCTCTGAGCGAACCGTTCACCGCTACATTGCGATGTTGGACGAGATGGGCATCCCACTCTACTCAGAGCGAGGGCCGTATGGTGGCTTTTCGCTGGTGCGAGGCTATAAGCTGCCTCCCCTCATCTTTACCGCCGAAGAAGCAACCGTGCTCTATATGGGCGCCTACCTGGTCCGAGACGTGTGGGGACACACTTACGACGATGCAGTCACTGCCGCCACTGCCAAGCTAGACAACGTCTTACCCGACGACCTGCGCCAGGAGGTAGCCCGCGCCCAGCAAAGCCTGGTCATCGGCGACCTCGCCCGCAGAGATTACCGCCCCTGGGAACCCACAATTCACACATTACGCCAATGCATTGGGGAGCGGCACCGCGTGCGCCTGCTGTACAGAAGCATGGCGCGTCAGGAGGATACCGAACGCGTACTGGATCCCTATGCTCTGACGTTCCAGTGGGGGCTATGGTATCTGGTAGGGTTTTGCCACCTGCGGCAAGACCTGCGCACTTTCCGGGTGGATCGCATCCAACACGTCGCTGCCCTGGAAGACCGGTTTACCTTGCCGCGTGACTTTCGTGTACGGGACTACCTGGCACGTACGATGCGCTTCGAACCCCACTATACGGTCGTAGTCCATGTAGAAGCCAACGTGGCTCTCCAGGTAAGGGAGCGGCATGGTGACTGGATGAAAATCACGGATGAAGCCGACGGCTCCATCGTCGCCCAGTTCGACGTGGCGAATCTGGACTGGACAACTGGCTGGGTGCTGAGCTTTGGCCCGGCAGCCCAAGTATTAGAACCGCAAGAGTTGATCACGCGTGTGTGCGAGGCAGCCAAGGGCGCGCTTCAGCGATACCGTGAATAAGTCTCAACCTTCCAACTCACGACGCCTACCGAGGTTGACCTACATTTTTCCCCATTGAACAAGCATCACTCCGAATCATTTGCCTCCAGATTTCCTCCTTTAGCGATTTCCCACGCCGCTCAATTCACTATCGAACATGGCTTTGCTCTCCATTGGTGCCAGCAGAAGCATTTCCTTCAAAAACTGCCCGGTATAGCTCTCTGCCACCTGTGCCACTTTCTCCGGCGTCCCCTGGGCAACGATGTGACCGCCCTCGTCGCCACCTTCCGGCCCCAGATCGACGATCCAGTCAGCGGTCTTGATCACGTCCAGATTGTGTTCGATGACGATGACTGTGTTGCCAGCGTCGGTCAGGCGGTGGAGCACGTCCAGCAGCTTCTGGATGTCGGCGAAGTGCAGGCCAGTGGTCGGCTCGTCCAGGATGTAGACAGTGTCGCCGGTGGCGGCGCGAGCCAACTCCTTGGCCAGCTTGACCCGCTGCGCCTCGCCGCCGGAAAGAGTGGTAGCGCTCTGCCCCAGCTTGACGTAGCCCAATCCCACGTCGTGCAAGGTCTGCAAAATGCGCTTCACTTTGGGGACGTTGGCGAAGAATTCCAGCGACTCCTCTACATCCATATCCAGCACCTGGGCGATGTTCATCCCCTTGTAGCGGATCTGCAGCGTCTCCCGGTTGAAGCGCGTCCCCTTGCACACGTTGCACGTCACCCACACGTCGGGCAGAAAATGCATCTCCACCTTCTTCTGGCCGTGACCCCGGCACGCCTCGCAGCGACCTCCTTTGACGTTGAAGCTAAACCGGCCTGGCTTGTAACCGCGCGTCCTGGCCTCGGGCGTGAGGGCGAACAACTCACGGATGTGGGTCATCACCTGGACGTAAGTAGCCGGGTTAGAACGGGGCGTGCGCCCAATAGGATCCTGGGTGATGCTGATCACCTTGTCCACGTGCTCTAACCCCTCAATGCGGTCGTGCGCGCCGGGCTTCTGTTCCGCGTTGTGCAGCACTGCGGCGAGCGCCGGGTGGAGTGTCTGCGCTACCAGTGAAGACTTGCCGCTGCCCGAGACGCCGGTGACGCAGGTGAACAAGCCCAGCGGAAAGCGCACCGTCAGATCCTTGAGGTTGTTTTGCTGCGCGCCGACCACGGTGAGCCACTTGCCATTGACCGGGCGGCGCTGGCCGTTAGGTGAGGTTACTTCCAGCTCCTTGCGCAGATAGCGCCCGGTCAACGAGTCGGGGTTGTGTATAATCGCCGGTAGTGGTCCTGCGGCCACTATCCATCCACCATTGATGCCCGCCCCTGGCCCCAAATCCACGATCCAGTCGGCGGTGCGCATAGTCTCCTCGTCGTGCTCGACGACGACGACCGTGTTGCCCATGTCACGCAGCCGCTCCAGCGTATCCAGCAGGCGCCGGTTGTCGCGTTGGTGCAGGCCGATGCTGGGCTCATCCAGAACGTAAAGCACACCCACCAGCCCGCAACCGATCTGGCTGGCCAGCCGGATGCGCTGTCCCTCGCCGCCGGAGAGGGTCGGCGCGGGACGGTGGAGCGTCAGGTAGTACAGTCCTACGTTCATCAGGAACCTGAGACGTTCACCGATCTCTTTCAACACCTCGCCGGCGATCTCCAACTGCTCCGGGGACATCTCCGCCTCCAGTTTCTCGATCCATTGGAGTGCCTCACCGATGCCCCACGCCGTCACCTGGTTGATCGTCCGCCCGCCGATAGTGACCGCTGCACTCTCCGGGCGCAGTCGCTGGCCGTGGCAGGTGGGACAGGTCTGCTGGCTCATGAAGTTGGCGTACCACTTGCGCATAGCTTCTGACTTTGTCTGCCGATAGCGGCGGCGAATCGACGGCACGATCCCCTCGAATTTTCCTTCGTGTTGACCGATGCCGTGTTTCCCTTCCCATCGCCAGATCACCTTGACGCCGCCATACAGGATGGCCTCCTGGCATTCCTGCGAAAGGTCACGCCACGGCGTATCCATATCTTGACCAAACTGTTCGACGATCTGCTGTGCTGTTTTGTAAAAATGACTGGATGTCTTCTTACCCAGTTCGCCCCAGGTACGGACGCCACCCTCATGCAACGTCTTGTCCGGGTCCACAAACCGGCCGGGGTCGAGCTCAAACTTGGTGCCCAGGCCGTTACAATCGGGGCACATCCCCACTGGCGAGTTGAAGCTGAACATAGCAGGTGTCAGTTCCGGGAAGCTCAGCCCGCACACCGGGCAAGCGTTCTGCTCCGAGAGCAGCCACTCGTTGCCGTCCTCCCGAACAATGATGAGCAGGCCATCGCCCGCGCCCAAGGCAGTCTCAACCGAGTCGGTGAGACGGGAAAGATAGTCGGGCGGCAGATTGGATGGCTGGGGAATTGGAGGGTTGGTGACTTCATCCTCCCCATCATTCCACCTTCCAGGTACAATAAGTCGATCCACCACTAACTGTATGTTGTGTTTCTTCTTTTTGTCCAGGACGATTTCCTCGCCCAGGTCCCGCACCTCGCCATCTACCCGCACGCGAGCGAAGCCCTCGGCGCGGGCCTGGACAAACGCGTCCTGGAAGGTCCCCTTGCGGTTGCGGGCCAGCGGGGCCAGCACCTGGAAACGGGTGCCAGGCGGGAGCGTCATCACCTGCTCCACGATCTCCTGGGCCGACTGGGCATGCACCTCGCGCCCGCACTGCGGGCAGTGGGGCGTGCCTACATTGGCAAAGAGCACCCGCAGGTAGTCGTAGATCTCCGTCACCGTGGCCACTGTTGAGCGCGGGTTCTTGCTCACCGCCTTCTGCTCGATGGCAATCGCCGGGCTGAGCCCACCGATGAAGTCCACCTTGGGTTTTTCCATTTGGCCGATGAACTGGCGGGCATAGGCGGAGAGTGACTCGACGTAGCGACGCTGGCCCTCGGCATAGAGGGTGTCGAAAGCCAACGATGACTTGCCACTGCCGGAGACGCCGGTGATCACTACCAACTTGAAGCGCGGCAGCGTCACGTCTATTTTCTTCAGATTGTGTTCCTTGGCTCCACGGATAACGATCTTGTCATAGTACATGGTAGGGATTGCACCTCTGCCCCTTCTGTTTTGACACTCCAAGTATACCCTCAATACTTGTCAGAATACGTCATATTTTCGCCCGGAAATGCCATTAAATTAGAAAATTTGTTCGGTTCTATAACAAGGGAATTTGTTCCGGTTGCTTGCACAGAGTAGATATGCTATACTGACTCGTTGGTTTACACATTTGACGAACGACGAATGACGAATGACGAAAACCATTCCCCCGAACGTGGGTATATTTGCTTTATCTGGAGGAGCCTGTGGCCGACGATCAGAAATTTGAAGAAAAGTACATGGACGTTTTGCAAAACATCGAGTTTGGAATCGTGAATGTCTACCGCCAGCATCCTGAACTAACTAACTGGGACGCAACGGATGCTGTCGAGGCTCTCATTCGCCACTACACCGCCGAGGCGCGGAACAGAACCCCACCAACTGTTTCTCTTTCAGAGCTATCACAACTCGTCTTCGACTCCGTAAAAGCGATGTGTGAATGGCGACTGGGACGGGAGGAACTCCTCGACCAAGATGACCAGCCGGTTGGCCTGGATATGGAGCCCAGGACGGTGGACGAGATTATTGCCTGTCTGAAACGCATCCGCAGATCCATCCGGTTTTGGGAGAAAAAGGGTGGGCGGCAGGGCTACCTGAACTTCATCAGTGAGTTCATCACGTAATGGAGATTGGCAAAACTTGAGCACCTCCTCTGATTTGGCACCGACTTTCTACCAGATTGTCCGGAGCCGGCGTTCTTTTCGCCGCTACACCGGGCAGCCAGTCGACCGGGCCATCGTCGAGCGGCTATTAACGGCAGCCACCTGGGCGCCATCAGCTCATAACCGTCAGCCGTGGCGCTTCGCGGTGATAGAGGATGATAGCGCAAAGGAGCGCCTGGCCGACGCCATGAACGTCGTCCTGCGCGCCGACCTGGCTGCCGACGGGCTGCCCCCCGACCAGATCGCGGCCCAGGCCGCCCGCCGCCGCGCGCGGCTGGCCTGCGCTCCGATCCTCATCTTGCTCTGTATGACGATGGCCGACATGGACGATTATCCTGACGAGAAACGCCGCCGCGCCGAATGGACTATGGCGACGCAAAGTGTGGCTCTGGCCGGCCAAAATCTGTTGCTGGCCGCCCACGCCGAGGGATTGGGCGCCTGCTGGCTGTGCGCCCCCCTCTTCTGCCCTGAGGTCGTCCGGGACACCCTGGGCCTGCCTATGGACTGGGAGCCGCAGGCTTTTATCAGCCTGGGCTGGCCGGACGAATCGCGGCAAAAGGAGCGTGAGCCATTGGAGACACGCGTGAAATTCCTGAGAGGCAGTCATTTATGAAAATCGGTGCCATGAATCACCCGGCGCGCGACCCGATTGACGAAATCGAGTGGTTTGGCCAGCACGGTTTCGACTTCGTGGACCTGACCCTGGAGCCTCCAGCGGCCGATCCGGCCGACCTGGATATTGAAGGCATACGCGCGGCCCTGGCCCGCCACCACCTGGACGTGGTCGCCCACGCTGCCTACTTCATCCCCATCTCCTCCCCTTTTCCCAGCCTGCGCCGAACAGCGCTTCAGGAATTCCAGCGCGCCCTGGCGGGAGCGAACCGGATCGGCGCGCGAATGATGACCGTCCACTACCAGCGCATTCCCCCCCTCTTCCCACCGGAGCGCTGCCCCGAATGGCACGTCGAGGTGCTGCGCCCCCTGTGTACCCGGGCTGCCCAGATGGGGATCACCGTCCTCCTGGAAAATGCGCCCGGGCCCCCCGGGCAGATTGAGCACATCGCCCACATCCTGGAGGCCGTCCCCGCTCTCGGTTTTCACCTGGACAGCGGACACGCCCATGTGGAAGGGGGAATCGACATGTTCGAAACGTACCTGGAACGGGTCGGGGAGCGTCTGATGCACGTGCACCTTTCGGAAAACGACGGCAGCCGGGACCAACACCTGCCGCTGGGTGCCGTGCCCCGTAATGAGATCAACTGGGCGGCCCGCATCGCGCGCCTCAAAGCCCGTGGCTACGACAGCACCATCAGCCTGGAAGTCTTCGCGCCCGAACGCGCCTATCTGCTGCAAAGCCGGGACCTGCTGCGGGAGTGGTGGGAGGCGGCGGGGTGAAGGATGGTAGAATCGTCGCCCTGGCCGGGGGGGTGGGCGGGGCCAAGCTGGCCTGGGGGCTGGCCCAACTGCTGCCACCTGAACACCTGACCCTCATCGTCAACACTGCCGACGACTTTGAGCACATGGGCCTGCACATTTCGCCCGACCTGGACACGGTGATGTACACCCTGGCCGGCCTGGCCAACCCGGAGACCGGCTGGGGCGTGCGCGACGAGTCGTGGGGCATGATGGATATGCTGGCTCGCTACGCTGGTCCCACCTGGTTTCGCCTGGGGGACCGGGACCTGGCCACCCACCTGCTGCGTAGCCAATGGCTACGCGAAGGGTTTCCTCTTACCTGGGTCACGCGTGAGCTATCCAAATTGCTTGGCGTGCGGCACACGATCCTGCCTATGAGCGATGCCCCGGTACGCACCGTCGTCCACACCGACGCCGGCCTCCTCCCCTTCCAGGAATACTTCGTCCGGCGGCGTTGGGAGCCGGCCGTGGAATCCATTCACTTCGAAGGGATGGAGGCGGCCCAGCCTACCCAGGATGTAGTGCTATCACTACGCGAAGGGGACGCGGTCGTCTTCTGCCCCTCCAACCCCTTCGTCAGCCTGGATCCCATCCTGGCTCTGCCCGCCCTGCGCCGCATCATCGGCGCCAGCCGCGCGCCGAAGGTGGCGGTCACCCCTATCGTGGGCGGGCAGGCGCTCAAAGGCCCGGCAGCCAAGATGATGCGCGAGCTGGGCATGGACGTTTCCCCCGTGGGTGTGGCCCGTCACTACCAGGACCTGCTGACCGGCTTCGTCCTGGACCAGCAGGATGAGGCTCTCAAGACGACCATCGCCTTCGAGCTGGGGATTCGTACCCTGGTAACCAACACGGTGATGGATAGCGACCAGGATCGGATCCGCCTGGCGCGGGAGGTGCTGGAGTTTGCGCTGCAACTATGATATAATGGGATGAGTCAGCGAGTCAGCGAATCAGCGAGTCAGCAAATCAGCAAATCAGCGTGTCAGCGAAAAGGAGGCGGCCTACCGATGACAACCCAGCCACCACCCAAGATACTGGCTCTGGTCAGTCGGCCGCTGGTAAACGAGCACGGCCAGCCGTTAGAACGCCTGGATCTCGAAGGCGAAAGCAATTTGTTGCGTGAACGCCTGGGTGACCTGGACCGGGCAGTTGAGGTACACGTGCAGTTTGCCACCACCGACAACTTGATGCGCCTGCTGACGCCGCACGACTATTACATCCTGCATTTCACCGGCCACGGAGGCGACGGGGTGCTTGCCTTTGAGGACGAGCGAGGCACTGCACACCCGGTCACGGCGGATGACCTGCGACGGCTGATCGGCGTGGCTCATCGGCCGCCAGTGTTGGCTTTCCTCAGCGCCTGCCACTCGGAGAGCCTAGTCCATGCACTCATCCAGGCTGGCGTTCCGCACGTTGTGGCCATCGACGCCGAGGCTTCCGTGCTCGATTTGGCTGCCACCGCTTTCGCCCGCGCCTTTTATCCCGCTCTACTAGCTGGCCGCCCCCTGTGCCAGGCATTCGAGGCCGGCCTGACCGCCGTCCACACCGACAGCCACCTCCACCGTGGGAGCCTGGCCCTCGACAAGCCCGGACTGGCTGCCGAAGAGGAAACCAAATTCCTGCTGCTGCCCGCTGACGCTGACCATAGCGCCCCTCTCTTCTCGGCCACTCTTCCTCAGGGACAGTTGATCTTCCGCCTCCCGGCTACCACCTGGCACAAACCGCCAGCCCGCCCCGAAACCTTCACTGGCCGCCAGCGCGAGCTGCACCACTTGCTGGACCAGATATTTAACTACCGAATGGTAACTATCACCGGCCTGGGAGGCATAGGCAAGACAGCTCTGGCTAAGGAGGCGGGGCGCTGGCTGGCTGTCCGGGGTCACTTTCCGGACGGCATCACTTTTGTGGACCTGAGCGAACTGACTGAACTTTCAAGCATCCGCGCCCGTATTGCCGAGGCAGCCGAGATGGAATTGAGCGCCGCTGTCACAGATCAAAGTTTGGCCCATGTCCTGGCGGGGCAACGCCTGCTTATCCTCGACGATCTGGACCGGATAGCCGCCGCTGACCCGCGCGGCCTGTCTGACCTGCTGCATACCCTATATGATTATGCTGCCCCAGGCCGCCTGCTGTTAACCACCCGCGAACGAGTTGGCGGCCCTGCCCAAAAGCGCACCCCATTAGGCCACCTGGAAGCCGACGAAGCCCAAGAACTCTTTTTGCACGAGGCGACCATGGCTCACGATCAGGTAACCGGCTACCAGCGAGACCTGGCCGCTATCCTGGCCTTTCTCGACGGCTGGCCCCAGGCTATTGTCCTCGCCGCCCGGCTGCTGGCGGACTATGGCGGCGACCTGGGCTGGCTGCGGGACCAACTGGCGGTAGTCAAAGAGGAGGCACTGGCCGACCCACTCATCCCCCCTGATCAACGCCGTAAGCCAGATAGCCTCATTCTCTCGCTGCGCCTCTCCTATAATCGCTTGCAGCAGACCGAGCCGGCCGCCGCCCTGACCTTTGCCGCGTTAGCCCTCTTCCCTGGCGGCGCCGATGTCCCTGCCGTGCGCGCCATCCTGGGCCCTCAGCACGTGGCCTATCTCCCCCGGTTGCGTGCCCTGTCCCTGGCCGAGGAGTTGCCTGGCGGCCGTCTGCGCCTACCTGCCCCCGCCCGCGCCTTCGCCGAACGTCTGCTGCCGGCCAACGCTCGCGCGATGTGCGGCCCGGCTGCCCTGACCTATTACCTCGACCTGGCCTCCCAGGCGGATGATTTGCTGACTGGCGCCGATTACGACCAGGGATTAGCCATCCTGCTAACCGAGTTGCCCAACATCCAAAGCTGGCTGGACTGGGGCCTGAAGCACGAGCCGGTAGAGAAAAACACCAGCCGCGCTGCTCGTCTGGCCGGCCGCCTGCGCAATCTTTACATGCTCCTTAACTGGCCGGCTGAGGGGGTGGCTCGCTTGAAACAGGGAAGCGAAATCGCCCATCGCGCTGGCGATAAAGAGGGCGAAGCCAACACCCGGAAGGCCATCGGCGACGTGCAACAATTCCAAAAGGACAACCAGGCCGCCCTCCAATCCTACGCCCAGGCCCTCGACCTCTTCCGCGCCGTCGGCTCCCGCCTGGGCGAAGCCAACACCCGGAAGGCCATCGGCGACGTGCAACAATTCCAAAAGGACAACCAGGCCGCCCTCCAATCCTACGCCCAGGCCCTCGACCTCTTCCGCGCCGTCGGCTCCCGCCTGGGCGAAGCCAACACCCGGAAGGCCATCGGCGACGTGCAACAATTCCAA
>CAYTNQ010000175.1:0-9744 GCA_964439175.1 uncultured Anaerolineales bacterium | reverse complement strand
TTTATAACACCCAGGCCCCTCCCCGCGTCGGGGAGGGGCTGGGGGAGGGGTCTGCCCCCGAAGTGAAATACACCCGGGGCAGTCGTTGGAGCGCGTCCGGGAAATTACCACCTGATTTGCCAGGTTATGCGCCTATGGCGCCCAGGAGAGGCGCTCCTCGCCCCAGCCGTATGACATGTTGGGGGCAATGGAGACCCTGCCGTCTATTGGGCCGTTCAGGTCAAACAGTTTGCGTTGAGCGCTCCCGTCGGCGTTCACCTGCGCCCCAGGTGCAGGCATTACCCATACGGCCCATTTTCCCTCCCGGTTAGAAACGAAGGCGATGAACTGCCCATCGGGGGACCAGACGGGCAACTGATCGTCGGCGTTTTCGTTGGTGAGTTGGGTCAGGCTGGTTTGACCTTGACTGACAGAAAGGGTGAAGACGTGCCAACGTCCCCCGCGCTGGAGCGACACTGCCACGTGGTCGCCGTCCGGGGCAGCAGCAGGGGCCAGCGATCCTGGCTCGCTCAATGCCAGTTGGGCATGGCTGCCATCGGCATTCATCACGTACAATCCCGGCGGCGGCCCTGGCGCGTAGTAGACAATGCGGTTTCCCAACCAGTCGGGGTTTTCCCCTGGCCCCAACTTGCGTTGGTTGGCGATGTCGTTTTCTGCGCCGGGCCAGGTACCGAGGGTAACCAGGATGGGGGCCCCTTCGCGGCGGGTGTGGAAGACGATATCACCCCCCCGACTTATGCTGGGATGGGCATCTTCCAGATTATAAGTCATCAGGCGTTCGTCGCCAGCGTCTAGCCTGAGGCTGGGGAAAAGCACCAGGCGTTGGCCAATGCCCTCCTCGGCCTTTCGCCAGGAGCGCAGGATGATTTGCCGCCCATCGGGGGAGAAGGCTGGCTGGCTGCCGTTTTGGAAGAATAGTTTGGGTTGCCATCCATCCGAGGCGCGGGCGACGTAGATGCTATAGGCCTCCGTGTTGGGGTCAAAGACAGACACGGCGATTTTGCCGGTGGGAGTAGGTTGCAACGTGGGAGTGTCAGTAGCTGGTCGAGTCGTAGGAGTTTCGGTAGCCGCTGCAAGTGTGGTAGTGTCAGTGACCGGTTGGGATGTAGGAGTATCACCAGTCTGCGTTGGCGTCTCACTTGGCTCAAAAGTCGGCGACAATCCAGCAGGTGGTGTTTCTGTAAGAATAACGTGCGTTGGCGTGGCAGGAGATGGTGATGGTTCAGATGTTTCGGTTGTCGGTTCCGGGCTCTCGGTAGAGAGGACAACCACAGTAGCGGATGGCTCGGTAGTACCGAGCGGCGAAAACACACCTGGCTGCAGAACCAAAGTGAAGAGGATAACCAACACCAAGACGACACCTGCAGCGCCCGCCGCAGCGATGGCCCACGTCGGAACGCGCCGTGGCGGTGGAGACGGTGTAATTTTCTCTTGGGCCTCCTGGCGCCGGGCGCGGGCATCCTGGTAGTCAGATAGGCCAGCCTGCTCTGCCTCTTGGAGAAGTTGGTCAAAAGTCTTAACGGCAGCCGCCCACCCCCCGGCATCGAGATGCTCCATTCCCCGGGCATAGAGCTGCATCAGCAGACTCTCTCGTGTGCACTTTACCCCCGCTAGAGCGTCTTCGTCCTCCGGGTCATCCTTTAATACCTCGGTGTAGAGACGGAGGGCCTCAGCCCATTCATTCCTTTGTTCGTAATCTCTGGCACGATCTTTATTTCGGGTAATACGCAACTGCTTTTCGAGTTCTTCTATCTCGCCGGATAAACCGCCTGGATCCGTGTCAGTGGTCATACTTTGTTCCCCTCCTTCCTCCTCTTTATCTCTCGTAGGAGCCTAAGGGCTTCTTCCAACTCACCTTTCTCTTTTAGAGCTTGGGCACGCTGATGGAGTGCATTTAACTCTTTGTTTTCCCTAGCCTGGAACCAGAGTCCGCCTATCTCTTGGTAAGTAGGGTCTTCGCGCTTCACCTCGTCAAAGCAAGCGAAGGCTTGATCCCACTCACCATTGTTGGCATGTTCCTGGCCCCGGCGGTACAAATCCGCCAGCTTCCGCCGGTGGCGGGCCGTCGCCAAGTGAGTGGCAACATCCTTATAGCTTTTATCCTCTTTGAGCACACACCTCAGGTGCCCGATAGCGGTCGCCCAGTCTCCAGACTTCAGGGCAGCCAGACCAGCCTGGTAGTCGATTTGCAACTTACGCTGTCGCTCAGCCTCCGCCAGTTGTACCTTGGCTGATTTGTGCCCTGCGTCCAGCCGAATCACTTCGCGGAACATCGTGATAGCGTCCTCCCAACGTTCGGAACGCATACAAAGCAACCCATCGTCGAAGCGAGCAGCGATCCGGGCTTGGCATTTGGCCTCATCCAGTTGGGCCTGGGCATCTTTGTAAGGAGCAAGGCCATAGTCGGCAGCACGAGCCACCAAGTCAGATAAGACGGCCTCTGCCTCTGCCCAGTCCTGGTTAGCCCGGTGGGTCTGAGACTGGTGGTAGAGGTCGGCCAGTTCCTTGTGCCGGGTGGCCTGCCTCAACCGGTCCGCCGCGTCCCGGTGATCTCGACTGAGTTGGTGAGCCAACTCGGCCACGCGCTGCCAGGCTTCGACAGCCTGGTTCCACGCCTCAGCTTCCTCAGCCTGGACGGCCATCCGGTAATTGCGTTCAGCCTCCAGCAGCCGCCGGGACTCCTTCAACCGGTCGGCCGCGTCCCGGAACTCTGGATCGAGTTGAGCCACCTGTTCCAGATGGTGGATGGCTTTTTCCAGAGTAGCTACGTCATACGTGGTAACGCCTCGGCGGTAGGCAGTGATGCCTTGCTGGTAGTTGTCCTCCAAGGCCAAGTTGCGCCGGGCAGTCTCCAGTCCTTTTTGGGCTTCCTGGTGGTCGGGTTGGAGACGGAGCGCCTCTTCAAAGGCCTGGACGGCAACTGACCAATCATTTCCCAAGGTAGCCTCTACCCCACGTTGGTAGGCCGCCTCAGCCCCCAGTCGCGCCTGGGCCTGCGCCAGCATCTCGCAGGCGTCCTGATAGTTGTCGTCCAGGTTAAGAATGGTCTGGAGATGAAGAATCGCCCGCTCCCAGTTTCCGGTCGCGAAGAACCGCTGCGCCTGCTGGTATTGGTCAGCCAGGGTTATCTCCTCGTCAATCCGGCGCAGACGTTGGTCCACATCGGAATAGATCGAGACCTGACGCTGCTCCTGCTGGCTCTTGACCCATTGCAGATCGGCCTTGGCCCCCTGCCAGTCTCCATCCTCCATCCGGCGGCAGCCTTCCTGGTAGCGAGCTTTCAGGTCACGACGGAACCTGGCTTCATCATATTGTTGTTGGGCATCTCCTTCATAGTCGGGGCGACGGCGCACCAAGGCATCCAGCGCCTCCACAGCCTGGGGCCATCTCTCCTGCTCCATATAAAGGCGCCCATGCGCGTACTTCAGGGCGAGTTGAGCATCAGGGTATCGACGCGCGCCGGCGGGGATAGTTTGCAGGGACTGGATGGCAAACTGCCAGTTCCCATCCCGCATAGCATCTATCCCCCTATGGTAAGCTTCGTCCAGATTTCGTTCCTGGTATACTCGCTGGAGCCAGTCGACGGCATCCTGGAATGTCTCGTCTTCGCCAGTGATTTGCTCAAAGACATTAACTGCCTCGTGCCACTGCTGCTGTTCAGCCAGGCTGAGTCCACGCTGGTAGAGCCAGTGTAGTCGCTTCTGCTTTCGAGCGTCAGAGGCACGCGCCTCGGCATCCCGATAACAGTCATCCACATTGGCGTTGAGAACTTTTAGGGCGTTGACTTCCTGGGCAGCTTTGTCGAAAAAGATGATAGCTTCATCCCAATCTCGATTATTCCATCCTACCTCACCCCGGCGGTAGAGCACCGCCAGACGAGTTTGGCGCGCTTGACGCTCGTTGGACAGGCCGAATTCCTTGTAAACCTGTCTATACAAATCGAGAACGTGAGATGGCAAATCTTGCGTTGAAAAAGTCGGTCTTTCCTCTCTGGCTTGTAAGCGAAGTTTATTAAGATAGCCTATCATCTGCAATAGATTGAGCGCTTCTCCCCATTGTTCGTCCTTGATGTAAGCCTCAACTCCTCTTAGCAAGCTCTTCTCACTTAATTCTGTCTGGGCTTTGTAGCGTTTATCTTCTAACCCTGCCTTAGACAAATGGATGTAGTTATCAATTTCTCTGTCCAGCTCCCCTCCGAATTCTGGGTGCCACAGACCTTTGGCCTTCTCTAGAAAGGCCAGCGCCTCTTTATGCTGATTCCCCTGCCGGTAAAGATGCTCTCCTTGCCTAAAGAGGAATTCAAAGTATCTCTGTCTTGCGTCTACTGTGAGCTCAATCCCCAACTTATCCACATCAGGAGAAGTTGTTAGCGCGTCATCAAACACCTTCTGGCTATCTGTCTGCAGATAGAGCACCGGCGTGGCCCACTCGAATGCCTCGATCCCAGAGATAGCCATTGCCATAGCCTGCCGGCCCCAACTTAAGGCAGTCTCCAGAGGATAGTCATTGACCAGTGCCTTGTAAAACTCTCGTGAGAACTCTTTTGCTGCCAGGTCAGTGACCATAAACTGCATAGCGATAATAGCAGGCACCCCACCTTGAGCCAGTGTCTCGGCAATTTCTTCACCTGCCTCACAGGCATTAATGACCACCAGGCGAACGCCCGGATAGGTGTTAAGAATTTCCATAAGCTGGCCGGCAGTAAGATCTTGGCGCGTGCCATCTTCTCTCTCAAAGGATAATTTGCTGACGCTACCATGAATGGTGAAATGGATAATGTGAGGCCATTCCTCTCTCATCGCCCATCGCAGATCCCCCGCTGATGCGGCCAGGCGATCTTCCACATTTACGTTTTTGTTGGCAGCCAATGTGTCCCGAACGATCTTAATTTCTCGGATTTGCTCCGTCAGCGTGTCCGTCCCTCTGGGATTGGCACTCAGGAGGAGGAACCGAACCTGGCCTTCATTCTCATAGGGTCGCGCGCCCAGCCGCATGCGGCGCACCAGTGGAGTCCGAGGGTCAAGGCAGAGAAACTTCTGCCCTTCTTTCTCGGCGTCATAAAGGAACTCCCAAGGGATGCAGGCGAGTTCGGGAGCGTGTTCCATATCCAAGAGGATGCGCAGCCCTCTGACACAGCCTGAAGGAGTATCGTTTCTTGCTTCCATAATATTCTCCAAGCCCTGGCGGTAGCAGGTAAGGATGCCCCCTCGAAAGAGAGTAGTGAAGAGCTGGCTACCAAATGCGCGGACCTTCTCAGTAGCCATAATCTGCACCTGGTTCTGATCTGCTTTGACCTGCTCAGCCTGTACCTGGAAGTAGTGGGTGAAGGTGGCCACATCTTCGGACCATTCGGGCAAGGCAAATGGGCGCTTTTTACGATCTCCGTTGGGAGCCCGCGCCTCTACCGTGTATTCCATTTTGGTGCGGCGCAATGTGAGGATAAAGTCGTCATAGCGATACCTGAGCTTATGTTCCGGGAATTGTGTCATTTTACGGACTCCACGTCAGTGTGTGCAGTGTCCAATCGTGCCGCTCGTCCGGGGTTGCGTCACGCGGATGCAGATCCAGGCCGTAGGCCAGGGAGATCAAATGGCGTGGTTTGCTCCGGCCAGCAGCGTCTATCACCCAGATGCCCCAGCCGCCATCCCGATCGGAGGCAAAAGCGACGTAAGCCCCATCAGGGGACCAGGTAGGGATGCCGTCACGGGCAAGATGGGTGGTCAAACGGCGAATTGAGGTCCCATCAGCGTTGACCACGTACACGTCCCAGTTGTCGCCACCATCACCCCGTGAAGTGTAGGCTACGTAGCGCCCGTTAAAAGAGACGGCCGGTGCGGTGCCGGTTCGGTCGAGGGTGAAGCTAGTGGCACCAGAACCATCCACATTGGCCAAATAGAGGCCGGGCTGAGGATGCCCGTTGACAGCGCCGGCAAAAATGAGTTTACCGGCCAACAGCCAGTCCGCTGCCCAACCCTGACCGGGGATTTCGACCACCTCGTCTATCGGATAGTAGAGCCGCCATTGGCGGTCACCGGCCTGGCGCGAAGCATAGATGAGACCTCTCCCGTCGGGGGACCACTGCGGACGGGCCGACTCGTGACCGTAGCTCAATTGCCAGCGTCCACTCCCGTCCAGGTTTTGCACCCACAACCCCCGGCGGTCAGGAGCGTAGGAACGGTAGGCGATTTGCTTCCCATCTGGTCTGAAACTGGGTTCTGCTGCGTTCTCGATCAGTTTGATGGGCGTCGGGTTACCCAAATCGAGCAGGTAGATGTGGTACGTCTCGTTGGCCATATCGTAGTCGGCGTAGGCGATCTTGCCTTGCAGGGCAGGCGTAGGGTTGGCAGGAGGCATAGGAATGGGTGATGGTGTGAAGGTCGGGGTAACGGCAGGCGACGGGACTTCAGCCGGTGCTGGTGATGGGGGCGGGGTGGCGGAGGGAATAACAATAGGCGTAGGAGTCGGCGGGACCTGTGTAAGGGTTAGAGTTGGAGTCGGAGTTGGAGGGACAGGGGTAGAGGTGGGCATGGGCAGCACGATCTCCGTGGCGCTCGGCGAGACAGCAACGGCAAAAGCGGTGGGTGTCGCATTTTTCCTCAGGCCACTTACCCAGGAAGTAAGTCCTAGTATGAGCACAATTAAGAGGGCGGCGCCAACCGCTGCCAGGACCGGCAGCGGAATGGGAAGCTTGGTTGGAGTGCCTTTTGATGACGGCAGTATCGTTGTTGACTCTGCCACTTCTGGTACAGGAGCAGCGGCGGGAGCTTTTTCTCCAGGGATGACTTGGCGGATATCACCGGGCGTCCAAGTGCCTCCTTCCCAATAGCCCCACTGACCGGCGAGGTTGATGCGCCACTCCTTGTCCCCGACTTGAAGAGACGATAATGCACTCACCTCTCTCTCAAATTGCTCATACTCAATCTGGTCAGCGTCAAGCTTTTGAATGAGTTGCTGATACTCAGCTTGGATTCTTTCCAGTTCTTCCTGGGTATGACTCATTGATAGCCTCCCAAAGTATGCGCTCAATTCTGGTGGGAAAACAAAGATGTTTCCTTAACCAGCCAGATGTGTCAGGTACTGTCCTCCATTCTGTCCTCTCTACAGGCGGTGAAATCGGTGATACGACCTTGTATCCAATCTATCAACGGGACAAAGATGAGCAGCAGGAGAAGTGAGAGAACCAGAGAGGCGGCCACAGGGAGCCATTGACCATACGGTGGCATCCAGCCTGCCGCCCACGATTCCCATATTCGCTCCAGGAAAGGTGATCCCCCTTGGAGAAAAGGAAAGAGTATCCCGGCCAGGACCAGAAATTCCAGCAAGTTCATCGCATGCTGCATATCGATGAGTTCCTGTTGCTGACCCAACTCGATCCGGGTTCGAATAACCTGAACCAGGCTGTCCAACTCAGTGCGCACGCCTTCAATGCGTTTGGGGAATTGGACGAGCGAGACAGTAATCCGATAAGCTTCGGGCAGAAAGAGACGAGAGAGAGGGGAATAGCCAGCCATAGGCACTTCGTTCCAGTCTTGCAGTTGGCTTTCCAGGTTGACGCGATTGGCGTTGGCAGCATATTCAAAGTGCTGGGCGGCATGGGTAAGCCGTGATAAATCAACAAACCGCTCACTGATCCGATCCAACGTTCGTTGGAGCTGCTTGATGTTGGTATTCTCCAACTCGCGCCGGGCTTTTTTCACCTCTTCGTCCACCTGAGTCTCCAAGGATTCGACAGCGTCGTAATGCTGGCGATACTGCTCGTGCCTGAGGCGTAGTTTGTGGCGATACACTTCCAGACGGGCCAGATCGTCAAGAGCTTGAGAGAGACCGCGATCTTGGTCAGCGGTGGTCGTTGGTGGCGACGTTTCAATGGGTCGCATTGGGATCAGGACATAGCGATTTACATGAGACCAACTGGCGCAAACAAAGGAAAGCGCCAGCCCTTGACATCGGCTCATTGCGCTGGGCCGGCCCGCGCTGGCGAAGAGTGTCAGGGATGCTGCCTCCGGGGATGTGCCCCACACCTCGCGGCAGGTGTATGCCTGGATATCGAACTGCACAGGGAGATTCGCAAGGATCGGATCCAGGGCGACACGCTCCAGCTCCTGCATCACCTCAGCCAGCGGAGCGCAATAACTGTCCTCGCGGGCCGAAAGGATCAGCATATAGACGCAGTAGTCCCGTCCCAGCAACGTCTTGATCACCGGCTGATACACGGTCTTGCCGGCCATTTCCTCGCGGACGATCAGCCCGGCGAGTCTGTCCTGGAGCCGGTGGGGTGCCAGGACAGCAGACTCGATACGAGCAGCTTTGGCAATCTCCAGCGTGCGCGTTTGGATTTCCTGGTCATCTACTTCGTCTTCGTAGAAACAGCCAATCATTCGAACGCCGGTTGGTGTCTGGACGATGGAGGGTGAGATTGTCATGGGCTTTGTCCCGATCTACGCTGTTGGCTTACGCCGTCTGAAGAGGTGGAGCCGCAGCCATTCAAAGATCCGCTTCTTTTGCTGTTTAGTTGCCCCTGGATCAGAGGAAGAAGGAGATGGAGACATCTCTTTCAAAATAGGGTCAATCGCGTCGCGAATATCGTTAAAAGCCTCTAGCCTCAATTCCGCCTGGCCTACGTTTATGGCACGAGGAGTCGCTGCGACCAGCACCAGGTATCGGTCCACGTGCCGTAAGAGGGTTCGCGAATCCCGTCGGTCGCAAGCCTCAGCGATGCGTTGGATAAGTTCAATCCCTTCATCCCCCACCTGCTGCCTGAGGTCCGCCAGGGATTGATTTTGCACCAAACTGCGGAAGAGTTGTAGCTTGCTGTTCGTGTTCATAGTGCGTGCTCCTTCTGACCTGAAACGACGAGATCACCTGCCGCTTTTCCTATGTTGCCACAAACGACTGCATCCCCTACATGAATAAACGTAAATCACCCCAATTTTTGCACATGGATTGCAACGAATTTCGCGAATTTCGTTCCTTATCCCCCCATGGTACTACACGGCACTTACACAAAACTTAACTGGCGCCCCTTTTTGGCGGCTGCCAGCGGGCTAACTGGAAGTTACTACTCAGGCCAGATAACCCTTGCGAAGGTTGGGTGAGAATTTTCAGAGCGAAAGTGCCCTGGCCTATCGAAAATTGCCCTGTGAGCAAAGTTATTCGCAACCTTCGCAAGGGTGGCTGAGTAGTTACGTCTGGAAATTCATCGCGTCCCGGCGGATGGGGCGTAGGCGTGCCTCTCAGCGTAGGCTAATTTTTACGCAAAATTTACGGACAACGGGCGAAAAATCGGGTATAATACCATTGGACCAACGCGGCTTCATTTTCTTCCACTCATCTTCAAGTCTGCCTTGCTCCGCACTGCGTTGGCCCGGCATCTTGGAAGCCCCTGCATTGCCAGGGGCTTTTTGCATGCGCAGGAAGGGGATGATGCGTACTGCGTCAAACGTCAAACGTCAAACGTGACATCGGGTGGGACGAGTCGAGTTTAGCCAGGCGCGTTTGGTTGCTAATACGGCACCACCGCCCTACTGGTTACTCCATCGGCCACGAGGGGGGTCAGGGCGTCGATCTCCTCCATCAGGCGCATGATCTCTTTGAGGGCGACGACGATTTTCTGGTAATGGATTATGTCATCAAAAGACAGCCGGCGGCCCTTGCGGTCTTTGAGCCATTTGTTCAGAACCTGGTAGCCGCCAGCCAGGCCACCCGCTCGTCCAGGCGAGGGCCGGCGATCTCGTGGAAAAGGCT
>CAYTNQ010000174.1:0-9745 GCA_964439175.1 uncultured Anaerolineales bacterium | reverse complement strand
AGAGGTACGTCAGGCCAAACTCGGCTTGCAGGTCTTCCAGCAGGTTGATGATCTGAGCCTGGATGGATACGTCCAGTGCCGAAATCGGTTCGTCGCAGACGATAAACTCCGGGTTCACCGCCAGCGCTCGCGCCACACCAATGCGCTGGCGTTGGCCGCCAGAGAACTCGTGGGGATAGCGGTTGACGAAGTAGGGATTCAACCCAACTACCCTGAGCAGGTCTTGAACTCGCTCTCGTCGCTCGGCTCTGTTGGCGTGAATGTTGTGCACTTCCAGCGGCTCACCAATGATGTTGCCCACGGTCATACGCGGATTGAGCGAGGCGTAAGGATCCTGGAAAATCATCTGCATTTGTCGCCGCTTGCGCCGCAGCGGCTCACCTTTCAATTGAGTGAGATCCTCACCCTTGAACAAAACGTGACCATCTGTGGGCCGGTAAAGCTGCAAAATCGCCCGACCGGTGGTGGATTTGCCGCAGCCCGATTCACCCACCAGCCCCATGGTTTCCCCCTGTTTGATGGAAAAGGTGATGCCATCCACAGCCTTAATGTCCCCCACGTGGCGCTGAATGATGATGCCTTGCGTAATGGGGAAATACATCTTCAGATTGTGGACATCCAGCAAAGTATTATTGTTGGTCATAACGCAGTTCTCCTGGTACGGAAAGTGATACGTTTCACGTTTTTCTTGTCGGCTCCGCCGTAGTAACGTCTACCCAACAGGCCACTTTGTGGTGCGGAGCTACAAACTCGAGGGATGGGTTCTCTGTCTTGCACTTATCAATCCGATAATTGCAGCGTTCGTAGAAAGGACAACCTTGGGGCAAAGCAATCAAGTCGGGCGGCAATCCCTCAATCGAAGTCAACCGGCGCCCGTGCACCGCGTCCAACCTGGGGAGGGAGCCCAACAGGCCAAGAGTATAAGGGTGACGCGGGTCTCCATACAACTCTTTCACCGGCGCTTCTTCGACGATGAAACCCGCGTACATCACCGCCACGCGATCGGCGAGGCCAGCAACCACTCCCAGGTCGTGAGTGATCCAGATGATGGACATCCCGATCTCATCACGCAGCTTCTTCACCAGATCCACAATCTGGGCTTGAATGGTGACGTCCAAGGCCGTGGTGGGCTCGTCGGCGATGAGGAGCTGTGGGTTGCAGCTCAATCCCATCGCAATCATCACCCGCTGGCGCATACCACCCGAGAACTGATGAGGGTAGTCGTCAATCCGATCTGCGGCTAGGGGGATGCCTACCATTTCCAACAACTCAACCGTTCGCCGCCGCCCTTCCGACTTGCTCATACCCAGGTGCAATTCCAGAGCTTCACTCACTTGCTGCCCGATGGTCAGCACCGGGTTGAGGGAAGTCATAGGGTCCTGGAAGATCATCGCGATTTTGTTGCCCCGCACCGAGCGCATCTCATCGTCGCTGATCTTCATCAGGTCGCGACCCTCGAACAGCGCCTCTCCCCCGACAATCTTTCCGGGAGGCATGGGGATGAGCCGCATGAGTGACATCACACTGACACTCTTGCCGCAACCACTTTCCCCCACCAAGCCCAAGGTTTCGCCCTCATTCAATTCGTAGGTGATACCATTAACGGCATGGACTACGCCATCTTGGGTGAAGAATTGAGTCTTGAGTCCACTCACCTCCAATAAAGTTGCCATGCAATCCTCCTGTGAATTGAGTTCAATTTTGGATGTGAACTTATCTGCAATAGATTCTGTCTTGGAAGGTAGGTTTCTGAACCTGCTCCCAACTGGTCAATCGATCTGGGGATTCAGGGCCTCGTTCAGCCCGTCGCCCAGGAAGTTGAAAGCCAGAACAATGGCCACCAGCACAGCGGCCGGGATAAACAACAGGGGCCAGAGTCCCGGTTGCCGCCAATAGCCGTAATATTCATAGAGCATGGCCCCCCAACTGGGGTTAGGCGGTTGCAAGCCGATGCCCAAAAAGCTAAGCGTCGCCTCTGACAGGATAATGCCGCCCACCCCGCCCGACACAGCTACAATAACCGGTGGCATTGCATTCGGCAGCAGATGCCGCAACATGATCCGCCAGGTCGGTACGCCGATGGCCTGGGCAGCCAGGACATAGTCACGCTTTTTGAGCGAAAGTAGTTGTCCACGGATCAGTCGCGCCAGGCCGGGCCAGCCCACCAGGCCAAGGGCAATGATCACCACCAGGTAATCCAGATACCCAGAGCGAGCCAGTTCGTGCAGCCCAATGCTCTTGACCCAGGCCTCTAATCCCGGCTTAATGGTAGCAGCGATAAAGAAGACGAACAACAAGCCGGGAAAGGCAAAGAGCACGTCGCTCAAGCGCATAATTAGCGTATCTACCCAGCCACCCAGATAACCTGATAAGACGCCGAAAAAGATGCCGAGCATCAACCCAAAAACTGTGACGGTAACAGACACAAAAGCCGCCGAGCGTGCCGCCCAGACAATCCGGCTGAACACGTCACGCCCCAATTCATCGGTGCCCAACAGATGTTCGAGGCTGGGAGCAGCACGCACGTTCTCCAGGTCAATTTTATCATACTGGTAAGGTGCAATCTGCGGCGCAAAAACAGCGGTGAAGTACATCAAGCCGATAATCACCAGCCCTACCATCGCCGGGCGGTTGCGCCGCAGACGATGCCAGAGGTCGCCCCACAGCGTGCGTCGTGGCCGGGACACCCCACCCGCTAATTCCAATCGCAAATCGGCTTGGGCTTGCGTACTCATCGGTTCCTAAGCCTGCCGAATGCGCGGGTCTACTACGCCGTAAAGCACATCGACCCATAGATTGCCCAGGGCATAGGCGACCGCCACCAAGAGAGTGACGGCCATGATGATGGGATAATCTCGCCCGCCCAATGCCTCGAAAGCGAGTTGTCCCATGCCAGGGATGCCAAAAATAGTCTCAGTCAGAAAGGTCCCTTCCACCAGGCTTCCCAGCAGGAAGCCCAGGATGGTCAGCAAGGGGATAAAAGCGTTGCGCAACGCGTGGGCAGTGACCACCGTCATCTCGTGCAAGCCCTTGGCTCGCGCGGTGCGAATGTAATCCTGCCCCATCACTTCCAGCATCCCCGCTCGCGTCTGCCGGGCAAAAACGGCCATGGGGCCGATGGAGAGCAACACCACCGGCATCACCGCGCTGCGGCTAAAGATGCCGTCCCATCCACCGGGCGGCAAGATCGGGATCGTCCGGGCGAAAAAGAAGAGCAGAATAGGACCGGCTACGAAGACGGGAATCGCTCGCCCAAACACTACCCCAAAGATTACCAACCGGTCTATCCATTTTCCCCGGTGCAAGGCGGCGGTCACCCCCAGCAGCACTCCAATGGCGATGCCGATGAACGACGACACAGCGTTGAGCTGGATCGTGACTGCCAGACGGGGAATCAGCAGGCGCAATACTGGTTGATTGCGATACTTGATGGATTCCCCAAAGTCCAAATGAACAATTCGCTCCAGGTACTTAAAATATTGGACGGTCAGCGGTTGGTCGAAGCCATATTCGTGCGCCAATTGTGCCGCTATTTCGGGATTGTAGTGCTGGCCCAGCAGGGCCACAACGGGATCAGCCGGCCCGTAATAGCCTAAGGCAAAAGTGATAAACGAGACGATAATCAATAATACGGGCAGCCACAGCAGTCGTCGGACAAGATAGACCAACATCCAGCGAACTCTCCCTATCGCTCCAGGGAGTAGTATTGAAATCTGGGTACCACCATAGGCGGCAGGTAAGCATCTTTGACGTAGGGCTTGACGAGCCAGTTATCAACCCCGAAGAAGAGGGGCACCCATGGGGCTTCGTCAACGATGATTTGCTCCACCTGGCGATAGAGCTCCTCGCGTCGCACCGGGTCTTTTTCTTCAGCCGCCGCCTGATCCAACAGGTCGTCCATCTGAGGATTGCAATAGCCGGTATGATTTAACGAACTGCCACAGCGGAAATTGACGTCGAGAAAATCATGCGGGTCGGGATAATCGGCGATCCAACCTGCCTGCCCGCCCCACATCTGATCGGTGTTGTCCGGACGATTGAGGTCGCTGAGGAAGGTGGCCCAATCGGTCTGCTGAATCTCAACTTTCACGCCCAGATTCTCTTCGTAGGAGGCGACGACAGCTTCGATGATGCGCCCCGTGGCACCACCTGCACCGATGGTATGGAAGGTGATATCGGGGAACTCACTCACATCGCCGTATTTAGACTCGGCAACGAGTTCTCGCGCCTTCTCCGGGTCGTATTTCAGCGGCTTCAAATCGGGATTACTGTAATTGGGCATCGTCGGCGGAATAATGCCCCAGGCCACCGGCACTGTCTCCTTATAAACCACGTTAATAATACGTTCGCGGTCCAGAGCATAAGTGAAGGCCTGGCGCACTTTCACGTCGTCGAAGGGAGGCTGATTCACATTCAGGCCGATGTAAAAGATGCCAATGGTGTCAACAACGTGTAGTTCTTTGTTGAGTGGGTTGGTGGGGTCGGTGACGCGCTCGATGTCATTCAGGCTGACCGGCGTCATATCCAGTTCCCCTTGTTCGTACCCGACCATCAGCGAACCGCCCGACAGGACGAAGTTGATACGATCTAGTTTGGGTTTGGGTTCCCGGTAATAATTTTCATTGCGCTCCAGCACAAGAAGTTCGCCGAAGCGGTACTCGGCTAACTTGAAGGGACCGGTGCCGTTGGGTTTGTCGGTCCAGGTGAGTCCGCCGCGCTCGATGTTCTCCTGGTCCAATACGTAGGCGGTGGGGTAAGTCAACTTGTCCAGGAAATAGGCGCGTGGCTGGTCAATGGTGATCTCTAACGTGTAGTCGTCAATCACCCGCACGCCTTTCACCTCGTCGGCATTGCCGCGCAATTTGTCCTTGCAGCCGATGATGTCACCCATGTAGATATCGGCGGTGGTAGATCGGGTACGCGGATCACAAGCGCGCTCAAAGGACCACTTAAAGTCCTGTGCCCGCACCGGTTTTCCGTTGTGAAAGCGGGCGTTTGGGCGCAAAAAGAAGGTATAAACGGTACCATCGTCGCTCATTTCCCAGCGCTCGGCCAGGTCGGGCACCAGGTTCAGATCCCGGTCAAAGGTGACCAGTCCGCTGAAGATCTCGGTCACGTATTCGGCTGAGGTGGCATCACCGCTCAGATGAGGATCAAGCGTGGGTGGATCATCGCCTGGCACATTGAGGACTTGGCCCGTGGATGGCGGGACCACAGGCGTGCCCGCCCCCTCTTGCGGCGTCTCAACTGGCTCAGGCGTTTGGGCCTGGGAGGCGGCACCGGGCTCACCACCATTACTGCCCCCACTGGCAACAGACGTTGCCTCTCCGGTACCCATCAATGGGCCCAGAATAGAGCTTCCGCCTACTACACCCGCCACACAGGTGGCGCCCAGGCAAATCAATAGGACTACAGCAATCAGGGGTACCCAACGACTCTGTTTAAACACGTCTCTTCTTCTCCCGGACCTATTACGGATCCCTTTAAACTACTAGACCTCGTCGTCTATCAACCCAATCGTTCAAATTCAGGAATAACTATTCAGCCACCCTTGCAAAGGTTAAGAATAACTTTGCCAACGGGGCAATTTTCGGTAGACCAGGGCATTTTCGCTCTGAAAATCCTCACCCAACCTTCGCGAGGGTTATCCGGCCTGAGTAGTTACATTCAGGAAAGAAATCGCTTGGGCCGGCAAAACTCAAGCAGATTCTAATTAAAATATTGTAAGAGTAAACTGACAAAAAGTCAAGATAAAATGGACAACTGTTACTCCTGTTGTCTTTCCCGCAAACGCCTGGCCAGCACATCAGGCACCTGCCCCGCCCTTGAGAGAAGGTCGAGGGCAGCCTGGGGGTCAAAAGGTGTTTCGGGCTCTTCCGCCTGGGCCACGGGCGGAGATGGGGTCGAAGCTGTCTCCGCCGCTTCCGCCAACTCCAACGCGGTTGCCACCACTGCCTCCACCGCGTCTAAAATGTCAGGCACACCGGTGAGGGGCAGCGCACCGGCCTGGACGAGAGCCGGGTTGCCGGCGGCGGCCGGCTCCATCGAGGGGTCCAAGTCCCAAACGTAGACCGCTTTACCCATCCGCAGTGCCTCATCCGCCGTCTCCCGGGCCGGGCCTGCCTCGCCGGCAGCAACTGCAAACACCGCCTCCGCCAGCCCGACGATGAGCTTGTTGCGGGCCATCGCCTGAACTTCGTCAAATTTAGCCTCGGGATGAAAGGGGCTGAGCAGCAACGCCCGACCCCGCGCAACGGCAGCCGTCACTTCCGCCGGGGCGTGATACGCATGGATGCCCATCGGCAGTACGGCCACGGCCTGGCCCCCTTCCGTCGACAATGCCCCATCGAAGGCAGCTCGTCCCACCCCTTTGCCCAGCCCACCAGCCACTACCAACCCCTCTTCGGCCAGCAAAGTCGCCAGCTCGCGAGCCAGGCCGACCGTTTCTGGCCCAGCGTCTCGCGCCCCAATCACTGCGGACGAGGGCCGGCCCAGCATCCTCAAATCGCCGAGGCAAAAGAAGAGCAAAGGCTGCATCACCGACGGCAACCAGCGAACGAGCGAGCGCGGGTAGCGCGGGTCGGTACGAGTGACCACTTGTATGCCATCGCCCTCCAGACGGGTCAACCAGGCCGCCTGTTCCGAGACATGTTCGGCGGCGGCCACGGCCTGCCCCGCCTCCTCCGCCGAAAGGCCAAACTGGGCAGCTATCTTGCCTGAAGGCCACTCAAACAGAGCCGATAAGGGCTGCTTTCCCTCCAGACACCAGGCGGTGACGATGTCCTTAACGCGAGCCAGCCTAAGGCCGCTGACGTAGGTCAGGGCCAGCCAAAAGGCAGATTCAGGGGGTTGTGTCATGTTGCTATTCGCCCTTCAGTTTCCCATTCTTCCACTTTACCCGCCGCACCCACGGTTTGCGCCCCGTCAGCGCTCTGGCCAACGCTGCCAGCACTTCTGGATGGCCATTGGTGAAAAGGTGATGCCCGGCGACACACGTCTCATCTGGCTGGATAGCCTCCATCATCAGCACCCGCTCTACCTGCCGGGCGACAGCCGCAGCCGGGTCAATGATCGACACTTCGTTGGGCACAATGCGCCGGATGGCCGGCATCAGGAAAGGATAATGAGTGCAGCCCAAAACGATCTGATCCACGCCAGCGTCAAGCATAGGTTGCAGATATGTTCGCAGCAGCGACTCGGTTTCCGGTGTGTCAGCCTGGCCCGCCTCAACGCGTTCCACCAGTCCATGCCCCACCTGCACATGGACCGTCACGTTGTGGGCATGGCGCGCCGATGTATTGCGAAAGAGATCGCCGTTCACCGTGCCGGCCGTCGCCAGCACGCCGATGTGGCCGGCCCGCGTCCGTTCGGCAGCCGGCTTCACTGCCGGCTCCATGCCCACAACCGGCACATCGAATTCAGCCCGTAGCGCTTCCAACGCCACCGCCGAAGCGGTGTTGCAGGCAACGACGATGAGTCCGGCCCCACACTCAACTAAAAAGCGAGCGATGCCCAGCGCGAAGCGTTGGATCTCCTCAGGTGGGCGTGGTCCATAAGGACAATGCACGCTGTCGGCCACGTACATCGTCGCCTGGTGCGGCATGCGTCGCACCACCTCCCGCCATACCGACAGCCCACCAATCCCCGAATCGAACAGGCCAATGGTTGCAGCCCCGCGTGCGGACGATGCCGACCTGGGGGCTAGGGGCTGGGGGCTGGAAACCGTTGCAGCCCCGCGTGCGGACGATGCCGCTACATCCAAAGTCAATTCACCAGTCCTCCAGGCTCCACTGTCTTGTCTCCTACTTCACTGCTTCCCTGATGCCTGATCTCTTGACCTCGGCATACACACCGCGCAAATCTTCACGCACCAAGGCCGCGATACGCTGCATGACCTCATCGGCCCGAGCCTGCAGTTGCTCACCTTTCTGGGGTCCATGCACAGGTTGTAACCTGAAAGGCTGTCCAATGCGCACGATGACGTGTGGCCGACGCAACCGCTTCCACTCGGCGATGATTTTCTCCTGGCCTGAGATACCCACCGGCACAACGGGGACGTCGACTTTGGTGGCCAGGTAAGCGATGCCGGGCTTGCCGCGTTGCATCATCCCGGTACGGCTGCGCGTCCCCTCAGGTGCCAGGCCCAAGATCCCCCCCTGTTGTAACACAGCCAGGCACTTAGCGAGAGCCTCTCGATCCACCTCACCTCGGCGGACGAAGATAGCCCCCACTGATTTCAGCAGCCAGTTTACGGGCCAGACTCTTGCCCATTTTTCAGCCGCCAAGGCCGTTACCTCTCGATAAGGGATGCCCACTAGTACCAGTGGCGGGTCGAAAAAGTGCAGATGATTGCTGGCTATAATGAAAGGCCCTTTTTCGGGCATGTTCGACCAGCCATCGGTCTCAACGCGGCACAGCAAACTGGATAAGACCTTGATGACGGCCCAGACGATACGATACCAGATCTTTATATACCACATAACCTTCATACCTCAATATATCAGTCAGAAGATCGTATTACTCAGCCAAAAGGTGCAACCCCCTGTGGGGTTGCACCTGAGGATAGACCATTGAAGTCTTCCTACAGATGTCATTCTACCCGTAGCCCCTGAGCCTGAACCGAATAGGTGATGACCGGGCTTCCGGTGAGAGTCAATTCTACCTCAAAAGGGGTAGTTGCAGCCGAACGAAGCACCAACACCGGCAGGTCTGCCTGCCGCACGGCGCTGACGCGAGCCTGGTCGTCGTAGGCAGTGACGAGTAGCCGCAAATTCTCCGCATCGCTGCTGCCGACATTCTGCAGTTCACCCGTCACCCGATAGCGGGTTGCGCCCACCGCCTGCCCTTGCAAATCGCTCGCGATCAGATCCAGATAATAGCGAGTATTGGGTGACGTTGGCACACCTGCCAGCACCAACGCCTGGTATTGAGCAAACTGGCGTGGCGGATCGGCAAAGAGAATAGCAAACGACACCGCCTGTTCCGAAGGTACCACATCAAGCTGGGGAAAAGCGGCCTCGCCAGCCAGCAACTGCCCACCCCCGTCAAAAAGCGATACCTCGACTACCACTTCGGAGAGAGGATCAGGACCCGGATTATATATCTCCCCCAATGCCCATAAGCCGCCCACTGGCGTCTGCTGAAAGTCCAATCCTCGGATCAGCATCGGAGGCGGAGTTGGCGTAGGTGTAGGTGGCTGTTCCTCGTCTTCCTCCGGACGGGGAATCACGAGTTCCTGTTCAATCTGTAAACGACGTGGATCAATAATACCATTGGCTTCCTGGATCGCCTCGGCCGACACACCGAATTCGGCCGCAATCGCCAACAATGTATCTCCTGATTGCACTCGATAGACGATGGGTGTAGGTGTTACCGTTGGTGTCGCAGTAGGCGCAGGAGTCGCCGGGGCAGGGGTGAACGTCGCTCGGGGCGGTACGGTCGCCAGAGGCGTGGCGGAGGGTAAGGCTACCATTGTCGTCATCACCTCAGGGGACGGCGTGATCAATTGACCACAGCCCGCCAGGAAGGCCAACAACGGCACGAAAATGACAAGACGTATCCACATGGCGCTCCATTATACCACAGGCCTAAACCAGACGAAAAGATTTCGTTGAAGACGGGTAACTACTCAGGCCGGATAACCCTTGCGAAGGTTTGGCGGGAATTTTCAGAGCGAAAATGTCTTGGTCTACCGAAAATTGCCCTGTTGGCAAAGTTATTCTTAACCTAGTATAAAGAATAAGAT
>CAYTNQ010000173.1:0-9768 GCA_964439175.1 uncultured Anaerolineales bacterium | reverse complement strand
TAGCGATAGGAAAACGGTCGTGTTGACAACCCAGACTGGCGTATGATAAGATGGATGCGTAAACAGCTTAACACCCAACGCATCTCAAGGCTTCCGGGTCGCAAGGTCGTCACACCGCTCAAGTTTCCCCGCCCATCCACAGGCCCCTTTCCCCTGTGCAGCCCCGTGGGGGGGCGTTCCCCTGTGCAGCCCTGCCCCAAAGAGGGACAGAAGCCCTTCCCTCGAAAGAGACGAAGGTAGGCAGGGAAAGAGGAGGCAGACTCTCGGAAATCTGGTGTGTGGGTGACATAGGTAGATTAACAACCCGTGCTATACCAGCCCAAGGATCATCAGACACACATAGAGACAGCGTTCCTGGCTCGCACGGGGACGCTTTTTGTTTGTCCGGCGTAACTACTCAGACCAGATAATCCTTGCGAAGGTTTGGTGAGAATTCTCAGAGCAAAAATGCCTGGGTCTACCGAAAATTGCCCCGTTGGCAAAGTTATTCTTAACCTTCGCAAGGGTGGCTGAGTAGTTGCTGTCCGGCAAGGTTTGTGCAAGGTGGTTGTGGTAGACTCGGGTGGCAAATGACTGATAGCTATTGAAAAATGACAGACCCGACTATTGGCCAGGAGCAAGGGTTGATGAAAGTCAAATTCTGGGGAACTCGGGGCTCCATCCCCACGCCCATCTCGCCAGCTACCATTGAAGACAAGATCCGGCAGGCGCTGCGCGGCGCTGCCGGCTTTGACCTGTCCAACGAGGAGGCTATCGAGCGTTACCTCCAACGCCTGCCAGAGACAACGCGTCACACGGTTGGCGGCAACACGGCATGCGTGGAAGTCCGTGCCGGTCAGCAATTGCTTATCCTCGACGCCGGTTCAGGCCTGCGCTTGCTGGGATATGAATTGATGAAAACCGAATTTGGCAAAGGCCAAGGTGTGGCCGGGTTCCTCATCAGTCACACGCATTGGGACCATATCCAGGGCATGCCTTTCTTTGGCCCTGGTTTCGTCGAAGGCAACCGGCTGACGTTTCACAGCCCTCTTGCTCACCTGAAGGAGGCCTTCGCCGGTCAGCAAACTGAAACTTACTTCCCGGTACCTCTCAGCTACATGCGGGCCGATATTCAATTTCATCACATCTCAATAGAGGCATGGACACAACTCGGCGACGTGCGAGTTTACCCTCTGAAAATGTCACACCCTGGCGAGAGCTACAGTTATCGCATCGAACACGACGGCGAAAGCCTGGTCTACGCTACCGACGCTGAGTATAAGCAGATGGACCCGGATAACACCCAGGTTTATGTAGACTTCTTCCGGGATGCTGACCTGCTCATCTTTGATGCCCAATTCTCTTTGAATGACGCTCTCGACCGGGTGGACTGGGGACACAGCACGCCGGTGATAGGGGCCGAACTGGCACATCGCGCTGGCGTCCGGCGGCTGGCCCTTTTCCACCACGATCCGCTGTCGGATGACCGGACGATTTACGCTGGCCTGAAGCAGGCAGAGGCGTACCTCGCCAAACGCAATAGCCCCTGCCAGGTAGTGGTCGCCAGCGAAGGCCTGGAGATTGAATGGTAACTGATTACGCTACGCAACTACCTCAAACCAACACGCTGCCCCAAGACCGGCTGGGTGCTCTATACCAGGCTATCCAACGTATGAACTCGGTGTACGAACTACCGGAACTGTTGGCTTATCTCCTGGACCGGGTGCTGGAGGACACCGGGGGGCGGCGTGGCTATCTGCTGCTGGCGCGAGAGCCAGCCACTGATGACGATGGACCCCATCTGGAGGTAAAGGCCGCCCGGGGTGACGGAGTTGACGTGACACATATGGAGGCTGATATTCTGCGTGTCGTCAGCCGCACCGTGGTGCGCGACGTGCTCCAACGAGGAGAGCCACGGGTTATCGAAGACCTGCGGCAAGATGCCCGATATAAGCATCGCACTGGTCCCCTGTCATCCCACCACAAGTGGCAGTCCATCCTGGCCATCCCCCTCAAAGTAGCCGACCGGCTTATCGGCTTGATGTACGTCGAACATCCCGGCCGCAACGCCTTTCCCAATCCGGACCTGGATTTCCTGAATGCCTTTGCCGGGCAGGCAGCGGTTGCGATTGACCGGGCGCAGCAAAGCCAACGCCGCATTGAAGAACTGGAACGGCTCAACGAAGTCAGCCGCTCGGTGGTACGGGTGTTGGATCTGGATCAGGTGCTCACGCGTATCTTGCGGGAGGCGACGCAGATGCTGGACGTGGAGACCGGCTCGGTGCTGCTCTGCGAAGGGGATCAACTAGCCTGGCCAACCTGGCGCTGGCCCTGGCCGGCGGATGGGAACCAGCGGAGTCAGGGTAGTCAAGAGGCCGATAGAGGCAAGACCGGTGACCTGGTGTTTCGGGTGTCGGTGCAGGAGGGACGGCCAGTACACATCTCGCGACGATTGAAAGCAGGTGAAGGCATCGCCGGTTGGGTGGCTCAGCACGGCGAGCCACTCCTGGTGCGTGACGTGCATCATGACGCGCGCTGGTACGGGGAGGTGGAGACCGGCTTTTTCACCCGCTCGGTCCTGTGTGTGCCACTGAAAATTGACGAACACGTCATCGGCGCGCTGCAAGTTCTCAACAAAAAGGGGCCGGTGGGCTTCACTGAGCGTGACCTGACCCTGCTGAGTGCCTTCGCCACCTCAGCCACGGTTGCCATCGAGAATGCCCGGCTCTTTGCCGAGGCCCGCCAGGCACGAGAATTACGCGCGTTGAACGAGATGGCGGCCGTTCTGAGCAGCAGCCTGGAACTGGAAGCCATCCTGGAGACCGGGCTGGTTAAGGCCCTGGATGTCATGCGGACCGAGGCTGGCGCCGTCAATCTGATGGACGGAGAAACCGGGGAATTAGTGGTGGCGGCTGCCCGTGGCTGGCGTGCAGGCAGCCTGCCGGTAGGCACGCGTATCCCGGCCGATGAAGGGTTGTTGGGCCGGGTCGCCGCCAGCGGCGAGATTATCACTACCAATGACGTGAGCCCCGAGCTGCGCGCCGCCGTGGAAGCTTTCCGCGACCAAGGGGTACAGGCCATGATGCTGGCCCCGATGCGCGCTGGAGGCCATGTGACGGGTGTACTGAGTGTTATGAGCTACGTCCCTCGCACTTTCACTGCCGAGGAAATAGATGTGCTTTCGGCCATCGGCGGCATGTTTGGAGTCGCCGTAGAAAATGCCCGGCTCTACGGAGAAGTGCGCTCCAACCTGACGCAGCTTGCCTATTTCAACGAGGTGGGCGGCGCTCTGACCTCCAGCCTGGATCTGGACCGGGTTTTGCAGGTCATCATGACAGGTGTCACCTCGCTCATCGGCGTGGAACGCGCCTCTATCTTCCTGGTCGAGGAGGCGAGTGACGATCTGGTGCTGGAATATAGTGCTGACGTGCGCGAGGCGATCCGGTTGCCGGTGCCCTGGCCGGGCGTCGTCGGTTGGGTCGCCACTCACGGCGAGCCGGTGATCGTCAACGACGTACGAGATGACTCACGCTTCCTACCCGACATAGACGCCATCACCGGATTCGGCACCCGGTCCATCCTGGGCGCCCCCCTGAAGCTTGACGGCCGAGTCATCGGCGTGGTGGAAGTGCTCAACAAACTAGATAGCCCCTTCACCGAAAAAGATCGGGACCTTCTGGTTGATTTCAGCAAATGGGCAGCCATTGCGCTGCACAATGCCCGGCTCTACTGGGAACTGGACGAAGCCACGGACCGGCTGGCCAGCGCCGAAGCGGTTGCGGTGATGGGCGATATGGCGCTCAATCTCACCCACCGCCTGAGCAATCGCATCAGCGTCGCTCGCATCAATGCCAGCCGCATCCAGGCCAAGTGCAAGGAGGAGTTAAACAACCCCTACCTGGCGGAGAAGCTGGAAGAAATCCGGCGGGCTGCCGTCGAGAGTCTGACCATCGTGCGGCGCATCCGTGAGCCTTTCGAGATGGCCGACGTCGAGCCTCTGGATGTATCGGCCTGCCTGGCCGAGGCACTGAGCAGCCTCCACATCGAGTCCGGCATCAAGGTGTTAGAGCAGTACCAGTCCAATTTGCCGCCAGTGATGGCTACCCGCGAAAAACTGATTGAAAGCTTTTGTCACGTTATCGGCAACGCCCTCGACGCTATGAGGGACTCGGGCCAGTTGTGGCTTTCGACGCGCCGCCGCCTGGATGGGCTGGTGGAAGTGGTAGTCGCCGACGACGGGCAGGGTATCCCGCCCCAGGTCCAGCCACATCTCTTTGAACTGGGCTTCACCACCAAGCCCGACGAAGGTGGTCTGGGTCTCGGTCTGTGGTGGACGCGTGTCTACGTGAGCCGGCTGGGAGGACAGGTGAAACTTCACAGCATCCCCAACCAGGGAACGGCCGTCAGCATTCGATTGCCGGCCGCACAGGAGAGATTAGCGTGAACGCTTCGCCATACGCGCTGATTGTAGAAGACCTGGATTTTTGGCAAGACGTTTTGGGCGAGGCTCTGGCGGAAGCCGGTTACCAGGGTTGCATCGCCCCCAGCCACGCCGAGGCGCTGGAAGCTCTGGCCCGGAATAAGTTTCAGTTGGCGGTGATAGACCCGGTGCTGGACGACACCAATCGCCGTAACCGCGATGGCCTGCGCGTCCTTCAGCACATTCTCGATGAACAGTTGGGCATGGACGTGGTGCTGGTCACTTCGTCTGACCCCAATCGCATCCAGCGCGAGCTGAGGGAGATGGCCCCCGATATCCCCCTGTTTTGGAAAGATGAGTGGGAGGATGAGCGTTTTCTGGCGGTGGTGAGGGAGCTTACGAGTGTGGAGCGTGAAGCGTCAAACGTCAAACGTCAAACGTAAGACATTATACGTGACGATCACGTTTGACGTTTGACGCTTCACGCTTTTGAGATGGAGGTTTTTAACCATGTGCTCTGCGCGCGTTTTGATTGTGGAAGACGAACCCGCATGGCAAAATATCGTCAGCGAGTTGCTGGCTGACGAAGGACACACCTGGCGACTGGCCAATACCTACGAGGGGGCACTGGTCCAGTTCGACCAGGAGTCGTTTAACGTCGTATTCCTTGACATGATGCTGCAAGAATTCGACCTGCCCGTGCGCGGCGGCACCGGTTGGAAACTGCTGGATTACCTGGTGGAACAGCGCCCCCGGACGAAGATCATCGTGCTGAGCGGGCGAGCAACGGCGGGTGACGCAGCGCGGCTGATGCGCGATTACCCCATCGCCGCCTTCATTGACAAAGGCGAAGAAGACGTCGAAGCGCAGATCCTGGATGCGGTCCGCCAGAGCACGCGCGCTCCATCACTGCGCATTCAGACCTTCGGCCAATTTAATATCTGGCGTAATGGACAACTCGTCGATCCCTGGGGGCGGGGGCAGGCTGAGACTGTGGTCAAACTGCTGCTGATCCGACGAGCGGCCAGTGGCTGTGCCGTCTCTCCCGACGAGCTTATCGAGTGGCTGTGGCCTGAGTCGGATCCCGAGAGTGGGCTCAAGAAGCTGCTGCCCCTGCTCAGCAACGCGCGGCATACCCTGGAGCCGGACATTGAGCCCCGCGACTCGAATTTTATCCTGCGTAGCTCATCCGGTTATTATTTTGACTTGAGTGGCGACGTGAGCTGGGACGTACTGGACTTTCGACAGGCGGTCCATGAGGGCGCAACCCAACAGCGCCGAGGGGAACCGGAAGCGGCCATCAAAGCCTACGAAATAGCTCGCGCCCTGTACGTGGGTGATTTTATGGCCGAAGATCGCTACGCTTCCTGGGCCATCCCTCAGCGGCAGGCTTTGCAGAACGAATACCGCGATTTGCTGGCAGGCCTGGCCGATACCTACGCCAGGTTGGGTCGCTATGCCGATGCCATTTGCGCCGGCGAGGCGGCGTTGGAAGTGGACCCTCTGCTGGAGAGTGTCTATCGCCAGTTGATGCGCTACCACTATTGCGCTGGCGACAAAGGGCAGGCACTCAAGGTGTATCGCAACTGTGCCAAGCTCTTTGACGAACTATTCGGCGAAGGCCCCACACCGCAGACAAAGCATCTGTTCGAAGCTATCTCTAACAACGCCCAACTGGATTGTTGAGACAACTCTCTTTCTGTTTTCATCCATTGACAGCCTTTTGCCTCTGTGTTATACTATCGCCAACGACGAAGACGGAGACAAGTAGTCGGTAGCCGGGTTCTTCCCTGAGGGAGTTTACAGGCAGAGAGGCGGTGGTGGCTGCGAACCGCTCCCGGCGCCGGTCGAAATCCCCTCCCGAGTTGGCGGCGAAAAGGGGTACGCCCGCTAAGTCGATCCGGCTGCGCCCGTTATCGCGCACGCGTGCCGGTGCACGCACCGAGGCCGCCTGGGGCGACGCGGCGGTGAACAAAGGTGGCACCACGGAGAGTCACTCCCGTCCTTTGAGGGCGGGGGTTTTTTGTTTGTAAACGGGAAACGGGAAGCGTCAAACGTCAAACGTCACGCGTCAAACGTCATGCCCGGCTCCTCAAGTATTTACGCTTCACGTTTGACGTTTGACGCACGACGCCTGACACACTATGCCAGGAGGAAATTATGCTTTCAGGTGTTTTTCCACCCATACCAACGCCTTTTGACGAGAGTGGCCGGGTTGACCTGGACGGGCTACGGGCTAACCTGGCGCGATGGAACGAGACCGGGTTGGCAGGTTACGTGGCCCTGGGTTCTAACGGCGAAGCACCTCTGTTGGACGCCGAGGAAAGCGTGGCGGTGATCCGCACAGTCCGGGAGGCAATGGCCCCAGGTATGGTCCTGATCGCCGGCGCCGGCCGCGAGACGACGCGGGGCAGCCAGATGGCGTGCCAGGCAGCGGCTGCTGCCGGGGCCGACGCGGTGCTGGTGGTAACGCCATGGTATTACAAGGGAGTGATGACGGGTGCTGTCCTGCGCCGGCACTTCGAGGCGGTCGCCGATGCGAGCCCAATCCCGGTACTGCTATATAATGTACCGGCCAACACCGGGGTCAACCTGCCTGTGGTCACGGTGGCCAAACTGGCCAGTCATCCTAACATCGTCGGCATTAAGGACAGCGCGGGGGACATCGGCCAACTCTGGGCGCTGATCGACGCTACGCCGGACGATTTCGTGGTGATTTGCGGCAACACCGGTGCCTTTTTGCCGGGCCTGCTGTTGGGTGCAAAGGGGGGCATCCTGGCCCTGGCTAATGTGGCTCCACGCGAGACGGTGGCGCTGTACGAAGCGGTCCGAGCCGGCCGGCTGGATGAGGCGCGGGAACTGAACGACCGGCTGGTGCCGGTGGGCGTGGCCGTCACCCGTACCTATGGAATTGCTGGCCTGAAAACAGCCCTGGATATGCTGGGCTACGCCGGCGGCCGGCCGCGTCCCCCCTTGCTCCCACCGTCGGTGGAGGGGATGGCAGATATTCAGCGCATCCTGGAGAGGGCGGGGTTGCTATGAAGAGTGAAACGTCAAACGTCAAGCTCAAAGGTGAGGTGGTGGGAAGATGAACTATCTAGGGGGGAGGAGGCTGTGCCGGAGGCGACCAAGGCGGATTCGCTGTGGAAGATGACTGCGTAAACATCCCCCTCCCCGACCCATAATCGTCACACTTCACGCCCTACGTTTGACGCTTGACGTTTGACGCTTCACTCTTCACGAATTACTGGAGGTAATCTTATGCTAGACTTAACCTTTATCCGGGAACATCCCAAGGAAGTCAAAGAGGCCCTGGTCAAACTGAACACGGAAGCACCTATCGATGAAATCCTGGAACTGGACCGGGAGCGGCGCAATCTGCTGCAGAAGGTTGAGGCGCTGCGGGCAGAGCGCAACGCCGGATCGAAGCAGATTGGGGCGCTAATGCGCGAGGGCCGGCACGACGAGGCAGAGAGCCTCAAGCAGCACATGAGTCAGGTCGGTGAGCGCATCGCCGAACTGGACGAGCAGTTGCGCCAGGTAGAGGCGGATTTGCGTGAGAAGGAATTGTGGGTTCCCAATATGCCCGACGAGAGCGTGCCGGTGGGACCCGACGAAAGCCATAACATCATCCTGCGGCAGGAAGGAGTTCTCAACACGGCCGAGGGCTATGGTTTTGAGCCTCTGCCCCACTGGGATTTGGGGCCTGTGCTGGGCCTCATCGACTTCGAACGGGGAGGCAAACTATCCGGCAGCCGTTTCTACGTGCTCAGGGGGGCGGGGGCGCGGCTGCAACGGGCGCTGATCCAGTGGATGCTGGACACCCACACCCAAAAGCACGGCTATACGGAGATCTACCCACCGTTTATGGTGCGCCGGGAGATGATGGTAGGTGCCGCCCAGTTACCCAAGTTCGAGGAAAACATCTACCACGACGCCGAGGAGGATTACTGGTTCATCGGCACGGCGGAGATTCCGCTGACCAACCTGCACCGGGATGAGATCCTGGACAGGGAGCAGTTACCGCTCTACTACGTGGCTTACAGCGCCTGTTTTCGGCGGGAAAAAATGAGCGCGGGCCGGGACGTGCGGGGCATCAAGCGCGGCCACCAGTTCGACAAGGTAGAAATGTATAAGTTCGTCACGCCCGAAACCAGTTACGAGGAACTAGAGCGCCTGGTGTCCGACGCGGAGAGTATCTGCCGAGGGCTGGGTATCCCGCACCGGGTGGTGCAGATGTGCACGGGTGATCTGGGCTTCGCGGCTGCCAAGAAGTACGACCTGGAGATGTGGGCACCGGGCTGCGGCGAGTGGCTGGAGGTCAGTTCCTGCTCCAACTGCACCGACTTTCAGGCACGCCGGGCGAATATCCGCTTCCGACGGGAGCCAGGGGCCAAACCGGAGTTCGTGCATACGCTGAACGGCTCGGGGCTGGCATTGCCGCGGGTGATGATCGCTGTCATCGAGAATTACCAGCAAAAGGACGGCACCATTCTGGTGCCGGAGGTCTTGAGGCCTTACATGGGAGGGCTGGAGGTCATTCAGAACGCCTGAAGGTGATGTTGGCAACGGAGTTTTCACCCTCTCCCCAGCCCTCTCCCTCGGGGGAGAGGGAGCCTGACGCCCCTCCCTCTGGCAGGGGGAGGGGGTAAGGCTCGATTATCGGTACTGCATGCTAACCGCGGCGAGCATCCCTGGAGGGCTCCAAAACGAGACAGGCTGGGGAAGATGGCTATCAGCTCCTGATAAATCGTCCTGGCAAGGATGCATAGCGGGAACCAATTCAGATCGAACCGGCCAGGATACGAGCAGGCCGGTTGTCAGCGAGGCGTGGTCCAGTTCCAACTGTTCGATCTCGCACATCGCCTGGTTCAACACATTTTCCAGGCGACGCACATTATCAGCCAACTCCATCAAGCGCAAATCTGCCTCATCCGGGAGCCGGTCGGAGGGCTCGCCGGCATCTTGGGCTGCCTCTACGGCCTGAAGCACAGACTGGCGCTGGCGCTCCAGACTATCGATGGCAACTTTGGCCTGGTGCATCAAAACTTTGAGTTCGTACCTCGCAACATCGGCCAGACAACAACCTACATCCATCGGAGCTTCCTTATCAGGCCATAAATTCATCTCATCGCTCATCAACTTTAGCATAGGATTATAAGAACTCAATATGAGACTAGCTAGAAAACGGTTAGAATAGTTACGACGCCGCGTAACTACTCAGGCCAGATAACCCTTGCGAAGGTTTGGTGAGAATTTTCAGAGCAAAAATGCCTTGGTCTACCGAAAATTGCCCCGTTGGCAAAGTTATTCTGTATCTTCTCAATAAATCGGGGGAAAAGCCCGGTATGTCGAGCATTTCCCATTTT
>CAYTNQ010000172.1:0-9793 GCA_964439175.1 uncultured Anaerolineales bacterium | reverse complement strand
ACGAAGCGGTCGAATATGCGATCGAGTGGTTTATGGCGGATCCTCCACATCGCAAGAATATCCTTCATGCTCACTATGATCGCATTGGAATAGGTGTAGCTGAGGGGCCACCGGGATGGTATATCTTTGTGCTGGATTTTGCAGGAGAATAAATCGAATATAAAATGACAATCGCCTCTATTCATTCGGAAAAGAGTGCAGAATCAGCAACGAGCACAACCAAAAAAGGAGCGCACCTATGAGACTGACGAACAATATAGGCATGGTCTTGCTAGCCATCTGGCTCATCTTAATGGGGCTGCTGCCGTTGCTCAGCATCAGCATCCCGGGTATTGATCTCATATTAGCGATACTTGCCATCGCTGCTGGTGTCCTGATCCTGCTAAGGCCAGCCGGAGGGACCAGACGCCTGGGTTCGGTAAGACTGAGCGGTAACCTGGGCATGGTCTTGCTGGCCATCTGGCTCATCGTTACAGGCCTGTTGCCATTGCTCAGTCTCAACATCCCCGCCATTGGCACCATCCTGGCTGTGCTGGCTATCGCCGCCGGTGCTTTAATTCTGTTGGGGCGCTAGCGAAATCACTGATTGGCTCCGGTTTCTGCCTCGACAATTTGCTGAAACACCTCAAAAGGCTGAGCGCCTACCAGCGGGCGGCCGTTGACCAGGAAGGCGGGTGTGCCGGTCACTCCCAGCGATTGCGCCGTCGCCGATTCAGTGCGGACCAGAGAGGTGTACTTGCCCGAGTCCAGACAAGTGTTGAAGACTGTAGCGTCTAATCCCAACTCAACCGCGAATTGCTTTAGATTGTCTTTGCTGAAGGCTCCCCGGTTCTCACCTGCCTGCCGCTCGAATAACAAGTCGTGGTAGGGCCAAAAAGCGTCCTGATCGGCGGCACACTCACTCGCCTCGGCCGCCCATTGCGACTCTGCTCCCAGGAAGGCGAAGTGTTGGTAGCCGAAGCGAACCTGCCCTGTCTGCACATACTGTTCACTAATCTGGCGCCCCGCGCCAGCGGCGAATCGCCCACAGTATGGTCACTGAAAGTCGCCGAATTCAATAATGGTGACAGGCGCGTTAGGGTCCCCCTCAAAGTGACGGGTCTGGGCGATCACGGCGTCCATTAGTGTTGCAGAAGACGGGTTACTGGCAGAGGGGTTGGCACTGCTCTCCGAGGTGACGGGTGGTGGGGACAGAGGTTTCGGCGTCACCAGCGGCCTGCCTGCATAACCAACCAATATCCCCACCAACAATCCGGCGACGAGAGTTGCCAGGGGATTAATGTGCATTGCCATCGGCTTGGTCGTGACGGGAGTTTGACTCTCTCGCTTAACCTCATCCTCAGAGTAGTCTATCGTTTGAGATTCCATCCTGATTAATGCCTCCTATAACTGCTCAGCCTCCCGCGGGTTTAGTCGGTCTATAGTTGAAATCCTCGGCTTGTTCGAGTTCTGAGACGCAAAATTGACTTTCTTGGCAACCTGCGGGAGGCTTGGCTGAGTAGTCACTAGCATTCAATGTAGAAACGTGGCTGACATAAGAGTCCACGGCCGGGTGTCGCAAGCGCCGGCTCCCAAGTCTGGATGGGAGGACAAGTGCCCGGCAGTCATCAACACCATCCCCAGCACGGTCAGGACGAGGGCCAGGCTGATCAGCACCGAAGGGTGGTACCAGATCCTCACAAGGCTGCCGTCAGGCCGGATGAGTTGGCGGACGCGCGTTTCGGTTACATTCAGCCCGCTCAAGGCGACCAAGTCTCCTCGCGTTTGATCGACGCCCAATATCAATAGCTTATGCAATGCACTGGCCAGGGGCAACATCTCGCCAGCCGCCCGGTCGGCGGAGATTTCTTGCTCGATTTCGTAGCATCCACTCAGATACCGGACCACCGGCAGAAAGAAGAGCGTCTCACGCAAAGTGCGCACGACCAGCAGACGCAGTGGATCACGTTGTCGGAGATGATGCGTCTCGTGGCGCAAGACAGCCGCCAATTCTTCCTCATCCAGGTGGGCCAGCAGCCCGGCGCTGACCCACACTCGTGGTCGCCAGTATCCGCCACAAAAGGCAAAGGGTCGGTCTGATGTTACGAACACGGTTTGCCCGTCAATCCCCAATTCCTTTGACAGTCGTTTCAGCCGTCGGGGCATAAGGCTTACCAGAGGTGACAGGTGCCGGAGATGTCGATGGGTCCTCCATAGTTGAAGAGACAGATTGACCGTGCCCCGTATCCAACCGACGATCAAGGCTGTCGGAATGATAAGCGCCAAGGCGGCTGACCCATGGCTACCTAACTCATCCCATCCTGCCCGGCAGAGGTGCAAAACCTGATAGGCCAGCGTTGGCGCGCCCCATAAGCTAGCCAAAGTTGCACCGATGAGAAAAACCCCGCCAATGGAGACCAGTGTCAAGAAGGTTCCCGATGTGCTCTCCCTCAGGAGAGCACGCCGGCGCAGATAATCAACCGTCACTGGCACGTTGGGCCTCCGCCCGCTTTTGTTGGATCATCTGCTCGAGTTCGTCCAGCAGTGCCGGGTCTACCTCGCCCGCCGTTTCCACAATTTGAGCCAGAGCCAGTTCGCCAAAGTCTCCCAGCAGACCATGCGCCACACTGCGAAAAACCCGAGAGAGAAAAGTGTCCCGGTCGGCGGCTGGACGGTAGACAAAGGCCCGGCCCTGTCGGCGGCGGGTCAGTACCCCTTTCTGAACCAGGCGATTCATCACGGTCATAATCGTCTTGTAGTTGACTTCGCCCAGGTGGTCGCACACGTCTTGCACGCTGGCAACTTCCAGGAGCCACACGGCCTCCATAATTTGCGCCTCTAGCTCGCCGAAAAGGCGGGCCAATCCCGCCTGGTCCAGCCGGAACGAATGAACAGGGGATGTCTGGCTCATTGTGATCTCTCCTGATCCTACCCTATTCGTAAACTCTTACGGAGTATAAGACTCTTCGCCCCGCCTGTCAACTCTGTAGACAAGGCATTCCTGGAGTAGGTGGCGCTAATTAGAGGATTGAATTTTGGTGACCTCAGTAGTTACTTTACAATTGAGTTATACCCATCTTCACCATCTCAGAAAGTTATGATATAATGAATGTTAGTGGGTTCTGGTACACCATTAACGGGAGGGAGGGCACATGACTAACCGCCAGGTTCAGGAGAAAGAAGAAAAGCTAGAGAAGCAAGAGGAGAAGGAGGAGAAAAGTTGGGACGAGAAGTGGCGGCGTGATCCACTCAGTGCCGCTATATGGGCCGGCATCCTGGTGTGGGCCGGGCTGGTGTTCCTCGCGGATAATCTGGGCTTGCTAATCCGCGTCGAGCGCCTGGATGCCTGGGGGCTCATCTCCATCGGGGCCGGGCTGCTCGTGCTTTTGGAGGTGGTGGTCCGATCGCTTGTGCCCACCTACCGGCGGTCGGTGACCGGCACTCTCATTTTCGGCATTTTCCTGCTGGGCATCGGCTTGGGGAATCTGATAGGCTGGGGGATAATCTGGCCTGTGGTGCTGATTATCATCGGTCTGTCCATATTGGTGCGCGGCTTCTTCTGGCGCCGCTGACCGGGGGCGTAAATCGTGGAGCGTGGAGCGTGAAGCGTGAAGTGTATAAAGAAGCGGCCTCGAAGGAGGCTTGAGCACCTTCTTTTCGTCGCGCAATACGTATTACGTTTGAACGTCATAGCCGGCCCAGATTGAACGTCATCAGTTCGTCCCAGGCATAGCGCAGCGGAGTCCACCACCGGTCGCGGCCGATGCAGCGGAAGTAGGGGGGGCGGAAAGCGAGAATCGTGTCGCCGATCTTATAGCGAGGCAGGATGGGTGTCGAGACGATCAGACTGCCCATCTCACCGCGATGCATCTCGTGCAGCATTTTGATTCCCGCCCGGGTCTCGACCTCGAAGAGAAAGAGGTCGTAGTTAGGTACCCACGCCCGGCGCTCGTCCCGTTGCTGCCCAAACATGCCCTCAGTAGCGCCGTAGATTTCGCGAATGGCGATTGGCCCATACAGAGCTCTGAGCGCTGGCTGATAGCGTGTGTTGATTCCCGGCACGCTGCCCAGTGTCATCACCTGTGTCTGCCACAGGTTCTTAGGGTAGACTCCGTGCGCCCGGCGCAAGTAGCGAGCGAAGAGTACGGCGGTTGGGGCGACGCCACCCACCAGTGTGACGTTTTGGTCCTTGCATTTCTCGTAGGCCAGCTCGAAGCGAGCTTCCCAGTCGCGGGTGGTCTTGCCTCCGCCTAGCGCGTCAATTTCATCCTGCGTTGGCACCGAGCGAATCGGGGTGAAGGCCGATACGTATTTGGTGTAGATGCCAGAGCTGTAGCCGTATTCCACCTCTCGTCCCCCCACCTGTACCGTCCCCACTACCGATGGAAAATTCAGGTTCAGGTTAACCCCTTGAAACAGGTCGTATCGTCCGCCGTGGGCTACGTAGTTCATCATCGCCCTTCCGGCGCTGATGCGCATGCGCAGGTCGGTCGGGGTCATAGGGATGAATTTGGACTCGCCCTTGGTCGTGCCCCGCGTAATCGCCCAGCCGGCCGGCTCTTCGGCCAGGAGTAGACCCACCTCGCCGGCCATCACCCGCTGGATGAGGGGTCTGTAGTCCTCGTAGGTAGCAACCGGGAAGGCATGACGATAGTCCTCAATGACTTCGATCTCGGCCGCGCCGTGTTGCCCTCCGTACTCAGTTTGGGCGTAGTCTTTCAGGAGACGATGCAGCACCTCCTTCTGGGCCTTTGCCGGATCGGCTATGGCATCGTGCCAGGGTTGCAAGAGAGCGTCAAGTGTTGCGTGCATAGTGCCGCTCGTTTCGCGGTCTGGGTCGCTACCAGCCATAGACCTGCCTCCTGAACCACATATGCCCACTCATACGGCTGAAGTCTACCACGTTGACTGAAGGATAGCAAGCAGGTTGCAACTTCCAGGTGCGTTCGGATTTGGAGGCGAATTGCACTGAAGAGGCCGGAGTCGAGGCTTTAGCAGGTTGGCGTGGTTTGGCCCGAAGATGACAGGCTAAAGCCTCGACTCCGTTGCCCCCAAATCCGAACGCACCCGCAACTTCCCAGGCCTGTTTGCGTATATTATGGAGGGATTTGCTCTTCATTGGGTAGGTTTCACAATGATCATTGGGAGGTGCATTATGTCGGATATTCAAGAACCGTTTGAAGAGGAATCGGAAGCAGTGACTCGCAGGCCAAGGTGGCGTCCGCCGTCTATCTTCTGGCCGCTAGTGCTCATTGGTGCTGGTGTTATTTTGCTGCTGTCGAACTTGGGCTACCTGCCCGCGCAAACGTGGAACCTCCTCTGGCGCCTCTGGCCGCTACTGCTGGTCGCCCTTGGTATTGACCTGTTGATTGGCCGGCGCTCGCTGGTTGGGGCCATTGTCAGCGCTTTAATTATATTATTACTCATCGGCGGCGCAGCGGCGGTCGTCTTCTTCGCCCAGGATATCCCGGTGCTGGTCCAGGTAACCGGCCCCGTAGAAATGCGCACTGAGCACGTCCAATATCCGCTGACCGGCGTGGAGCGAGCCTCAGTCGCTGTTGACTGGACCAGCATGCCCGGCTATCTGAGCGTCCTGCGCGATTCACCCAATCTAATTGAGGGTGACGTCGCCTATCGTGGCCAGTTAAACTTCGATGCCAGCCTGCACCGTGGTCAGGCCGACGTAATCCTGGACAGTCACTTCACTGGCTTTTGGTTGGGGCCGTTAGACTTCCGCGATCAGGAGCAGGAGCGCTGGGATGTAAAGCTCAGCCCCAAAGTTCCGCTGGATCTCACGCTTGACGCCGGTTCTGGTCCCTGCGACTTTGACCTGACTGGTTTGCAGATCGACAGTCTGTTCCTTGATACTGGCTCCGGCCCGATTGAACTAGTCCTACCCTCCGGCAGTACCTTTGAAGCGCAGATTGACAGCGGCTCCGGCCCGATTGCCATTGTCTTGCCCGAGAGTGTAGGTGCTCGGGTAGAACTCGATGCCGGCAGCGGTCCATTCCGCCCCGGCGAGCGGTTCCGGCTGCTGGAGGGCGAACGCGACAGTGACGGGGTGTGGGAGACCCAGGACTTCCGCACGGCCGAGCATACCGTTGTGCGAAGATAGATCAGGGATCGGGCCCGATCAACATGCGCTGAGAGTTGCCACCCTGGACAGTGCCAAACTGTCCGAAAGGTGGTATAATGCTCTCGTGATGAACCGACTCTGGCTCTGCTTGATGATAATTGCCGCTGGCGCGCAGGCGATCGCTTGTGCGCCTTTGCCTAATCTCCGTCCCTCCCCCACCCTGTTGCCTGATCCTCTTCAAGTGTATCAGGCGTCGCTCCAAGAGTGGGCGCAACCTCAGCTCGAGGTCGTGGGGCCTCTGCCCCGCTATACCATCTATGCCGAGCTGACGCCATCGGGTGACCGCCTGGACGGCCAGATGGGCCTCATCGCGCCCAACCCCGGTCCTGATCCATTACCGGACCTGATCTTCCGACTTTACCCCAACATGCCCCGCTACGGGAGTGTTATCACCGTCACCCAGGTCCAGGTAAATGGGGTGCCAATGGCCGCCGAGCCTGATGCCGGAAGTGAGACTTTGCATCTCTTCCTGCCCACGCCATTAGCTCCTGGTGAGGATGCAACGGTGGCCATGGCGTTCAGTGTGGAACTGCCCCGGCGCGCCGAAGGTTACACCCTTTTTGGCTGGGAGGACGGCGTCCTAAGCCTGCCCGGTTTCTACCCGACCCTGGCCGTGCACCGTAGCGGGGCAGGGTCCGACGGTAACCGCTGGGCAACCGAGGTGCCACCCAATTTCGCCGATGTTCTCTTCAACCCGGTGGCCTTTTATGATGTGGAGTTCGTTGCCCCAACTACGCTGACCGTCGTCGCCTCTGGTGCAACATTGAAAACTACCTCGGGCCAGCCCCTCCTGCCTGTCCCGCGAGGGGAGGATGCGGGGCCTGTCCCGCGAGGGGAGGATGTACCTGGAGCGCAAGCAGGGGAGGAGAGGCGAACGTGGCGCATCACCGGCGGACCGCTGCGCGACATGACGGTCCTGGCCAGTGACCGTTGGGAATCGGTCAGTGACAGGGCGGCCGGGGCGACGGTTACCTCGTATTACTTGCTTGGCGGCCAGGCAGCCGGCCAGGCGGCCCTATTTCATGCTGCCGCCGCCCTACGCCTTTTCTCTGACCTGTACGGCCGCTATCCCTACTCCGAGTTTGACGTGGTCGCTGCCCCGTTGGGCTTTCGAGGGATGGAGTACAGCGGGCTGGTCACCATCGGCGAGGACTTGTACGGTTCCCATCGCGACCAACTCGCCTTTTTGGTGGCGCACGAAGTGGCTCATCAATGGTGGTATGCCCAGGTGGGCAATGACCCGTTGGCCCATCCTTGGCTCGACGAAGGACCGGCTGAATATGCTGCGTTCGACTACTACCGGGGCGTGTATGGCCAGGCGGCGGCCGAAGACTTGCTGTCGGCGCGCTGGCAGACTCCTTATGCCGTTGCTTCGGCCAGAGGGATAGACGGCGCCGTGGACCAGCCGGCCAGCGCAATGACCCCTGCCAATTACGAATTGCTAACCTATGCCAAAGCTGCTCTCTTCTTCGATGCTCTGCGCGGCCGGTTGGGTGATGAGATGTATCACCAGGTCATGCGTACTTACGTCGAAACCTATCGCTGGCAAATCGTCACACCACAGCATTTCTTTGGCCTGGCCCAGACCCTCTCGGGCGTCAATCTCAACCCGCTGGCCGAGGAATGGTTACATTAGTTTCAGTGATCAGTAGTCAGTGATCAGTAGTCAGTGTTCAGTAGTTATAATTTGGGAAGAAGGGTATTTAGGTTGATGAGGCGAGACTCTATCTCATTCTCTATCTCCATCATTTTTATCTTAGTTGTGTTGGCATTGGCCGCCTGCAATGCTGGGTTGCCTATTGCAGTTCCATTGCCTACCCCAGTGCCGGCCACAGCCATTCCTATCCCGTCGCTGACCCATCTTCAAAAGGAAAACACATCTACCCCCACGCTGCTGCCGCCGTCGCCTGAGCCAACTCCCATCCCTACGCCGGTCGTTGATCTTCAGGACTTGTCGCCTTACCAGGCAGACCTCCGGCCCAAGTTCGTGTCCGACGTAGGGGCTGTCCCTGACGCTACCCGCTATTTCATTCAGGTGACCCTGGTTCCCGGAGAGTCCCCAACTCTGACGGGGGTGGAACGAGTGCGTTACACGAACACCGAGGCAGGCCCTCTCGATGCCCTCTACTTTCGCCTGTATCCCAACCTGCCCGGGTACGGGGGGGTGATGGCCGTCGAACGGGTAATGCTGAATGGGGCGCTGGTCGTCACAACGCTAGAAGCGGGGGACTCGGCCCTGCGGGTGCCCTTGGATCCTCCACTGGCCCCTGGCGACGTCGTTGACCTGACCCTCTGGTTCCGCGACACCTTGCCTACCGACACCTCGGCCGGCTATGGCCTCTTCGCCTTCGCCGATGAGGTTTACGCCCTGGCCGGCTTTTACCCTACCATTCCCGTCTACGACGACGAAGGCTGGAATGTGGAAGTCGCACCACCTTACGGTGACGCCACTTTCACCGATGTCGCCTTCTACCAGGTCCATCTGACGGTCCCTGCTGACCTGACCGTGGTGGCCTCGGGCAGCACGTTGGAGACGTTAGACAATGATGACGGGACGCGCACCTGGGTCGCCGTCGGCGGGCCAATGCGCGACTTTTACGTCGCCATGAGCGCCGATTATGGGGTGGTTAGCCAGAAGGTAGATGGGACGCTGGTCAACAGCTACTACCGCTCGGCACAAGCCGAGGGTGGCCAACACGCCCTGCAATACGCTGCCAACGCGCTTCGTCTCTTCAGCCAGGAGTTTGGTCCCTATCCCTACGCCGAGTTGGATGTGGTTGCCACACCCACCAACGCAGGTGGCATCGAATATCCGGGCGCGATTGTTATTGCTCAGGGGTTATATGATCAGCCAGGCGGCTTCTTTGAACTGGCCACAGCGCACGAAGTGGCTCATCAATGGTGGTATGGGCTCGTCGGCAACGACCAACTCGACGAGCCGTGGCTCGATGAGTCGCTGACCAATTATAGCGCCTACCTGTATTACGAGGGGACAGCCGGCCAGGCCGAGGCCGATGTCATCAAGCAACGGGTTTTCGAAGCGCCGTATCACGCTGCCCAAGAAGCAGGACAGGATCGGGCTGTGGCGGGACCGGTCGCCAGTTTCAGTGAAGGCAACTACAGTGCGATTGTCTACGGTAAAGGACCCCTCTTCTTCGATGCGGTGCGAGCCAAGCTGGGTGATGATGCCTTCTTCGCTTCGCTGCAGGCTTATCTGAAGGCACATCGCTACGGCATCGCTTATCCAGACGACCTGATTGCCGCCTTTGACGATACATCGGGCCAGAAGATTGATGGACTGTATGATTTTTGGATTTTGGGGCAGACCAGGTAAGGGCGAATCACCCTTACGCTAGTGCTCTGTCAATGTTAACCCATAGATCCCCTTTGGGGAATTGATGAGTCGAATCGACCGCTATGGCACTTGCCGTTACTCATCAAATCCCGCAAAGCGGGATCAAATCACCCTTGACAGAGTACTAGTCAGCCCTTTGACTTATACCCCTTCGGTAATGACCGTCTTCGCTTCCGGGGTCGAGCTGCCCAGATATCCTTGCTGCTGATACTGCTCAAACAGGTGGCCCCAGGCTGTGTTAGCTTTCCAGGTTTCGAACACCCGGCGATCCTTTAGCGGCCAGCGATAATAGTCGTGGTATACCTCGGAGCCCATAATAAAAG
>CAYTNQ010000171.1:0-9800 GCA_964439175.1 uncultured Anaerolineales bacterium | reverse complement strand
AATTTTGTGCCTTCATGAAACATCTGGTTCATGATTGCGCAACCGTTAGGCTAGTGCTCTGTCAAAGCTAAATTGATGAATGGCACGGGGATAATGGCTCCCGGGTTTTCACAGATTTACACGGATTTTTTTAACTTCTTATATAAATCTGTGTTTATCCGTGAAAATCCGTGAGCTATATTCCAGATTGATGGCGCCCTGAGGAGAAAAGCTACCCTTCCAAGGTACTGATATCGCCCTCCGGCAGACCCAAGGCGCGCGCCTTGAGCAGACGCCGCATGATCTTGCCGCTGCGTGTTTTGGGCAGGCTGTCCACGAAGGTAACGGTCTCCGGCCTGGCGATGGGGCCCATTTCGTGGCCCACATGCTCGCGCAACACTTCGGCCAATTTATCGCTGCCTTCCACGCCAGCGCGTAAGATGACGTAGGCGTGGATTGCGTTACCCTTCAATTCATGAGGCAGGCCGACGGCTGCCGCCTCCGACACGTCAGGGTGACTCACCAGGGCACTCTCTACCTCGGCTGTCCCCAGTCGATAGCCGCTGACCTTGATCACGTCATCCATGCGGCCGATAACCCACACGTAGCTATCTTCGTCTTTGCGGGCCGAGTCGCCGGTCTGGTACATGGTGTTGAATTTGCCCCAATATTGCTCGCGGTAGCGGTCGGGGTCCTTGTAAATGGTGCGCAGCATACCAGGCCAGGGAGTCTTGACCACCAGGTAGCCTTCTTCGCCCGGCAGCACTGGCTGGCCGTCGTCGTTGACCACGTCCACATCGATCCCGAAGAAGGGGCGCGTGGCCGAACCCGGCTTGAGCGGCGTAATGGGTAGCGGTGTAACCATGAAGCCGCCGGTCTCCGTCTGCCACCAGGTGTCCATGATGGGACAGCGTTCCTTGCCGATGACCGTGTGATACCATTTCCAGGCTTCCGGGTTGATGGGTTCACCCACAGTGCCCAGCAAGCGCAGGCTGCTTAAATCGTGCCGGTTGGGCCAGGCATCGCCAAAGCGCATCAGGCCACGAATCGCAGTGGGCGCTGTGTAGAGGATGGTGATGCCGTACTTCTCAACCATGTGCCACCAGCGATTGGGGTAAGGATGGGTGGGTGCGCCTTCGTACATAAAGCTGGTCACACCGTTGACGAGGGGCGAATAGACAATGTAGCTGTGGCCGGTAATCCAGCCGGGATCGGCGGCGCACCACCACCGGTCTTCGTCTTTGACATCGAAGACATACTTGAGGGTCGTGTAAGTATAGACCATGTAGCCGCCGTGGGTGTGGACCACTCCCTTCGGCCGCCCGGTCGTGCCCGAGGTGTAGAGGATAAAGAGCATGTCCTCGGCGTCCATAGGCTCTGTCTCGCAAATGGGACTGGCAATAGGCAGCCCCATCAAGTCGTCGTACCAGTAATCGCGACCCGCCTCCATATAGACTTCCTGCCCGGTGCGCTTGACGACGATGCACGTTTCGACCGTTGGCTGGCGGGCCATGGCCTCGTCGGCGATGTCTTTGAGGCGGACGATCTTGCCTCGCAACCAGCCGCCGTCGGCAGTGATGAGCACCCGGCTTTGGGCGTCTTCGATGCGCTCGGCCAGTGCCTCGACGCTGAAGCCGCCGTACACCACGCTGTGGGCCGCGCCAATCTTGGCGCAGGCCAGCATGGCAATCATCTGCTCCGGCAGGCGCGGCAGATAAATGGTGACGATATCCCCCTTCTTCACTCCCATACTCTTCAACACGTTGGCAAACTTGGACACGTTGCGGTTGAGGGCAAAATAAGAGAAGGTGCGTACGTCGCCTGGCTCGCCTACCCAGATGAGGGCCAATTTGTTCTTGCGGTAAGTTTTGAGATGGCGGTCAATGGCGTTGTAGACGATGTTGGTCTTGCCGCCGACAAACCATTTAAAAAAGGGAGAAGCGCTGTCGTCCAGCACCTTCTCCCATTTTTGGAACCATTCGAGTTCCCCGGCCCGTTCCCCCCAAAAGCCCTCTGGATCTTCCAGCGACCGCTTGTAGAGCGCTTCAAACTCCTTGACGTGGGCCGCTGCCACCACCTCTGGCGAGGGGTGGTATACTTCGCTCTCCAACTGGTTGTTACTGACCGGCTTGTCCGTCATTGTGTTCCCCCCTGACACGGACTGATCGATTGTTTTCACACGCCCTCCGCGTGCTGTGCCAATTCTACATGGTTCATCGCTTCTTGTCAATGCAAATTTATGTGTTATACTCAGAAGCCAGTGATCAGTAATCAGTGGTCAGTAATCAGTGGGCAGTAATCAGTGATCACTGGCTACTGCCCACTGGCCACTGACTACTGCCCACTGGTCACTGACTACTGATTACTGGCTACTGACTACTGCCTTCCGGAGCGATGCAGGTGACCCATAAACCCACCCTCCATCTTCTGGTCATTCTGGTAGTTTGTATTGGCCTGCTGTTTATAATCCCTGGCTCTAGCCTGGCGCTTGCCCAAGATCCTCCCCTGGTGCTGGCCTTTTATTACGCCTGGTACGATCAGAACACCTGGAACTCCGGCCAGCCCGCCGATCAGCCGGCCCAATCTTACGTCTCCAGCGATCCGGCCACCATCGAGCGTCACGTGAGCCAGGCGCAGGCGGCCGGCCTAGACGCGTTAGTCCAATCATGGTATGGCTCGCAAGAGAAGGACAACCAGACGGAGACGAACTTTCGCAAGCTGCTGGACGTAGCCGCCACCAGGGGTTTCCACGCTGCTGTAGATTTTGAGACCACCAGCCCTTTCCTCCCCAATCAGAAGTCGGTGACCGATGCCTTGCGTTACTTGTTATCCGTCCACGCCCAACACCCGGCCTATCTGCGCTACCAGGGCAAGCCGGTCATCTTCTTCTGGCGGCAGGGACGCTTCAGCGTCGACGAATGGGCCGCCATCCGGGATCAAGTAGATCCCCATCACGATAGCCTGTGGATCGCCGAGGGGGTGGATATTGCATATCAGGCAGTCTTCGACGGGCACCATCTGTACAGCATCGCCTGGTCACCCGACGTGGGCCAGACCCTAAGCGACTGGGGGTTCCGGGTGCGCCACTACGCATCGCAAAACGGGGGGGACCGGCTGTGGATAGCCACGGTGATGCCCGGCTACGACGATACCCGCACCGACCGGGAGGATGCTTTCGCCGTGGACCGGCGAGATGGCGATTATTACCAGGAAACGTGGTCGGCCGCCATCGCCAGCCAGCCCGATTGGATCGTGATCACCAGTTTCAACGAGTGGATCGAGGGCACGATGATCGAGCCCAGCCTGACCTACGGCAACCGCTACCTGGACTTGACGCGCGAACTGGCGATGGCATTCAAATCCGGGAAGGAAGAACAAGTGGCCGGGAGCCTGGGATCAGGAAACCGGGCGCTGGCCTCTAGCGCCCGGGCGCAGGAAGTCGAAAGCGCAGCGATTCAGAAAAAGATGCAGACCGGGCCGTACGTTCAGGCTGAGGAAGCAGTTCGCGTGCGGAGCGGCCCTGGCACTGATTACCCACGTCTTGGAACGCTATGGCCGGGCGAAACGGCACCAGTCGTAGGCCAAAATGCGGCAGGGACATGGTGGCAAATAGAGTTCGCCGGAGCAGATAACGGCCTGGGCTGGGTCTCGGCAGATATTGTGGCCTTTGTAGGCGATCCGGCCTCGGTGCCGGTGATGGGCGATGAAGCAGAGGCTACTTCCACACCATCAGCGACAGCCACGGTTGCGAGCACACTTTCACCTCTCGAGACACCCGGCCCTACCGCCACCTCCCCGCCCACGCCGACATCCACCTCCACACTCCCGTCTACCTCCGCTCCGACGTTGAGTCCGGTGCCAACGGCTGCGCCGGCGCCCACGTTCACGCCGATACCATCCGGGTCACCGACCGCATCGCCGACACCAACGGGCACCCCGATGCTCCGCACCACCCCGGTCGTGCAACGCCGGCCGGTCGGTTTGTTATGGTTGGGCGGCGGGTCGCTGGCGTTGGCACTTGCGCTGGGGCTCCTGTTAGTGCGGGCAGTCCGCAGCAAGAGGTGACACAAGCCTCACCCTGCACACTAATCATCTCCTCATTGTCCTCCGCTACGGATTATGTTATACTTATTCAGGGAGAAATGTTCCCCTCGTTTGGGCTCAGGGGCATTCACACCTGGGAGGATTGATGATCGTCTTACATGTTCACTGGCAACCTCCGCGGTCTCCGATCGATACCGGAGGTATGCTCTTTTGGGCTGAAACCACCGACGCCCCACACCCGCCGTGGCAGAAGGGCCGGCTGGCCAAAAGCCCCCGGGCTAAGGACCACCCGTTTTGTCTGGCGCCGGCTGCTCTGCGCCAGGTTGCCGGATTGGATCTTCAGCAAGTAGGAGCTCGCCCGGGTCAGGCGACGTTACGCCTGCCCGCCACCCGCACCGGCCCCCAGCCATCCCCGGCCCTGCTGCATGATTGGGACCTGGATGAGGAAACGCCGCCTTTTCTGGCACCCTGGCATATCCACGGCATGTGGCTGCCATCTGCCCAGGCTCTGCCCCAGGTTGATGCCTTGCCAACCCACATTGCGTTGGGTGCCGATGTACGCTACTGGCAGATAGCAGCCGCTCTGGTTCTGGAAATGCTGGCGGCCCAAAAATTGGTGCCGGTGCTGGTCCCCGCCGATGCTACGGGCCGCACCTTCCACGCCCGCTGGCTGCCCATTTTGGATGGGCCAAAGGATGCACCACGCCTGGCACGATTGGAAAAAGCCATGCCGCCCATCTGCCGAGCTGAGGTGAGCACTCATCAATTCTCCATCTCCCCCCATGCATTGCTTGATACCTTTCTGAAGACCATGGCCGATGCTATGGCTCGCCAATGGGGCCGTCCGGCTGCTCCTCATCGCATGGCTGACGACGACCCCGCCCAGTGCTGGCTGGCCGCCCTCTTCCGCGACGATCCCGGTGTGGAGGCATCGCCCGCTCAATTGGAGGCCCTGGCCCGCAGCCATCGTGCCTGGATGCGCAACCTGCACGTGGCCGGCGACGCTGCCTTCCGCGTCGCCTTTCGGCTGGAAGCGCCAGTCCAACAAGCTGCCACTTCTACAGTCCCCTCCCACGACTGGCAACTCCACTACTTGCTGCAGGCCCGCGATGATCCCAGCTTGCTGATACCGGCCGACGTGGTATGGCAGACGCGAGGAAACGTACTGAAGCGCCTGGGGCGTCGCTTCGAGCAGCCGCAGGAGAAGCTACTGGCCGGCCTGGGCTACGCCGCCCGCCTTTTCCCACCCCTTACCAACAGCTTGAAATCCGCCCGTCCCAGCCGCCTCTCGCTGGACACTCAACACGCTTATATCTTTCTACGCGAAACGGCGTCCCTTTTGGAAGAGGCTGGTTTTGGCCTATTGGTACCTCCCTGGTGGAACAAGCCTGGCACGCGGCTGGGCGTACGCTTGCGCTTGCGGCCAGCCAAAAGCCCCAGTGCTGACGTCATCCCCAAAAGCAAAATGACTCTCGAGAACCTGGTACATTACCAGTGGGAGCTTTCACTAGGTGGCACGCCCCTCACCCAGGAGGAATTCGAGGCACTGGTTGCCCTCAAGTCACCCCTGGTACAGATTCGGGGCCAGTGGGTGCAACTGGACGCCGAACAGATCGAAGCCGCCATTCGCTTCTGGGAGAAGCAGCAGCAGAAGGGAGACATCAGCTTACAAGAGGCACTACGGCTGGGACTGGGCGCCGAGGATGGTAATGCTGACCTACCCCTTGAAGATGTCGCTGCCGAGGGCTGGTTGGCGGACTGGCTGGAGCGTCTCACCCGCCACGAAGAACTGGCTGAGCTGCCACAACCAGCCAGTTTGCAGGGCGATTTGCGCCCCTACCAGCGCTTTGGCTACTCCTGGCTCCACTTTCTGCGGCGCTGGGGGTTGGGTGCTTGCCTGGCGGATGATATGGGGTTGGGCAAAACCCTTCAGGCCATAGCACTATTACTACGCGAAAAGGAAGAGCTGGGAAGTCTGCCCGCCCCGACGTTATTGGTCTGCCCTACCTCGGTCGTAACGAACTGGGAACGGGAGATACGCCGCTTTGCCCCTTCGCTGACTACGTTAGTGCACCAGGGGCCGGATCGCCCGCATGGGAAGAACTTCATCCAGGCTACCCAGTCGGTGGATATGGTGCTCAGCAGCTACGCCATCGTCCGCCGCGAAGCAGAAACCATGCAGGCTGTCTCCTGGCTGGGCATCATCCTGGACGAGGCCCAAAACATCAAAAACCCATCTGCCAAGCAAACCCAGGTTGTACGCCAACTTTCGGCCAATTTTCGCCTGGCTCTGACCGGCACACCTGTGGAAAATCGCCTGTCGGAGCTGTGGTCGATTATGCAGTTCCTCAATCCTGGCTACCTGGGATCGCGCCAGCGATTCCGCGAACACTTCGCCCTGCCCATCGAACGCTATGGCGACGAAGAAGCCACGCGACAGCTCAAAACAATGGTGGATCCCTTCATCCTGCGGCGCGTCAAAACCGATCCGCGAGTCATTCAGGACCTGCCGGATAAATTAGAGATGAAGGCCTACTGCCACCTGACGCAGGAACAGGCCACATTGTACGAAGCGGTAGTACAAGACGCGCTGCAACAGGTAGCCGAAAGTGAGGGGATCGAACGGCGGGGACTGGTGCTGAGCATGTTGATGCAACTCAAGCAAATTTGCAATCACCCCGTTCAATATCTGCACCAATCCGATGGGGGCGAGGCGGATGTGGCAGAACTTGCCCGGCGCAGCGGCAAGCTGGCTCGCCTGACAGAGATGCTGGAAGAGGTCGTCTCAGTGGGCGACCGGGCGCTGGTCTTCACCCAGTTCGCCGAGATGGGGCATCTGCTGCGTGCCTATCTCCCCCAGGTGCTGGGCTGTCCGGCACAATTCCTGCACGGCGGCGTGCCCGCCAAGAAGCGAGACCAGATGGTGCGGCGCTTCCAGGAAGATGGCCGTGGCCCGCTTATCTTCATCCTATCCCTCAAGGCAGGCGGCACCGGCTTGAACCTGACCCGCGCCAACCACGTCTTTCACTTTGACCGATGGTGGAATCCGGCAGTGGAAGATCAAGCCACCGACCGCGCCTTTCGCATCGGCCAGACGCGCAACGTACAGGTGTACAAATTCGTTACAGTGGGTACCATGGAAGAGATGATTGATGAAATGATCGAAAGCAAGAAGGCCCTGGCCGAGGCTGTGGTAGGCAAGGGCGAGGAGTGGCTGACCGAGCTCTCGACCGACGACCTGCGCCAGTTGGTGCAACTGAGGAGACAGTAGACAGTGGTCAGTGGTCAGTAGACAGTAATCAGTAATTAGTCGTCAGTAGTTAGATAGTCTCTCACCATTCATCTGAGCGCTGTTTCCTGATTACTGATTACTGTTTACTGATGACTGTCTACTGATGACTGACCACTGACTACTGACCACTGACGACCGGAGAAATCATGGCACGACGACGTTACAGCTATTACAGCGACTACTACTTCAAGCCTTCCAAGCCACTGGAGGCGGAGGGAGGCATCAAAGCACGCAGCAAGCGGGGGGCTTTTACCAAAAACTGGTGGGCCACGCGCTGGATTGAGGCCATGGAGGACTTGATGGAAGTTAAGCGCTTACGGCGCGGGCGCAACTACGCGCGCCGGGGACAGGTGCTCTCCATCGAAGAAACCAAGGGAGGCGTAACCGCCCGCGTGCAAGGCTCACGCCGCACCCCTTACAAAGTCACTATCCAGGTCAAGCCGCTGAGCGATGCCCAGTGGGAGAAGGTGATTGACGCCCTGGCCGACCAGGCGATTTTCGCCGCCCAACTGCTGGCCGGCGAAATGCCGCCGGACATCGAAGAGGCCTTCGCTGCCGCCGGCGTCAGCCTTTTCCCCGAGGAGCCAGGCGACCTGGTTACCGATTGTTCCTGCCCCGATTGGGCCAACCCCTGCAAACACGTCGCCGCCACCCATTACATCCTGGGCGAACAATTTGACGAAGACCCCTTCCTCCTTTTTCGCCTGCGCGGACGCAGCCAGGAGCAAATCTTGCAAGCCATGCGCCAGCGCCGGGCCGGTTATGAAGTCATCGAGGAGGAATTCGAAGAGGAGCCCGAGGAGGTCATCCCCCTGGACGAAACAATCCCCGATTTTTGGGAGATGGGAGAGCCGCTGGAAGCTTTTGCGCTGACCATCAAGCCCCCATCGGTGACACTCCCTATCCTGAAACGCCTGGGTGAACCGGCCTTTATGGCCGGAGCCTCACTCCAAAGCCAGTTGGATGCAGTCTACCAGGCCATCACCCAGGCATCCCTGGCGGCCGCCTTCAGAGGCGGGGAGGAAGGGGAAGAAGCGACAACTGACCCAGGAGAAGAGTAAGCTGCGAAACCCCTTCTCTACTGCTAAGGGCCCTACCGTGTAGTCAGAAAACAGGATGACGCAGTGATGGACGTATACCAAGACTTCTCGGCACAACTTGACCCCCACTGGCAGCGCTACCTTAGGGGCAATGGTACCCTGGAGCCTACCGGCACCAGCCTTCGCTTCGTCAATGCTGACACCTCCAGCCGGCAATATACCGACGCCCAGATAGATGACTATCAGGGGTTGCCACGCCGCCATTTCCCCTGGCATCCACCCCTGAAGTTGACAGTACGCGCTCGTTTCTCTCACCCAGCGGGGGACGGCTCTTCGGGGCTGAGAGGTACGGCTGGGTTTGGTTTTTGGAACGATCCATTCTTGATGACCGGAGTGCGAACACCGACCCTCCCCCGCGCCATCTGGTTCTTCCATGCCGCGCCCCCTTCCAACATGAAATTAGACCTGGGCGTGCCGGGCTACGGCTGGAAGGCAGCCACCATAGATGCCACGCGCCCTGGGGCTCTGCTGGTGGCACCTTTCGCCCCCCTGGCAGTGCTGCTGATGAATCTTCGTCCGATCTACCACACCCTATGGCCCCTCATCCAGCGGGCCGTGAACGTACAAGAGGCAATACTCGACGCAGAGATGACCAAATGGTACACCTATCGTATCGAATGGGGAACCAAGCAAGCGCGCTTCAGCGTGGATGGGCGGACAGTGCTGGAGAACGCCCCATCCCCTCGAGGGCCGCTGGGGTTTGTGATGTGGATCGATAATCAATACATGGTCGTAACTCCATGGGGGAGGCTGGGCTGGGGATTGCTGGACATCTCAGGTCGCCAATGGATGGAAGTGAATTGGCTCTCCATTGAGCAACCTGGAAGACAACAATCGGACACACTGAAATGTTCCCGGTTAATGTCAGGTTGATGCTGGGCGAAAAGAGTGTTATAATGAGTTAGGGTTGTGAAGAATATCCTGGGTCGGCTGATGCCCTGAGCAGTTGATGAAGACGACAATGACAGATCCTATCTCCCCCCTGCAGGCTATCAACCAAAAAGAATTGGAGTTGCGACGCCGGGTTGAGGAAGCCCGTCGGCAGGTTGAAGCGAAGATACAGGCTGCCCGCGAGGAGGCTGAGCATACTCTCGCTCGGGCCGATCATGAGGGGCGGATAGAGGCTGAAGCTTTCTATCGGCGAGGGATTGAAGAGGCCAAGCGCGAGGCCGAGGCCATGGTGACCGCTGCGCACGAAGAGGCCGCTGCCCTTCGTCGTCAGGCGGCGGCCAGATTGAATGACGCGGCGAGACGGATAGTGGAACTCGTTCTGCCTGTAGACTCGTCTCTTACCTGACGCGGACAAACTAGAGATCCTGCCCGGCTTCCGTGTGAACCCCGGAGCAGTTGGTTATGCTTCTTTCAATGGCGAAGGTGCAGATTAT